>JAEZIX010000068.1 GCA_023415935.1 Cyanobacteria bacterium OH_CDB_20 | reverse complement strand
CAATTACTTTTGTTTCGGTGTTTGTTTGAGTTTCGTTCATTTATTATTCCCCTTAAAAACATTATGATTTATTTTGTTTTAATATTGTAGCAAGTTCAGGTAATATTTCAATCGCATCGCCAACAATCCCGTAATCGCACGAATTAAAAATTGGAGCTTTAGGGTCCGTGTTGATTGCTAAAATTTTATCACTTGAATTTATACCCATAAGATGTTGAATTGCGCCTGAAATTCCGCAAGCGATGTAAAGTTTAGGCGAAACGGTTTTTCCCGTTTGCCCGATTTGAACAGAAGGGCTTACCCATCCTGCTTCAACAGCTGCTCTTGATGCCCCGACTGAGGCTCCTATTTCAGATGCAACATCTTCTAAAAGTTTAAAACCTTCTTTAGACTTCATTCCTTTTCCACCCGCTAATATGATTTGGGCTTCTGTAAGGTTTTGATTGTCATTTTGTGTATTTTTAATAAAATCTACTAATTCTGTTTTCTTTTCAACATTGTGAACGTCAATCCAGTTGTAGGTTACTTTTATATCTTTTTTAACAGTGTTTTTAGGCACTCTGAAAACGTTAGGTCTTACAGTTGCCATTTGAGGAAGTGTTTTACAAAGGATGGTAGCCATCAAGTTGCCTCCAAATGTAGGTCTTGTTGCGGCTAAATCTCCTTTTTCGTTTATCTCAAGTCCTGTGCAATCTGCAGTCAATCCTGTTTGAATTGTTGAAGATATTCTTGGCGCTAAGTCTCTTCCTTGAGTGGTTGCGCCTATCAAAACTATTTTAGGTTGAAGATCTTTAATAAGTTTCACTGATGCTTCAAGGTATATTTCAGTATCATAATCTTTGAATATTTCGTCTGTTACTATGATAACTTCATCAACTCCAACATTAGAAAGAGCTTCGATAACCTCTCCAAAATCTTGCCTTTGGGAAATAATAAAGGCTTTAACTTCTGAATTTTCTAAAGATTGCTTAAGCTCTTGAGCTTTATATGCAAGCTCTAGTGAAACCTGCGCGATTTTACCCTCTCTTGTTACTTCCGCATATATTAAAATAATATTTTTATCCATAGGTTAAAGCTCCTTATTTCCAAGAAAAGCATTTATTTTTTCAGCAACAAAGTTTGCACCTTCTTGTTTATTTTCAGGTGTTATAACTTCACCTTTTTTTCTTCCTTCAGGTCTAAAAGCTTTGCTTACATATGTAGGTGAGCCTTTCATTCCAACACTTTCAGCGTCAATTTCAATATCTTCAAGACTTAATGACTTGATTTCTGCATTTTGTGTTGTTATATAGCCTTCAATTTTTATGTTTCTAGGCTCAAAATCACATTTCTCAACACATAGAAGTGCGGGAAGTTTTATTTTTATTGTCTCAATGCCGTCTTCGGTTTCTTTTTTTACGGTAAGTGAATTATCACTGTAGTTTACAATCTCTTTTACATACGTGATTTGAGGTATGCTTAGATATTGAGCTATACTTGGCCCTGTTTGACCTGTGTCACCATCTACAGCAAATTGTCCGCAAATTATAAGGTCAAAATCACCATATGCTTTTGCAATAGCGCTTCCAAGTGTTCTTGAAGTTGCAATTGTATCTGCTCCTGAGAACTTTCTATCACTTACAAGAACAGCTTCGTCTGCTCCTAAAGCAAGTGCTTCTCTTAAAACCTCAGTTGCCTGTGGAGGCCCCATAGATATAACACTAACATGCGCATTATATTTATCTTTTAGTCTTAATGCGGTTTCAATAGCGTATTTATCAAAAGGATTGATAACGCTTTCAACGCCTTCTCTCTGAATTGTATTATGTTCTGTCCATTTGATGTCAGAAGTATCAGGTACTTGTTTTACACAAACTATTATTTTCACAAAACTCTCCAATAAAACCCTTTATGTATATTTTCCCCTAAAAAAAAGATGTATGCAAATTTTTTACATATCAAGGGCAATATCAAGGGTTTTGGCTTTTGCAACTATTGCACTTGAAGATATTACATTAACTCCTGTTGAAGCAATTTTGTTAACCGTTTCAAGATTTACATTTCCACTTGCTTCAATTAGTGCTTTTTTGCCGATTAGTTTAACAGCCTCTTCCATATTTTCAATAGACATATTATCAAGCATTATTATGTCCGCTTTTGCTTTCAAGGCTTCTTTTACCTGCTCGATTGTGTCGCATTCAACTTCTATTTTATGTGCGTGGGAAAGATTTTCCCTGACTTTTTCAACAGCTTTTTTAATAGAGCCGCCCGCAAATTTTATATGATTATCTTTAAGCATAACGCAATCGGAAAGATTAAACCTATGAAGCCTTGCTCCACCTGTTTTAACGGCATATTTTTCAAAAAGTCTAAAGCCCGGAGTTGTTTTTCTTGTATCTGTAATACTTGCTTCATAAGGTTTTATAGCTTCTTGATATTTGTGAGTTTCAGTAGCAATACCACTTAAGCGCTGAATGTAATTTAGAGCGGTTCTTTCTCCAGTCAAAATATATCTTGCCGGCCCTGAAATTTTTGCTATCGTATCTCCTGCTTTAATTTCATCCCCGTCTTCAAAATAAGATTCGATTCTTACTCGTCTTGAAAGAGTTTTGAAAACACGTTTTAAAATATCAATTCCGCATAAAATGCCTGCTTCACGTGTGTTTAAGTA
>JAEZIX010000018.1 GCA_023415935.1 Cyanobacteria bacterium OH_CDB_20 | reverse complement strand
TAAATTGAAATTTAAAACTAACATACAAGTTAATAGTCAAGGAGGGTTTTTATATGAAAATAACAAACTGGTTTTTCAAGACCAGACTTGGGGCATGCGCACTTTATGCAAGTGTTATTTATATGGTGATAATTACCTGTGCAACGATCATTTTAAATTAATGGTTTTTTATAACTTCTTGCAAATTCCAAGTCTTTAATAATCTGATACTTAAGCTCTGATAGCTCTTTGAATTTAATTTCATTTCTTATCTTAGTTATAAATGATACTTTAATTACTTTTCCATATATATCTTCAGAAAAATCAAGTATATGAACTTCGGCATGAAGATTGTAATCATCATCAACAGTAGGCCTATATCCGTAGTTCATAATCCCGCGGTAAGTTTCTCCCTCAACATCAACCTCAACAAGGTAAACACCTGTTGGAATTTCAACAATATTTTCAGGATATGCAAAATTTGCAGTCGGAAAATCTATCTTTCTCCCGATTTTTTGACCTTGTACGACTTTTGATTTGATAAAGAAATTGTATCCCAAGAGAGAGTTTGCAAGGTCTAAATTGCCGCACATAATGGCGTTTCTGATAGAAGAACTACTAGAAACAACATTGTTACAAGTAATAGGAGGAATCTCAAAATATCTGAATTTGTATTTAGTTTGGAAACTTCTCAAAAACTCACTGTTTCCAAGTCTGTTCGCCCCAAAAGTGTGATTGAACCCAGTTGTAATTGCGATTGGAGAAAAATGTTTTACCAAAATATCCTTTAGATAATCCTGAGCAGAAAGGTTCGCTATTGTATTATCAAAATCAAGCAAAATTATGTTATCAACGCCGATTGCTTCCATCATCGACATTTTATCCTCGAGAGTAATCAACTGTTTTACATAATTTCTCATTATATAACTCATCGGATGCTCTTTAAAAAGAATAACCCCGGACTCTACACCATTTTGCTTTGCATAGTTAACAGCATTTTTAATGACTACTTTATGCCCTTGATGCAAGCCATCAAAGAATCCTAGAGCAAGTGATAAATTAGGTATTTCAATTAATCCATTGTAAGTTTTCATTAGATACTATTATAGGTGAAAAAAACAAAGTAGTGCAACATAGCAAAAAAAATAAAAATCAGGTTTTAAAGCAAATGTTAATACATTGCATATTGCTATAAATAATACTATCATAGTATGCAGAATATGTGTTTAGTTCGGCGTGATGGAGTTTTATATGTTGGTAAGTAAGGTCACATCTACAAATCTTGTAAATAGGTATAGTTATATGCATAATACTCCTAAATACGATAGTTCACATAAGAATAAACAAAAAATGCACTGTGGAACTAAATTGGCAAAATGTAATGTAAGACAAAAGTATTACATGTATAACGGTGTCCCTTTTTGCTCGCTATCACAAGACCATGCTTCATGGGGAGCAAATGTTGAAAAAAATAAAAATGTTAATTTCAAATTGTATACATTCCCTGATGTAAATGATGTTTATGTTGAAATTAAACCGCCATACAAAACTTCTTTCTTGTTTCCTTTAAAGAAAAAAGAAAAAGGTGTATTTGAGAATGTTGCAACTTCAGATATTGTAAAAGAAGGCGACAGATATAGATTTATTCTGGATAGAAACGGTAAAAAAACCGTTGTTAGAGACCCTTATGCTATGCAAAGGGAAAATATTGACAACTGGTCTATAATATACGACCACCATTCTTTTAAATGGTCAGATGAAGATTGGCAAATGGGTAAAGTCCCTCAAAGAGTCTCAAGAAAAGCCACTGATTATAATATGTTTACCCCTGTATCTGCTCTAAGGATTTATGAAGCCCATATCGGCACTCTTACTGACGAAGGAACTTTTAAATCCGCAAAAAGAATGCTCAGAAAAATTGCTGAAGAAAAGAAATTTAATGCAGTCGAATTCATGCCTGTTGAAAACACATATGGCTACAACTGGGGCTATGATGGTGTTGACAAGTTCGCGCCAAGAACTACTCTTGGTAAACCAGATGAACTTAAAGAACTTATTGATTACGCGCACGCATTAAAACTCAACGTAATAATGGATATTGTTCCAAATCATTTGGGTCCTGATATGGCCGATTTACAAAATGCAGGCCCTTATTTGCGAGGAAATGGTCCGTTTGGCGGGGTATTCAACTTTGAAAGCTGCGAGAGCCAGTATGTTCGTGAATATATTGTCAATACTGCTTTAAACTGGATTAAAAACTATCATTGCGACGGATTAAGAGTAGATATGACCAAAATGATGGAGTCAGATAGTACTATGAAACAAATGGCTGCAGAAGTTCATTACCATGCGCCTAATGCCTTTTTAATTGCAGAAGATGCAAGAGATAACGATCCTAGAATAACAAGGCAATTTCCTGCAAATGAAAGAGCCGAAAATGACCAGGATCATTGCAATTTTATTAACAAAATTTTATGCGGCAAAGTTTCTTTGGATAGCATCGGTTTTGACTCAGAATGGGATTTCCCTTTTCACAAAGAAATAGCTGCAAGTATTCTTGGTGATTGGGATTGGCATCATAAGAATATGGATAATTTAGACAGGGCTGTTAAACGTTCAGATGGACGCGTTAAATATCCAATGAGTCATGATGAAATTGGAAATATAGATGGAACAAGGCTTATTCCTAAAATTCTAGTAAAAGAATTAAGCCTCTATGATTATACTTCAGGAAAGACAGTTACAGATAGAGCACAAAAATCTGCTCATGCAGCTCAAGCAATAGCAAAAGCCCTTGTCCTAGGTGATCTTGATAGAATGTCGAGTTCTGAACTTAAAAGATTCCTTCTAGATAACAATATTAGCAAAACTTACTCCCTTGATGAAATCAAAAGAGCTTTTACAAATGCTGTAAAACAGCATAGATTGGCTGTTGGTAAAACATATTCTGTTCCGGGGCCAAAAATGATTTTCCAAGGAGATGAATCAGGTAATCTTTCTTACTTTAAATTCTTTAGAAAATTCTCAACCGGTTACGAGAAATGCTTAGAAAATAAAGGTTATAGACCGGGAGATTCTGCTTTAGTTGATTCTAAGCTATCAAGCGTGCCATATACAGGATTGTTTAGACACATAAAAGAACACACTTCTTTATATGTTAGTGACTTGAATACAATTATGGAGGAAAATCCTGCTTTACAAAACGGAATTATTGCAGGTACGGTCTCTCACCCAATATCTAATGTGCATGCGGTTCACGCAAAAAAAGGAAAAAATGAAATTTTCTCTATTTCTAATTTCTCAAATGCTACATATCCTGGCAATTACTATATTAATTTCCCAAAAGGCAGATGGGAAGAAATTTCTAATACCGATATGTTTAAATACGGCGGCACCGGAAGGTATCTAAATCCTATTATTGATGCAGAACAAGGACAAAAGCTTCCTATTTCTATTCCTGAATACGGTATGATTTACTTTAGAAAAATATAAAATAAAAGCCTCTTTTAAAGAGGCTTTTATTTAGTTTAATATTTTTAAAAAAATACTTATTCTTCTTCTTCGCTTTCTGCATCAAGTTGAATAGCTTCTACTACTCTATCAAATTCATCGTCATCTTCGATTGCTTCAAAGATGAAATCTTCACCTTCTTTTTTTAATCTCATAATAACGACTTCTTCTTCGTCTTCATCTTCTTCTTCGTCAGAAATAGGAAGTAAAAGCCCGTATTCAATTTCGTCAAGCTCAACTATGTCAATAAGTTCAAACTTAACTACTGTACCTTCTTCATCTACTGTTTCAATGATTTGTTCTTTAATGTCATCTTTATTTGTCATATTAGACTCACTTTCTATCTAAATATTGTTGTAAAATTATGCAAGCGCTTTTTAAATCAACGAGTTTTTTGTCTTTTGTGTATTTTTTACCTTGAAGAGCAAGTATATGCTCAGCCTGTCTGCTTGTTAGTCTTTCATCTTCAAAGATTATTTCATATTCATTTTCGAAAAATTTTGAAAATGTTATACAATCTTCTGCTTGTTCACCCAAGGTATTATTCATGTGTTTTGGTAAACCGACTACTATTTTCTTCACAGAGTTATCTTGACAGAGTTTTTTGATTTTGTCTATTGCAGATTTTTCGGGAATTCTGTCTATTGTCTCAACCGGTTGAGCTGTATAAAGAAGGGCATCACTCATTGCAATTCCTATCCTTTTTTTCCCTACATCAAGACCTACTACTCTGTTCATTTATTTTGCCCAACTATCTTCCAGTAGTTTTATTATACGCTCAACATTATCAAGTTGCTCTTTGTTTATTGATTTTTCACGTTTTAACTTAAAAATATTAGTGCTTCCAGCTACATCTTTGATATTTTGTCTTGCTGTAACAAAGTGCTCATATATGCTTTTTTGCAAGATATCAAGTTTTAACGCTTCAAAAGAAGATTTGTTTTGGGTTATTGAATATAAAAATTCTCCATCTTCCTTACAGATATAGTTGTATATAAGATAAGATGTATTTAGAATTCTTTCTTTTAAGTCTTTTTCAGCAATTTTATCGAATACTTTATTAAAATATTCATTGGCAATTTTTTCTATTTGTTCTATTGATATACCTTCTACTGCTGTGATTTCTTCTATCAGATTTTTGAAATTGCTGTTGTCAGAAACTGTTATGAACCATTTATCTATATAATCCTTTTGATAAAAAGCTTTTAAATTCTCTGGTTCTATAGTTTTGACTTCGAAATTTGTATTAATAAATCCTTGAAAATCGATTTCAGTATTTTGAACATCTCTCATAATAATATTCCAGCACATAAATTCATATGGAAATCTTGAATTATTTTCAACAGTTTTTTCAAGAGATTTTTCTATTAAAAATTTACAATATTCTACTGGAACAACAATTTTAGGTTCATATTTTGAAAATCTAGTTATTATTCTTTCAAATTCACTTAAACTGAGTGTATTAAATCCAAAGCAATCAACAAATCCGGTATTTTGGTTAGTAACGCATGCAACAAGTTGATATGTTGCTTCATCTTCTCTAAATCTAGAAATGATGAACCCCTGATTTGAATGGCCATCAGGTACTGTTGCATAACATTTGTATATTGATGAATCTGTAAGAACTGACATATAAAAGTCATTTGCTTTTTGGTCAGTTGCACCAGCAAGCCTTAACATAGTGAGGCTTTTTTTGCATAAATTTTTTATTTCTTCATTTTTTGTCGTACGTTGAATCCATCTTATAGGTTCTAATCCTAAAGAAGATTTTGTTTCAGCAAGATTTTCTATGACAGTTTCAATAATTTCTTTTTTGAAATCAGCGTATAGTATCGGCGCAAGTACATTAGCAAGGTCATTTCCTGTGTAGTCTTCTGACAAAGAACCTATTAAAATTAACTTGTCATCATCAGGCAAGGAAACAAGAAAATCTAAGAAATCTATTTGTGTTTCAGGATTTATAATTGCTGATGCTAAAAGGATTTTTGTATCACGTTCTAAAACTTCTTCAAAATTGTCAAAACAACCTGAAATTTTTTGATAATCAACCGTAAAGCCTGAATCTTTTAGGAACAAAAGCAACTGATATTTGTACGCATCAGAGGTTTTTTGTTCGAGGATAATATTCATAATCTTTTCCTGAAGATAATCAAGAGGCAGAATATCAGCCATAACAATTTTTATTATCATCAGAAAATCATCTGGAGCCTTTTGAAACTCTTTTATGAGAATGTCAAATGCGCAATCATTATCGTCAATAGTTTTTAAAAAATCCAATTGTTCAGAAATTATGTCTATTGATTTTTTTGCCTTTATGTCTGATAAAACAGCAAGGATTTTAGCTCTTATTTGAAGTTTATTTATAGTCTCAGCCATATATCTTAAACTTTACTCCAGAAAATATCGAGTATTTTTTGTGCTTCGCCAGATGGCATTTTGTCATCTAAAATAAGGTATTGAACTGCAATCATAGTGCATTCAGAGCAAATATTAACCCCGGGACCCATTACCATTTTTACAACTTGAGTATTTGGTCTTCCGCAGAAGCTGCAATATACGACTTCTTGTTTGGGAGTCTCTTCTTGCTTGGAATCCTTGGCTTTATCTTTTGTTCTTGCCTGCTTAAGAGAGACTATTTTTTCCTTTTCACTCATTAGAATATCCTTATTAACTAATGTATTTATTGTATCTTATTTTAACAATATTGCAAAATTTTCATTTATTGTAGTAATATATTATGGAAGAAGTGAGAGGGACTTATAAATGAAAAAAATAATGATTCTAATATCAATATTGTTTGTATCTGTTTTAACAACAGCTTGTATAAATAATTTTGCAGTACAAGAGCTTAACAACCAAGCAAAAGAATCTTTAAATAACGGTGATACACAAACCGCCATTTACAAGTTAAAATCAAGCCTTGACCTAGATAGTAATATATATGAAACACATTATAACCTTGCGATTGCTTATATTGCTGCTAAACAATATGTTGAAGCGACTCAGTCATTACAAGAAGTTATTAAATTAAATCCTGATTTCCCTGACACTTATTATTCTTTAGGCTTAGCTCATGAAGAACTTGCTTCTCTAGACGTTATTAATTCTGAAAAAGCTACTGACCCAGCTAAGAAAAATACATCTAAAGGCTATGCTATTAGTAACATGACTATGGCAATAGAGAATTATAATGAATATCTTTCAAGAAAAATTGACGCTAAAGACAAAGATAAAGTCAATGCTAGAATTAATTTCTTGAATGAAGAGTTAAAAAAATATAACGTAAAATCACCGTTACCTGCTAAAGGATAAAATGTTTACATCTCCCGGAGAAATTGCATTTAGTATTTTTCATTTCCCGGTTCATTGGTACGGTATATTTATGGCAGTTGCAATTACTGCTGGCTTATTCACAATTCTTGCAATTAAAAAAAAATATTATCCTGACATTGAGCAAGATGTTGTATTAGATATTGCTTTTTATAACATAATATTTGGTATTCTTGGCGCAAGGCTTTATTATGTAATTCTCGATTATAGGTATTATTTTAAATATCCGCAGGAAATTTTGGCGCTCTGGCATGGAGGGCTTTCAATTCATGGAGCTATAATTGCCTGTATAATTGTAAGTTTTTTATTTTTGAAGTTAAAAAAGCTACAATTTTTGCCATTTGCTGATCTTTTTATCTATGGGCTTGTTGTGGGGCAAGTGATTGGTAGATGGGGGAATTTCTTTAATTCGGAAGCATTTGGTCGTCCTTGTAATCTTCCTTGGAAACTTTTTATACCAATGAGCTCAAGGCCCGCTGAATATTTAAATCAGGCTTATTATCACCCTACTTTTTTATATGAATCATTGCTTAGCATTTTAATTTTTTGTTTGTTATTTTTTGGAATACGAAAGTTAAAAAACTACAAAGATGGAATGGTTTTTTATTCATACTTTGTACTTTACGGTTTAAGCAGATTTTTAATCGAGGGGATTAGAATTGACAGTATCCTTGATATTAATGGCATTCCTGTTGCAAGGATAATGAGTATTTTATTTGTTTTAGCAGGCATTTGTGGATTGCTTTTTTTATCTTGCAGAAAAAATATTAAAACTTTGTCTTAATTGGGAGTTCAGCTTATAATAGTAATATGAATAAAAGACTTATTTGGGTTATAGAACTTGTATTATGGGCACTTATTTTAGTGGCAGTTTCTTTTTCAGTTGTATTTATACAATCTGTTCAAAACCAAAAAAGAAACAGTTATTATATGTTCTTCCATGACGTTGATGGGCTTATGCAGGGCTCTCCCGTTAGATTTATGGGGATGCAAATAGGTTATGTTCAAGAGATAAAAGTGTTTGAGAACAATGTGTTTGTTTCTTTCTTGGTAACACAAAAAGATATATCAATACCTGAACATTCCACTGCTACAGTTGAATTTTATGGGTTAGGTGGTTCTAAATCTCTTGAAATATCGCCGCCAGACGTTAATAAAGAATCAAACGACTATATTGTTGTTGAGGATCCATATAGAATTCAAGAGTTCTATGATGTGCAAAATAGTATTGCAAAAACGATTGTTAATATGTCTAATAGTTTAAGTATGGTTGTTAATGAAAATGAAATTTACAAAACTCAGAATTATCTGAAAGTAAGCGGAAAAATAAAATCAGCAGATCATACACTTGAAAAGATAGTAGATTTTATAGATGATTTAAATAACAACAAGCTGAAAAAATACAAACCAAAAATGGAGCAAAAAGATGAGCCTAAATCAGACGAAATCGATTAATAGTTTATATACAAATGTTGAGATATGTGATCACCCTTTATGCAGGCACAATCTAGCGATTATAAGAGATAAAAATACAACTGCTGAAGTGTTTAGAAATGCTGTCAAAAGGTTGACGTATCACTTGTTTTATAAAGCTACAGAAGATTTAGAACTTGAGAAAACTGAAGTTGCAACACCGCTTATATCTTGTGAAGCCGAGATATTAAAAACAACTTCAAATATTATGATTGTGCCAATTCTAAGAGCTGGACTTATTTTTTGTGATGTTGCCAGCGAGATTATTCCATCAGCTACAATAAGACATATTGGTATGTATCGTGATGAAGAAACGCTTACTCCTGTTTGGTATTACAATAAAATACCTATCGTACTCGATCATCCTGAGAATAACATTGTACTTATTCTTGATCCTATGCTTGCAACAGGAAACTCAGCTATTGAGGCAATAAAACTTTTTGTGAATAAAAAAGTTCCTCAAAAAAATATTAAATTTATTAGTCTAATAAGTGCACCAGAAGGGCTTAATAACGTTCATACCCACTATCCTGATGTAAAAATAATCACTGCAAATATTGATAAAGAGCTTAATGCAAACGGCTATATTGTTCCAGGGCTTGGAGATGCAGGAGATAGAATATTTAACACGTTTGAGGTCTAATGTTTTATTTTGATGAGTTTTGTGGAAAAAAGGTTCTTAAAAGTTCTTTATTAGAGGGGATTGAACATTTTTTTACAACAAGAGATTTTGTTTTGACAAAAGGTGCGCTTGATGATCTGGAGCAAACGGCTAATAAAAACAGAGAAATAATGCTCGAAACATTTGATATAAAACAAGAAAGACTTATTACTGTTAATCAAACACATTCAGATAATGTTGAGATTTATAATGGTCAGAAAAGCTTTTACGATAATTGCGACGGTATAATAACATCAGAGCCAGAAACTGTTGCAATACTTAATTTTGCAGACTGTGTCCCGATTATTATGTTTGATAAAGTAAATAATATTGCCTCGGTTGTCCATGCCGGTTGGCGCGGAACGGCGAAAGAAATTGTTAAAAAAGCCGCGTTAATTATGGTTGAAAAATTAGGTTCAAATCCGAGAAATATATCAGCAGCAATCGGCCCAAGCATAGGAATAGATAATTTTTCAGTTGACGAAAAGGTCTTTTTTGAGCTTGTAAAAGACAATGATAATAGTGTTTTTAGGTACGATAAAAAACTAGACAAATATTATGTTGATTTAAAACTTTTAAATAAAAAACAGCTATTGTCTATTGGAGTAGAAAACATAGACTTATCAACCTATTGCACATATTCTATGAGTGATATATTCTTTTCATATAGAAAAGAAGAAGGAATAACCGCAAGGCATAGCGCCGTTATTAAATTAGGAAAGAGAGATTAAAATGTCTGTAATTGAAAAATTCGCGTCAATTTCAAATAACATAACAAGACTATTCGATTTTATAGCAAATGATGAAGATGTTAAAGGTGATTTCAACGATTATCTTAATACTATTTCTGCCCAAAATATGAATTCTGCTCAGCTTCAAGGAATGCTAATCCCTTATGTATTTGAAAGAAGACTTACAGACGAAAGAAAAAGTATAATTGATTTGTATCTTGAGAAAAATACTAAAATAGATAAATTTGATAAAGCTGTTTTAAAAGCACTAAAAACTTCTTTCTCTTCAGTTTTTGAAGTTAAAAAGGTTCTTCAAAACGGCTTTGAGCTATACAATCTTGTTAATGAAAAGACTTACAATGTTATTTCACTTGTCAAAATGACAAATTACAGAGGTTTATACGCCGGACAATATGTGATGGCAAGGATTTTCTGTTTTGAAAAAGAATATTATGTCTTAGAGATTCCTAATGTAATATCTCCTGCAAACAAAGAAGAAGTTCAAAGGTTTGCAATAGCTAAAATCATAGAAACGCCTGAAGTTGCGTATGATGACAACCCTAAAAAGTTTAAAGAAATCGAAAAAATTGTTGCAGAATACGGCAAAAAATTCCTTGAATGCTTTGGCAAAGATGAAATTATGACCACAAATCATTGCGCTGATAATATTATTAATGCTTTTAATAATTTCTGTGATGACAAAGAAAACTTTAATGTTGATGATATTGAAAATAATATTCAAAAAGTTCCTGAATACAGGTATTTCAAGGTTGAAGAGTTTAATAACTCATACGACAATTTTATGGAAAAATCACTAAATGGCTTTTCTTCACATAAATCACTCTATGATGTTGCAATCATTTATGATGAAGAATTAGGGCTTTTTGCTATTCCATTTTATGAAACCCTTACTAAAATATTTGAATCAGATGATTATACTTCAATTCCTGGCTATATTGCCTGCGTTAAAAACTTCCTTGAAAACGATAAAATTCCTGCAAATATAATAAAGAGAGTTATGGATAAGTATCCTGTGTTTTTAGAGAGAACAAATAAGATTTTGCAAACAAAATACTCTGCTGACGAGCTTTTGAACCATTATAAAGCAGATTCTTTAGAGAAGAAGATATTTTCTTCAACAAGTGTTTTATACTCTTCAAAAGTATTTTCTGACGCAGTAGGGATTGTAAATGAAGAGATTGAAGAAGCTCAAAATCCCAAACCTCAATATGAAAATGTCGGCAGAAATGAACCTTGTCCTTGCGGAAGCGGCAAAAAGTTCAAAAAATGTTGCGGACAAACTCTATAACAAGTTTTGAGACTTCATTTCTTTTATAACAGTTGCGGCTCTATCACAGATGTCGCATCTTACAAATCCCATTTCTTCGGATTTTTCTTTGACGTATGAAATCAGTTCAAAAATATACTTGTATTCAGGTTCCATAACCTTTTCAAGCCAGCTGTTTTCGATATCAATTACTATTGATAAAATATTATTCTCTTTGTTGAAATTTAGCCAGCTGTCTATTTCTTCTTTAGTATCATTGATATTAGGTATTAAAATATATTTACTGATTACAAAGCCTGGAGAAGGCTGCGCTTTAGAATACCTCTTTAAGTTTTCAGTAACTATTTCATACTTATCAGTTCTCTTAATTTTTTTATAGGTTTCTTTTGTTCCTGAATCTATTGAAACAACAACAAAAAGCTGACCCTTGCTTATACCCTTTTCTATTATTTCAGAGTATTTTATCCCCGAAGAAGGCACTCTGATATTGGTGAATCCTTTATCTAAAAGAAGAGATACAAGATCTTCAAATTCCTCAAGGATTGTAGGCTCTCCTCCTCCAAAACCTATTGCCCCTCCAGGTTTTAAGATGTCTTTTTTTATCATTTCTTTTATAGTGGGGAGAACATTGTATGATTTTAAGGCATTGTAGTCCTTTTTGCTTTCGGTTGTGTAGCAATAGATACAGTTGCAATTACATTTTGTGAAATGGTCAAAAATTATACTATCAATATAATTTTCTTGATCCCAGTATCCTTCTTTTAAGAATACACAGCCTTCACATTCAGGAATAGTTTTGCCTTTCTGCTGTATCTTTCTATATTTATTCCTTATTTTAAAGAAATCTTTCCAGTCTATTTTTTCGCCATAGTAGTCTTTTTTTATATATGCATTTCCTTTTCCTTTATGGCTCAAATAACAGCATAACTTGAGATTAGAGCCATAGACTCCAACGTCAAAATCCATTCCGTGCTCTATCCACGAACAGCTCACATATTTTTTAGGTTTTTTCTTGAGAATGTTTTTTAAAAAATCTAAAATCAAATTCCATAACTCCAAAACTACTCTTTAAAATTACAATTAAGCAATCTACATTTTTTTGTGCAGGCATTAATTTTTTCTCTTACTTCTTGCGCTTTAGCACCTTCCCAGATCTCTTGAGGCGTATTTTCTTTCAATGAACCGATAGGTCCCATACAGAAGCAAATTCTCACATTTCCATAAGGATCTATTGCAAAATTATTATACCCTACTTTGCATTCTGAAGCTGCAACTTCATTAGGATTTGTGAGAAGGATTTTATATGCTTTAAGTTGCGGGTATCCGTTTAAAACAAGGCGTCCTTGGTCTTTAAGTTCCATTATTTTATCTAATGTTTTAATTGCTTTTTCGTTTAGTTCTATACCTTCTTTTTCTGTCATATCTTCTGGTCTTGCAAATGCATCGCCGTTATCTAGAAGCTGAAAGCTAACTCCTCCAAGCCCTTCTTTTTCTGCAAATTCAACGAGAGGTTCAACCTCGTCAAAATTAGACGGCATAACTATAGAAGAAATTATAATATTTTTAGGCTTATCGGGATTTTTATGTTTATTTAGATAGTTTAGAGTCTGAATAACGTTCATTGTTATTTTAAAACTATCTTCCCTTCCCCTTGATGCTATGTGTATTTGGGGATTTTTAACGGCGTTTAGTGAGATATAAATTGTTGAAAAATCAGATTTAATAACGTCTTCACACTTATTTTGAAGAGCAAGCGCATTCGTTACAACATTAACTCTGTCTCCGAGGTTTTTTGCAAATGTAGTAAGCTCAAGCAAGTCATCTCTTAAGAAAGGTTCACCGCCAGAGAAAACAAACTCATAATCACCCATCCATTCGTGCATTTGGGTTAGTATGCGTTTCCAATCATCAGTAGTGAGTTCATTTTCTTTAACATTTGGGGGCGTTTGCCAGCCTGCGCAAGTTATACACCTTGACTGGCATCTATCTGTATTTGCATATGAGAAAAAACCTGGTTTTTGACCTGTCACTTTTATTTCGCCTATTGTTTAATTATGTTAGTAGTCTAAATTCACCTGAGAGAATAAAACTATCTTATTTTTTCCGCGTTTTTTAGCGTTGTATAGAGCATGTTCAGCATACCTGATTAGGGTATTTGCATTTTCATCAACATTTTCAAGGAATGGGAATGAAGAAATTCCTCCAGAAATCGTAATAGGATGTTTTTCTTCTTCTCCAGCAGGAATAAATTCCATTTTTTCGATTTCTCTTCTGAATCTTTCAGCAAATATAAATGCATTTTCTTCAGTTGTATTTGGAAGAATAATGATGAACTCTTCGTCGCCGTATCTTGTTAAAATGTCTTCTTTTCTTACGAAACCTGAAAGCATTTCAGCAATTTTCTTTAATAAAACATCGCCCCAATCATAGCCGTACATATCGTTTACTACTTTGAAGAAGTCAATATCTAACAAAAGGCATGAAAGTTTTGTTTCATAACGTCTTGCACGTGATATTTCAGCTTCAAGTCTTTCGTGAAGATATTTTCTGTTATGAAGACCTGTAAGTTCGTCTGTTGTTGATACTTTTCCAATTGTTTGTTTTAATTCTTTTATTTTTAATAAGTTATTTGCTCTGATTCTTAATTCAAAAGGGGAAACAGGTCTTAAAATATAATCAAAGGCTTCACCTCTCACTGTAATATCTTCATAAAATTTATCCGCAAGTATTAAAGTTGGAGCAATAAATCTTGTTACCATAGCTACTTCTTTAACTTTTTCTTCAGACGCTTCAAGTACAATAAGAGCAGGATTATATTTTTCTGCTTCTTTTAATTCAGCAATATTCTTAACTCTGATATCCAGTTCATCATCTTGTTTTAAAATGTTTTCTAACTCGGATTCGGCTTTATCAGAAAAGATAACAACATTTTTCATATTTATTTTCCCTTTATAATACAAATTCTATTGTATTAATTTTACCAAATTTTTACAAAATATACAAAGATTATTTACGTATAGCTAATTTTAAAAAATGTAAATTCATTTTAAGAAGCGATAGAACCCCGTAAATATTGATTAAAGGTCATTTTTAATAAAAAAGTTCAGCTTTAAACAACACATTGTTGTATAATGTAATTGTCTACACATATGTTTGGGGAGTAATAGCTTTGGCAAGACCTGCTTATAAGCCTAGAGTAAACTATAATCAGCCGTATGCACCGCAGTTTCAAAGAAACAGAGTTGCTGTTCCTGTATCAAGACCTTTAAAAACTAAGAAGAGAGTAAAAAAGAAGACAAATCCTATTCAAAAAATTGTCTTGTTCTTATTTGCTTTATTTCTTGTTTATTTGGTTTTTCCTTATTCTTATACAAATTTTGTGCGCCCTCTGATTTTAGGTCCGCAAAATCAAGCTGTTAATGTCGATTATGAAAAATTCTATAATCCGACAGTTTCTTACATGAATAATGAAGTATTTTTAAATACAAAGTTTTTAAATTCTGCTGAAGTTAAAAAACCTCAAATGCAACAGTTATATGAAGCTGAACAGATGCATGTATTGACTGCAAGGCTTAATAACTTGGCAAAAGCACACCCTCTTGTTAAACCTACCGTTTATGTTTGGGACTATAGTACCGGTAAATATGTAAACATAAATGGTGATAGACAATATCCGGCAGCTAGTATTATTAAAATCCCGGTTTTGATTGAACTATTTAGGTCAATAGATATGGGGCAAGCAAGTCTTCACGATAGAATGACTTTAACAGAGTATTATCGCTCAAGTGGCTCAGGAGAGCTCCAATTTAAATCACATGGTAGTCATTACAGTTTAGATTATCTTGCAAAAGTTATGATTCAAGACTCAGATAACACTGCAACAAACATGCTAATGTCATTAGTTGGTGGAAAACCAGATGTTAACAGAGCTTTGAGAAAATGGGGCCTTTCAAAAACATATGTACAAAACTGGCTCCCTGACTTAGAGGGTCAAAATGTAACTACCTCTAAAGATATTGCTACAATGCTTTATAACATCGATAACACTTCATTTTTATCTTTAAAATCAAGAGAAAGTATCATTGATTATATGAGCCATGTAAAAAATAACAGGCTTTTACAAGCTGGTCTACCTTCAAACGCTTTGTTAATACATAAGACAGGCGATATTGGCGGAATGCTTGGAGATGCTGGTATTGTTTGGACGCCAGCTGGCAAAAAATATATCGTTGTAATACTTGCTAAGAGGCCTTACAACCATCCTCAAGGTAAAGATTTTATCGTAGCTGCTTCATCGCTGATATATAACTC
>JAEZIX010000082.1 GCA_023415935.1 Cyanobacteria bacterium OH_CDB_20 | reverse complement strand
ATAATGGTCTGACTAGAAAGTTCAATACCATTGAGCAAATTATCCGTCGTTGGGCTCCACCGACGGAGAATGCAACCCAGAGATATATTGACCAGGTAGCGAAGGAAACAGGCATTTCCCCAAGACTAAAACTCTCTTTCTCTGATAAAAAATCGATGTGCGCCATCGTGTCGGCCATGATCCATGTGGAATGTGGCCAACTTATCGATATGGAAACCATCGAATCTGGTTATGATCTCGTTTAGTTTAATGTTAATAATTTGTGAGATGACAAGGTTCTCTATTAAATTTTTACTTATTTTCGGGCTAGTTTTGGGCACGTTTTCAAATTTTTCGTGCTCAGGTCGGAACTTCGTTTGGTCGACATCAAACGGAATAGTCACGTATAACAGGCATACAGGACAATTCGAACTCCTTTGGGAGAATACCACGTCAAACCCTGTTGTTATTCATGACACGATTATATTTTGTCCGAATGACACATTGGATAACGTTCTATTAAGGTAGAAAGTGCAAAGGAAAACACAATTTTCAAAATTAGATCTGTCGTGAGACAGGTCTTTTTTTTATTCAAAAAAGTATTAGTCGAAAATCTAGATCTAGTTTTCATGGAGCACTATGTTAGCATGAAAGTATTAGTTTTGGTTCAAGAAACGCAAATTAAGCTATCTTTAATTTGCTCATTTTGCTAATTGGATTTAGTCTAAATTTGACCTAACCTATTGTCGTTTCGAATTTTATTCCTATCTTTGCAGCGGTTTAGGATAACGGGCAACTGGAGGCAGACCCGTGAACGTACAACCAAGGGTAAGGCATGCTTTTCATGTCGAGTCGGGAGTTGACGGGTTGAAACCTATCTCTCCCGATTTCTTTTGAAAATGCGATTGCAAATTGATTTGGCATAATGCCTATTATTTGCAGATTCGGTGCCACCCTCAAAACGTCACCACCTCAAATAATGAGACATGAAGAGCAAATATTGTTTCATTCGAAATTTGTCTACGTTAGATGTAGGCAGTTTTATCTTACACGTCTGGGTGGGTTCGTCACTCCGCGAACACACAACTTTATCCAAAGTGGAGAAAATTTGCAAGGCCAATGGTTACTATCTCCAGAAGTGGTCGGTTTTGGTTCATTCTCGGCTCGATAAAGAGCGTGATCGATTCTTGAAAAATGGATATGCAATTGCAGACCCATTCCGGCACGCACAATTGTCTATCTCGAAATTATTATCACTCCTGGTTCGTTTCGAGTTGGACGAATTTGAGTCCTCAATTCGTCCAACCCCACAAGAGATTTGGTATCGACACCATCACGATCCTTTTTTCATTCTCAAACAAAATCTCAAAAATAGTAATACAACATGCCTACCCTCAGTTAGTAAATACCTAAGACCTAGTGAGGCATGATTTGAGAAATATAGTTAACCCATTTTTATTAACCCATTTAAATTAATTACAAGATGTTTAAAGTAGAATTTATCGGCAATCTCGGAGCCGATGCAGAAATTAAAGATGTGAACGGTTCTAAGTTCGTAACCATGCGTGTTGCTCATGTTGACAAGTGGACTACCGAAACAGGTGAGAAGAAAGAAAAGACCATTTGGGCAGACGTGACTATGAACAACACGGAGTCGAAAGTGATTCCTTTTTTAAAGACAGGTGTGAAGGTTTTCATTCGTGGTAACGGTGACCTCAAACTATATTCCTCTAAGAAGGAACGTTGTATGATGGCAGGTATCAAGATTTCAGTGACGGAGATAGAACTTTGTGGTGGTACTGTTGAATTGGTTCCGCGCCAAGTTATCGACCCAACCGACGGCTCCATCTATGACACTACAAAGTATTATTGGTGTAATGGAGATACCAAGGGAATGAAAGCCAATGACACAAAGGAACTCATTGACCAGAGAGGCAACCGTTATCTGATGAACAATAAAGGTTTTGTTGCTCCTATTCCAACTGAAACACCCGAGGAAGAACAACCCCAATCATCTGACAATAAAGAGAGTTAGTCATGTTTAAAGGTAACTATACAGGCCTAACTAGAATCGAGGTCGAAGCACTACGGGAGTGCTTCGACTTCGTTAATAACGGCTATGTATTTATTGTAGGCTATCATGATGACAAGCAATGGTTCATCAAGTTACGCCATCGTATGCATGTGCGTTTCTTGAAAGTGTACATTCATGAATGGAACTATTCTATAATTCGTGACACAAAATGTGTGAAATCTATTTCCGTTAACCCAGATGATTACAGGTACGATGTTGTGCTTCATTCTGAGTTGACGATAAACAAATGCTACTTCATAACAGGTGGAGGCGAAAAGTTAGTTTCTGGTTCCGAATTACCTAAACGAGATAATGCATGAAATTAATAATAGATGCATCAATATTGATTGGCTCGAAGTCTATTGTCTGGAGTCAACGGAACGTTATCCCTGTAATGCGGATTATTTCCGTCGGCAAGGCTACCTAGTGCAAGAAAGAGAGTATGGAACTAGAGTTTATAAGGAAATGTTTACAATCGTCAATGAAACTAACGAACCATTAATAGAGATTCGACGGAATCCTGCTTCTGGTCAAAGTTCGTTTAACGGACTGATTGAAACTAGTACACATATCCGTCTGCCTAATTGGATGCTCTATCAAGGCAACCCGATTGAATATCTTCGCTCGTTCTTATTAAAGAATGACTACGTTTTCAAGAGGATTTATCGTATAGATATTGCATACGATTTTGAATATTTTGACTCTGGTGACAAGCCATCTGCATTTGCACGTCGATACCTTGAAGGCAAATTCAGAAAGATTAATCAATGTGATTTATCAGTACATGGGAAAGATAAGTGGGACACCATTACGTACAATTCCCTCTCTTGGGGCTCCCGTACGTCGATGGTCAATACTAAACTATACAATAAGACAATGGAACTCCGGCAAGCAAAATCCGACAAACCTTGGATTAAGACGTGTTGGGTGCTCCACGGACTCATTGATAACCCGATGTCGATGACTAAAAAGAATGCCCTGGGTGAACTCTATTCGCCAGAGATTTGGCGAGTTGAGTTCTCACTAATGTCACAGGCTGATGGATGGATCAGTCTTGAATTCAATCAAGGCTCCAAGCCTATTAAACAGGTAATTCCACATAAATTGTCGATGTTCGATTCATCCGAAAAACTCTGGCAGAGATTCCAAGACCTTGCATACAATTACTTTCACTTCAAACATGCAGACAAAAAGAAAAGAACGGTGTCAGTTACAAGTTATGCTCTTTCTAAGGTTCATTCTGACTTAAACGACGAATGGCAACGAAAGGACAGGTGTCGTGACAAGGTTCTTTTCTATTGGGATAAAGGTCACAAATTCCTAAGACTCTCAATGGCTCCAGCTCAGTCGAAACCATCACGTCTGGATGATGTTCTAAGGCGCAAACTCGTTGAATACAAAATTACCCATTCCGACATGAAAATAAGAGAAGCGTGCGACGTTCTTTTGAAAAATATCGAGAGAATATCAGCACTGAGGTTTGTTCCTTTAGGTGACAATCTGGATAGACGTGCATGGCAACGTACTTTAGCGGAGAAAATCAATGGTGATGAACGTGAAGCAATGCGAATTTTTGAAGAGGTTCGGGCATTGCTAGAAAAGGATGAAATATGGTAAACTCTCAACCGATTAAGATATGCAAAAATTGTATATGGGCAAAACCGACAGGCGAACATTCAATGGTAAAGTGTTATTGGCGAAGATACGAGGTTTACGGACTATCTTTGGCATGCGATATGTACGAAGATACACCATGCTTCTAGTAACACAATCCGAATGGCCAGAAAGCGGTACAGTAGTACCGCACTGCGATTTCCAAAAGGTATTACCCAGAATTGGCCTATATAAAGGTGGTTTTCTTTATGTGCGTCCACGGAACGCGCCCGGGCGCGCGCCCCCATGCACGTTGGGTAATACAATCATGGTACCAACGCAGCTGATTTTGTATTACTCTCTGGAGTTATGGCAAGGACTCAAACCCTTTGCGGCTTTCACTCTTTTTGGTTCATTCACATCATAAAACAGGATTATTTAACATTGAAAAGTATGCAGAAAAATTTGAAATTAGTGAGTTGTCGGATTGATCCCGACACTCTGGAAAAAATAGATCGTTTTGTGGCCCGCCATACATATTGGACGAAAAACGCTGTTATCAACAATGTGCTGATAGCAGTGTTCTCACGATTCGATGAACGTGATATTTACGATATGGTACGCTCTAATAACTTCATTAAAGAGCCCACAACTGCCATCTATCGTATTGGTACATCAGATTCGACCTCAAAAGGCTCTGACAAGCAATGAAACACTTAAATGTCCTTATTGCCTGTGAGGAATCCCAGGTCGAATGTAATGCTTTTCGGGAACTTGGCCACAAAGCGTATTCCTGTGACATTCAGAAATGCCGCAGAAATGGCCATCCCGAATGGCATATTAGAGGCGATGTAACACCGCTTCTGGAAGGCCGTACGCAGTTTTGGACGCAGGATGGTAAACACCACCATATTTCCAGATGGCATTTGATTATAGCGCATCCACCTTGTACCTATCTCTGCAAGGTTAGTAGTGTACAGTTGGCCACCGATGCAGATTATAAAATCCGATTCGATGGAAAGTTGAAATGGGTGAACTATGACCGATACCAGAAGATGCTATCGGCCAAAGACTTCTTTTACAGGTGTCTGAAAGCAAACGCGCCCTTTGTGGCCGTTGAGAATCCATTGCCCATGAAGATTGCAGGTTTGCCTCCTGCATCCTGTTACGTGCAGCCGTATTGGTTCGGACACAAGTATTCTAAGAAAACTCTCTATTGGTTGAAGGAACTACCGCCATTGATGCCCGTGATAACTAATCCAAACATCAAGGAGTATGTACGCAGTTCACGCGGGAAATACAGGTCTACGACCTTCGAAGGTGTAGCCAGAGCCATCGCAAAGCAGTGGGGAGATCATGTTATTGAGAAATTGAATATTAACTATCATGAATTAGAAAAATGAAAGAAACTGATTATAGCAAAATCCGGGAAGAAATTGCATCCCAGTTGGCCGATAATGGTAATGGCCTAGTTGAATTCATCGGTGTGGAGAATACCATCCTTTGCGTCATGAATATCTATTTAACAAACGATATTACCACCGGGTTCGGACAGGACTTCGCGGTAGAGAATCCAGAGGTAGACACACAAACCCCTCTCCGGGTTTCAGTTATCTCTTCACCAACACGAATTTCCATCATAATAGACCATCACATGTCGTACTATCTGGAGCACGAAGGAGTATGCATTTATAATAGCCTGGCTGATGACATAAACGAGATATTCCTTCTTATCCAGACCGTACTAGACCGCATCGAGGCGCAAATTGATTGATATCTATCCCCATCAATTTTCCAGATTGTAATACTTTCCATGGTGGCCGCAAATCAAAGCAGCTAAAAAGCCACCAAGGATTGTATTACGTACTCCAGATAACTCGGGCTCGCTTCGCTCGCCCTCGTTCGGAAACTGCGTTTCCTTCTTCCATTCGGCTCCAATGACAACAGGAAAAGAAAAGGCCATCGCCCGTCCCATCGCCCTCTAACGTCCATCGTTTACGGAAAATGTGTTCGAGAAAAACCGTCCTACGTC
>JAEZIX010000057.1 GCA_023415935.1 Cyanobacteria bacterium OH_CDB_20 | reverse complement strand
GGCCCATGCCCGTGTGTGCCTTGAACTGTCTTAAAAAATAATATTTGCTGATGTGCGTACGGCCAACAATCTCATCCACGCCATCAATCGTGCGGTAATGCTCGCGCACATAGCGGATGGCCCTGTGCACCTCCTGGCCGTGCAGGCCGTGGGCTCCGCCGGCAAAGCGGTTGCCGGTCACGAGCTCGGTCAATATCATCAGGAGCGCCTCACAAATTTTTACGTCCGCCAGCAGGTCGGACTTCTCCCGCAGCATGCTCAAAATGTCGTCCAGCGCGCCACCGGTCCTGCACTCCTCGCCCAGCGGCACCACGCACAGGGATCCTTTGTTGATACGGCCTTCATATTCGCCCACGGTCTCGCCGCCGATGTGCACCCATTTGAATTCCCAGGGCGTCGCGGAGGCGGTGGCATAACGCTGGTAGTTGTAGCAGTTGATGAGCGCGGCGGTGCCGGGTGTCAAATCCCATTGCTGGCCCCGGTATTGGAGAATGCCTTGCCCGCAAATCGTATACAGCAGCAGATGGCTGTCCTCCATTCCTTCCCGCTCGGTGAAATACTCTTCGCCGGCGGTGAAAAAACCCGCAGCCGTCGTATAGAACGGCAGTCGGCGCGCGGCGGCGCTGGGCGTGTTGTCCATGGAGCGGTATCCCGAGCCAGCTCCCATGTGAAAGTTCAGACGCATACCGTCATCCTCTGGCAATATTTCGATATCATCGGGCAATGTTTGACGATGCAAAACATATAAGCATACGGTATTATTCTAAGGTATGCACCGCAACAATTCAAGATTATCCATTGGCGAGGAGGAACCGGCATGGCGATCGATCACATCCGCGAACCTTGGAAAGGCACGATGACGCCCAGAGAACGCTTCAACCGGCAAATGCACTTTCAAAGCGTGGACCGCAGCTTCAACATGGAGTTCGGCTATTGGGAAGAAAACTACGAAGAGTGGAAGATGTTCACGGAAAACGGCATTCGAAATGAGGGGCAGGCCAACCGCTTCTTCTCCTTCGATCCCATCCATGGCATCCACGGCACGATCTTCATGTGCCCGGCCTTCGAGAGCAAGCAGATCGGCACATCCGAAGACGGCAAGATGATCCTGCTGCAGAACAGCGAGGGCCTGATCGCCGAGCAGCCGGTGGATGGCCACAGCACGATCCCACATTACCTCAAGAGCCAGATCGTGACGCCCGACGACTGGAAGAAGGTAAAGGCCGAGCGTTTCGACGTGAACCACCCCGGCCGCAAGGTGGACATCGACGCGTGGAAAGCACGCCACAAGCCCGACGAAGGCCGCGATTACCCGCTGGGCGTGGATTGCGGCTCTATGATCGGCCGCATCCGCGACATGCTGACCTTTGAGGGCCTGTGCTACGCCGTGTTCGATTATCCGGAGATGGTGGAGGACATGGTGGAGACTTGCTGCGTGCTGGTGGAGAACTTCCTGGATCAGGTGCTGCCCCACTTCAAGTTCGATTATGCCAGCGGCTGGGAGGACATCTGCTTCAAGAACGGCCCCATCGTGCCGCCGAGCTTCTTCCGCGATGTGCTCAAGCCCCGTTACCGGCGCATCCGTGACCGGCTGGACCGTTACGGCATCGACGTGTGGTACACCGACTGCGACGGCGATGTGCGCCCGATCCTCAAGCACCTGATGGACGGCGGCATCAACTGCCTGTTCCCCTACGAGGTCAATTCCTGCGCCCACCCCGGCGAGCTGTTGGACCAGTTCCCCGGTCTGCGCATCATGGGCGGCGTGGATAAGATCGAGATGGCCAAGGGCCCCGCGGCCATCGACGCCTATCTGGAGTCGCTGATCCCCTATGTGGCCCGCGGCGGCTACATCCCATTCTGCGACCACCGCTGCCCGCCCAATGTCAAGGAAGAGGACTATCTGTATTATCTGGATAAGAAGCAAGAATTGTTTGGGATGAAGTAAGACTTAAAGGCAGGAGGGAGACGGTCACAAGCGATCGTCTCCCTCCTGCTATTCCTTAAAGGCCAACTCGACAAGGGTCTGATCTTCATCATACAGGTAATAATGTCCGGGGCGATTGCTCTCCAAGAACCTGTCAACTACGTCCGTGATACGTTCGATACTTTCCATATCAAGAGTCCAAAGGAAAGATTCATACTTCCCTGTTTGCTTGGGTGAAACAATAGTTAACGAGGATTCGAAGTCCAAACGAAATCTTAGTCCGGAGATTTCACCCTTTTCTACGCCATCTAGATGAAGCAAATCAAACTCTGTTATGTTTCTGTTTGCCAATTGCGCCATATGACTTTGAAACGCTTTGAGCCAGGAAGCGTCCTGCACATCAATAAGCAGCGTCGGTCCATATGCCCCTTGGTAGAAATCGACGATTGTCGTGTTGCTGGGTCTCATATGGTTACACCTTGCTTCCCGTTTCGTGTTTTGTTCGACCTCTTTATTCTCATTGCCTATCGAAAGCGCTATAGTCCGGGACTAAGCTATCCAGTAACCGGACAGAATGGACACTTTCACTGTTCATTTATTGACTTTATTTCAGAAATCCAATTCATAAAGATTTCACCGGCACTTACTCCAGTCCTAGCAGAGCAAACCTCGTTGTATCTATAATCCGCACTATATTTACCGGTATTCACGTCATAGTGCATTTTGATCTCAGTAGGTACTGGCTTGTTATAGCTCTTGCAAACAGATCGAATTTTTTCTAAATCGCCTGTTCCTAATTTTAAAAACTGATGAATCAGAGAGTTGTCTAACCCCAATTGATTAAGGGTTTTTATCTCTCCATTGACTTTAAAGAAAGCATTAAACATTTTGCTCTTTTTTTCAACGGAAGCATAGGCAAATATTTTATCAACCTTATTCCCTGTCACTTCCAGACATAACGCTATAAGTTCAGATTGCAAATCCATGAACTCATCTTCAAAATGAGGGCTCATGATATCTTCCTTCCTAACGAATAATCACAAAACCTTCTCTTCCTCTCGCTGATATTCAATCATGTCATGCACCGCGGCTTCGAACCAACCCCAAAAATCCGAAAACTCTTTACGGCGTTCCAAACCCTCATTGGCGAAGTCGTGAATAACAAAAACCCTGTTCCCTTTATCTACTTCGAAGCAGGCGACATCATCATTGTCATCCCGGCGAGCAAACGGGATAAGTTTCCTTTTGGGATAGCGCTGCCTCAGGCCTTCAAACCGCAGCAACACCGGCTCAGCGTCCATTATATACCATATGTCCAAATCCGTCAGATGCAGTTCAACAGCTTTCAGAAAAGCTTTTGGATAAGTAAACCCATGAAGGTTTTTCTCAAGTTCCAGTAACCCTGTTAACATACTTTAGCACTCTCAATCAATTTCACGTTATGATCCACATATTACAGAACTTATCTGCCATGTTATCAGGGACCTCCATATTTCTAAGTCGTTCGAAAATGTTTTGAATATCATTCATACCAAACCTCCCAATAACCCTCATATTCAATCTTCTAGAAGCGGATTCGCGAAAAGCGATATAGTCATCCAATGTACCAGAAAGCTTGTCCCTGCGCTCTCAACTAGACTTCCAGGTTCTGTTGGCTTCCACGAATAATCGCTACTCTTGAAATTCCCCTGCGTTTCATATCTTTCAATATTATCATATACATTGTACCCGAATGCAACGCCGCCGGGACCGATTAGCATACTGTCTACCGCAGGCGCGACGGCTACATCCCCTTCTGTGACCACCGCTGCCCGCCCAACGTCAAGGAAGAGGATTATCTGTATTATCTGGATAAGAAGCAGGAACTGTTTGGGATGAAGTAAGAGGCTGACTTATAGACCAGGAAGGAGACGGGCGCAAGCGACCGTCTCCTTCCTGTTATCAATTATCTTAGGAAGTTATGGGAATAATACTTCGTTAGTCTCTTCGGCCACCCATCAGCTATGCTTTGTAAAACGGATGCT
>JAEZIX010000056.1 GCA_023415935.1 Cyanobacteria bacterium OH_CDB_20 | reverse complement strand
GCTCAACCAAATGAATTTTTAATAACTACAGGATATGCTTTTCAAGATCATGAAGAGGCTTTTATTGAATTGATACCAAAGCTTAAGCGAAAAGGTATAGCTGCATTTGGAATAAAACCTAAGAGGTTTATAAAAGATATATCACAAGACATCATAGAAGTAGCTG
Organism: Cyanobacteria bacterium OH_CDB_20; assembly: GCA_023415935.1. Taxonomy (GTDB): domain Bacteria; phylum Cyanobacteriota; class Vampirovibrionia; order Gastranaerophilales; family Gastranaerophilaceae; genus JAEZIX01. Next base: position 4,590 of record JAEZIX010000056.1, on the reverse strand, counting down.
AAACCTGTGAAATGCCATTATTTATTCTCCCACCTAATACCGTATTTTCTAATGTAGTCCGTGAAGTAATGGAAAAGATATGTGCCAAGGAAATGTCAAGCTACTCTATTATTCAAGGAAGATTAGCAGTTATCTCAAAGCAATTACTTAAGAATGATTCATTAGCAGATATTCTAGAAAACATATCAGGACTTATAAATAACCCTATAGCTGTGGTAGTTAATGATAATGACTTATTTTGTAGTAGTGAAGATGAAAAGAGATTTGAAGGGATTATAGCACTTTTACAGGAAAGAGACGCTGACCAAACCAAGATGACCTGCAAAATGTCTGATGGAAATACTAGAGTTATTTATACTTTTCCTATCGAAAATGCAGTGATTGTACTTTTGGAACAGAATCAAGTAGTTTCTACAGTGGATAGGTTGACGATAACAACAATCCAGTCCCTTATAGCCATTAAGCTTCATAGTGACACCATGTACAATGAAGTTCGAGCTAGGTATATAGATAATTTTATACAGGATTGGCTTGGTGGTTACATACATGATGTTGAGGAGCTTGATATGCAGGGTTTATCTTATGGTTATCAAGGCATTTCTACAATGAAGGCTAGAGTTGCAATTATACATATGAATTTAAGAAAGAGCGGTCTACTAGACAGAGAACTCATATATCAGCTTAATGAACAAGCAGGGCGTAATAGAATGATGATGTTTACTGAGGTTACTAGAAATATAACAGCAATACTTCTATATAAACAAGAAAGTCAGGAAGCATATGAGGCTTCAGTTGCTGAACTCAAAGCCATCGTAGAAAAAGTATGTAATACCCAAAACTATACGATATACATAGGCCGATTATGTAGGAACACCATAAAGATTAGAGAGCAGTATCTAGACACTGTTAATCTCATGAAGGCTGGCAGCACCTATAGGGATAAAGAAAATGTCGTTACATGGGATAAAATAGGTATTTACTCAATTTTAACACTAATTCCTAAGCATAAAAATGTGGAAGACTTTCTAGAAAAATATGTACAGCCTATATTAGAGTATGATTCTAAAAAAAGCCTTAATTTATATGAGACCGTAGAAACTTACTTTAAGGCTCACTGCAATGTAAAAATGACAGCAGAGTTATTGTATACACACTATAACACCATAGTTTATCGATTAGATAAGGTTAAAGGGCTACTAGGCATAGATTTTGATGATTATGATTCTAAACTGAATGTTGAGATAGCACTCAAGCTTTATAGAATTTATTCAGATTAATTGCAAAGGAGAGAACGCTATGAAAATGATAAAAGCCTATATTAGGCCACAAAAGGAAAGAGAAGTTTTAAATGCATTAGTGGAGAAACACATTTATGGTGCAACCTTTAAGAACACATTAGGACGTGGAAAACAAAGAGGCTTAAAGGTAAGCGATGTCTATTATGATGAAATTCCTAAGACTTTATTAATGATTGTTGTAGATGACGAGAGGGTAGAGGAAACTAAGGGAGTCATTGCAAGTGTATGTAAGACTGGGAAAAAGGGAGCATATGGGGATGGTAAAATTTTTACAATTCCTATAGAAAAGGAAATAACTATTAGTTCAGGTGAGATAAAAGAATGAGGATAGAAGGTGAGGGCTTATGAAGAAACTTTTTCAGATTAGAAAAGATATACCCAAATCACTAAGTAATACAGTGAGCATAGTTACATTTTCATTACTGATTATCCTTTGGTTTTGGGGAAGTAATTTTACTGACATCAGCAATGTCTTTCTTCCTACACCACAAGCAACCTTTGGAGCCATGTTGGATGGCATGAAGGATGGTTCCCTTTGGACAGATATAGGAATTAGTTGCTACCGTGTATTCATGGGATTTTTAATATCAGTTCTTATAGGTATTCCGATAGGTATCTTAGCTGGAACCTTTAAGATTGTAGCAGCAGTGGTTAAACCTATTATTGGATTTATGAGGTATCTGCCTATATCAGCTTTGATTCCACTCATTATGGTATGGTCAGGCGTTGGAGAGAAAGCAAAAGTGACTATTATTGTTGTTGGTGCCATATTTTCATTGATTACCATGATTAGTGATATTGTTAGAAGCGTTCCAACAGATCTTATCCATTCTGCTTATACGCTAGGGGCGACTCAAAGACAAGTTATTGCTAAAGTGATAATACCTGCTATGATGCCACAGATTGTAGATAGTTTAAGGACTGTTATGGGGTGGGCATGGACTTATTTAGTAATGGCAGAGATGCTTGCATCAAGTTCTGGACTTGGCTATAGCATTATGATTGCAGAAAGGTTCATGAAGACCTATATTATCTTCATGGGTGTATTCACAATTGGACTTTTAGGACTTATTATTGATAAGCTTTTTGCTTTAATTAATCGCCTATTATTCCAATGGGCAATCGAACAATAGAAATGAGGTGGCTATATGAGGCAAAAAATTGAGGAACCAAACTTCGATGGGTTAGGTGTTGAGGCATCAGTCGCAAACAGTAAAATATACTGCAAACATATCAACAAGGTTTATAAAAATAGAAAGAACGAAATTTATGCACTTCAAGATATAAATATAGAAATACTCGATAATGAATTCATTTGTATTGTTGGTCCTTCAGGCTGTGGTAAATCTACGCTACTTCGTATACTTGCAGGCTTAGATGATGCAACCAGTGGCAGTATAGTTCTAGATGATAAGATGCTAGATGGCCCAGGAGCTGATAGAGGAATGGTATTTCAATCCTATACCTTGTTTCCTTGGAAAACAGTTGAAGAAAATATCAGGTTCGGACTAGATCTTAAAAAGATGCCAAGAGAAGAGGCTGATAAGATTGTAAGGAAATATATTGAGCTAGTTGGCTTAGGTGAATTTGCCAAAAGCTTGCCTAATCAATTATCTGGTGGTATGAAGCAAAGGGTTGCAATTGCTAGAGCCCTTGCTAATAACCCGAAGGTTTTACTGATGGATGAACCATTTGGTGCCCTTGACCCAGATACGAAAGCCAATATGCAGCTACAATTACGTGAGTTATGGGAAAAGGAAAAGCATACGGTTATCTTTATTACACATGATATTGAGGAAGCTGTATTTCTTGCAACTAAAATATTTGTAATGAGTGCAAGGCCAGGAAAGATTATTTCAGAGGAACCTATTTATCTTCCTTATAATAGAACACTTGAGTTAAAGGATACACCAGAATTTATTACCCTAAGAAAGAAAATACATGGCATGCTTCATTCTAACGACTTTAAGGAAGTGTGATATGAAAAAACAGGATGATTTATTTAAGAATTTCCTTACTTTATCCATTCCTATAGGTGTTCAAAGTCTTATTACAAGTCTAATTAATACTGTAGATACACTTATGATTGGACAGCTAGGGGATATTGAACTATCAGCAGTGGGTTTAGTGAATCAAATCTATTTTATTCTCCTATTAATGACAGTGGGAACCATCAGTGGAGCAACCATATTCATGGCACAGTTCTTTGGTAAAAAAGATGTGCTGGGAATGAAAAAGGCCGCTACGTTAGCTGCAATAGTGATATCAATAGCCAGTCTTGCATTTATGATAGGTGGAATAGTTTTCCCGCGATATATCCTGGGTATCTTTTCAAATGAACAGGAACTAATTGATATAGGAGAGAAGTACTTTAGAGTGGTTGCATGGAGTTATCTAGTAACAGGTATATCACAGGTGATAGGGATGATTCTTAAAAATTTAGGTAAAGCAATGCTGCCGTTGGTAGTGACTACAGCAGCTATTATCATTAATATTTGCTTCAACTTTATATTCATTTTTGGATATTTTGGAGCACCAGCCATGGGTGTTGAAGGTGCAGCATGGGCTACTAATATAGCAAGGTATGTGGAAGTGCTCATATTACTCATCATGCTGTATGGCTATAACAGAGAGTATGCACCTGGCATTAAAAATATCAAATCTATCAATAAAGTATTTGTCGCCCAGTTTGCTAAGGTGGCATTACCTGTAACTATAAGTGAAACCATTTGGAGCTTTGGTACATCGCTGTATAGTGTTGTTTATTATCATATGGGCTATGAATATGGTGCAGCTATTAATATTGCTAAGGTACTTGAGAATCTATTAACTTCCTTTTTCAAAGGTTCAGGACAAGCTGCCGCCATCATAATAGGAAGAGAATTAGGAGAGAACGATCAGCAGAGAGCTATAGTTGATTCTAGAAGAATGGGACATTATAGCATTGGTTTAGGAATTTTAGCAGGCGTGATTATGTTGAGCTTTAAAAACACTTTCTTAAGCTTCTATCAAGTATCTCCTCTTGTAAAATCAGTAGCTAGCATGATGATTACTTATATTGCACTGATGATGCCATTTATAGGGTATCAGTGGTTACATATATCTAGCACATTACGTGCAGGAGGAGATACTAAAGCTTGTATGCTGATAGATAACGTAACAGTATGGTTAATAGCACTTCCTTATGCTTTTGTTACAGGCTATTTCCTTAACTTGCCTATACAGGTGGTTTACCTATGCTTGGTACTAGATACAATAGCTAAGTGTATACTTGTTTTCTTAAGGGTAAGGA
>JAEZIX010000039.1 GCA_023415935.1 Cyanobacteria bacterium OH_CDB_20 | reverse complement strand
CTAATAGATGAGTATTAGTAACTCTAAATGCAATTGATCCGACTTTTCTGAACTCGTTTATTAGCCTATCAATTTTTTGGAGTTTTATTTCAACGTCATCGTTTTCGCCTATTTTGTATAAAGGGTTATTCAAAAGATAAACAACCTTAAATCCATTATTAATAGAACTTTCAGCAACCTTTAAATAATCATGCAACGTAAACTTTTCAACTGAAACACGCCCTTGCTCAAACCCTGTACTTTCTTCACAGTTAGCAGGCAAACAATTATATAAAGAAGTGATTTTTGACTCGCTCAGCCTCTGATTAATCTCAGATATTTTTTTTATCTGCCATTCAGAAAAAGGCATTGGTACAGAAAACTCATAAACCATTTTTTTTAAACTCTTGAATTACCTACTTTAACAATTCAATTATAGGCAAATATTAGTGTTTTGTACAATTTGAATTTTTAGAAGGCAACAATGTCCACTCAGAAATGTCTCTATCACTAAGATTCCATTTGTTACTTATAGTACGATTTGCAACATCACAATATCTGCAAAAAGGTACAGGATTGGATAGAAAAGCAAGAATTTCATCTAAACTTTTAACTTTGTGTATATCAATGTAGTCACCCTGTGATACTTCCAGGTTTTTATTAAAGTATTTATTGAAATGTCTGACATTACCGGCAATAGAACAAGGGAAAAGCTTGCCTTCATTCAAATAAAAACAGTGATTAGCGTGCATACAATTTAAAAAGCTGGAAACAGGATTTTGCTTGCCTTCTAAATCCATCGGCAAGTGCCAAGTCGTTTTCACTTCACTATCATCAATATTGTCCTGAGTCAAACACACCACCCTATGCTTAATTGCCGTTTTGAATATCCTATCATAATCTACATCTATCGGATACACCGTAACTAAAAGCGCGATTTTATTCTGGTTACACATTTTCCAGAAATCTTCGCTAGCATTTTGAAGCAAGGTTCCGTTTGTAAAAAGTTCAATTTTTGTATTGGGAAAATATTTTTTCAATATTCCGACAACTGATGCAATATTTTTATAAAGAAGAGTTTCCCCGCCTGATAATATAATGATGTCGACATCTGAATTTGTAAGCTCTGCCAGTCTTTTAAAATCATTTTCGAGTATTTTTTCATCAATATACTCTTCTTCTGCAAGAGGCGAAAATTCGTCACAACATTTGCAATTTAAATTACAATGCTGAGTAAGTTTTATGTAAAAGTGGTTTAGTTTAAGCCTTTTCGTACCACGTTTTATCTGCATTCTGTATTTTTCTTTGTCTTCTTCTACATAATGATTTATCAACAGCTCTTTATCTTTTTGAATTTGTGTATCATTTGTCATCATTTACATATTTTCTTTACTACGTGCTTGTATTACTATTATAGTATATTAAATACGGCTAGAATAATATATCAATGAAAAAATCATTACTAAGTATCTGTAATCCTTATGAATATTCGCTATGCAAAAATGTCAGCAGCATTTTTTACCCGTTTTTATTAAAAAGAATTTATAAAAAAAACACGGGTAACTCTTTAAATCTTAAAAATCCTAAAAGATTTACCGAAAAAATCCAATGGCTTAAGCTCAATGAAAATAGCACAGAAAAGACAAGTCTTGTTGATAAACTTAGTGCAAAAAAAATTATAAGCGAAAGATTTAATGATGAAGTAAAAGTAGCAGAAGTATATGGAATTTGGGACTCTTTTGATGAAATAGATTTTAATTCATTACCGGAAAGATTTGCATTAAAGACAAATCACGGATTCTTTAACACAGCAGTTATTACTGATAAATCAATATTCTTATCCTCCGCAAAAGATAAAGCAAATGAATTATACGAAAAGATGCTCAAAACAAATTATGCTTTTGTTTCTGGTTTTGAGATGGTATACAAAAATATTGTGCCTAAAATATATGCTGAAGAAGAGCTTCCAACCAATTCAGGGCAAATTATTCCTGATTATCAATTTCACTGTTTTAACGGAGTACCAAGAATTGTTCAAAAAACTCTATTAACATCAGAATATAAACATTCAAATTTTTATGACTTAACTTGGAAAAAACTAAATATTGGCATAAAAGGTTTTTATCAGGAAAATTTGTATTATGAAGACATTCAGCCAGTTTTGTTTGATAAAATGCTTGAAATAGCAAAAGAGTTATCAAAAGATTTCAAATATGCAAGAATAGATCTTGCGGAAATCGATAATAAAATTGTATTTATGGAAGCAACATTCACTCCTCACTCTGGATTTATGCAATTTCTTCCCGACAGTGTTGATTTCGATTGGGGAAATATGTTAAACCTAAACAATAACTAATCAGAAAGTAAAATCTATGAAAACATTACTTGTATACCCGCCTCTTGTATATAACCCGACCCCGTTTTTGTCCGTGCCACTACTCGTTGGGCAACTAAAAGCAGAGGGAATTGATGCTGAAGGTCTTGATTTAAATCTTGAGTTTTTAATACACGCGTTTTCCAAAGATTATATTAAACAATCAATATTAAAATCAGAACAAATGCTTAACGAATTAAAAGAAAAGTATCCTGAAATATCTTCAGATAGTAAGGAATTCGGCGATTTAAAAATAGAAGATAAGATTACTGTTTTAAAAAAAGAAAAAATTGAGTATTTTTTCAAAAACCACCCCAAAAAACTGGAAAATGTCTATAAATATATAGAAAATGCCATCTCAGTAATGCGCTCGAAAAAATATTTTTACGAGCCTGAATCTTTTTACAAAGCATTCAAAATTATAAATGACGCATTTGACGTTATTCTTCTGCCATATTCCCCATCTCAAATAAGCAAATGTCATTACTTAAATCCTCTATTTAAAAATACATACGGCGATATAAAATACCAGACAGAAGATAAAAAAACGAATGTATTCATAGAATATTTTGAAAACCTTATAGCAGAAGGATTTTTTGATAAATATGACGTAATTGGCATTTCAATTCCAACGCTTAGCCAGATGGTGGCAGGTTTTACTCTTGCAAGAATGCTAAAAGCCAAAGGGAAAAAAGTGTGTTTAGGCGGCAATATCCTTACAAGGATTGAAGATTCAATAATTGAGAATAAAGATATCTTTAATACTTTTTGTGATTACATTTCAATTGGAGACGGAGAACACTCTTTGACTTCTCTCATAAAACATATTGAAGGCAAAATTTCAATTGAAGAAGTAACTGGAGTTATGTACTTAAAAAATAACAAAGTTTGTACACATAAACCCGATATTGTAAACATTAAAGATGTAAAACCAATTGATTTCACCGGATATGATTTGAAAAAATATTTTATACCTGAAATTGTACTATCTATTCAAATTTCAAAAGGTTGCTACTGGGGGAAATGTGCATTTTGTGATTTTTTCTATGGGAAACCCCATTATTCTTGCCTTAGCGCAAGTAAAGCAGCTGATTTTATCGAACATTTATCAAAAAAATATAAGATTAAATATTTTCAATTTGAAGACGAAGCCCTTTCTCCAAAATTTTGCGAAGAATTTGCAAACGAAATTCTTAAAAGAAAACTTAAAATCAAATATACCTCTTATTTAAGGTTAGAAAAGGCTTTTGATAAAAACCTCTTTGAACTTATACATAAATCAGGATATTTAAGAGCATTTTGGGGTTACGAATTTGCTTCAAAAAGAATTATGAAACTCATAAACAAAGGTATTGATTTAGGCGAAAGAACCAGAATACTTAAAGATTCAGATGAAGCCGGAATATGGAATCATATATCCTTGATGTATGGTTTTCCTACAGAAACACTGCCAGAAGCTGAAGAAACACTCGATTTTTGTGAAAACAATATCAATATTATTCATTCATATGAACTTGCACGTTTTTCACTCACAAAACATGCTAACGCCCTTAAAATGAAAAAGGAATTAAACCTTAAAAGCGTAGTAGAGAATGAAAATTTCGCTCCGGACTTAGATTTCACATCCAGCGGAATGTCTGAAAAAGAAATGCAAAAACTATACGAAAACTACTGCGATTATTTTAATTCGGTAAATAAAAATGCCATAGCAAGCCAATTGTACTTCCCTTCCTACTTGATGCTATATATTTCAAAGTACAAAAAGAAAGCGTTATTATTAACTAAAATAAAAAAATAATTGCCTACAAGCGGCTATGTTTTGCTATTTTAATTCCGCCCCAGTTTTCAATATCTTTGTAGAAATCAGCATCTTGGCTCAAATCTTCATCAAGAAATAAATCTTGATTATCTACATTTGATGCTGCATCGTTGTTTTCACCAGACGAAAAAAACTTTCCAAAGAAACTCATGATTAACAGACCTTTTCAACTATATTATTGTATTAGTGCATAAAATAAAAGACTAAAAAATTTACGAGCGACTATGTTTTGCTATTTTAATTCCGCCCCAATTTTCAATATCTTTGTAAAAATCAGCATCTTGGCTCAAATCTTCATCAAGAAACAAATCTTGGCTATCAGAATTTGCCGTTACGTTGCTATTATTACCAGACGGGAAAAATTTTTCAAAGAAATTCATAATTCATAAACCTTTTCACTACCCTATTTTATGCTCCAAGTAACTCAAATGTCAATCCCAACAATATATTCCCTTTTACATTTTTTTATATTTAGTCGAATTAATTTTAATTTTCTCAACTTCTGAATATATGTTTGCAATTGGATCTACTGAGTTTACACCTGCTGCAAAGATGTAATCCCCATTTTTTAAATATTTCGAATCTTCAATTTTTCCGGAATCAATAAATGTTAATATTCCATTATTCTCGAGTTGGTCAAAAATCTGTAAATCAAGTTTGACTGTTTCTGAATGTCCTTGAGGATAATCAGGGCATACAAAACACAATACAAAGCCTGCACCTTCTTCCATTTCGATATTAATAGTATTTAATTTTTGATTAACAGCAGATTCGATTATTTCAAAAAGATTGGTTTTCATATTTAACATCAAAGCAATTGCCTCAGGAGAGCCAAACCTCATATTAAATTCTAAAAGATTTAACCTATCCTCCGAAAAAATCATCCCTGAATAAATAACACCTTTAAAATCAGCCTTTTCTGCTTTTAATATTTTTTCTAATTTATCCAAATAATCATCAACGAGATGACTTTGTTCAACAGTTAGTTTTAAAGGGCAATAAGAAGCCATTCCTCCGGTATTTAAATCAAATTCATCTTCGGTAATTCGCTTATAATCTTTTACCGGCGGCAATTTTAAAAGATTCTTGCCATCCCATACAGCCATAAGGGTGCATTCTTGACCTTTTATATGTTCTTCAATTATTAATTTTGGCATTGTAGTTACTATCTTCAAATCAAGGATGTCATTAGCTCTTTTTTTAGCTTCTTCTATATCTTTGCAAATAAAAACTCCGGAACCTTTTGAATATCCGTTTGCTTTAATTACAACAGGAAAAGAAAACTCCCCAATATATTCATCAAAATCATCCATTGTTTTTACAATTCTGTATCTTGGATGAGGGATATTATATTTTTCAGCAAATCTTTTTCCAACAATTTTGCTCGCCTCAAGACTTGTCCATTTCTGGTTTACTCCGAAAGTTTTTATTTTATTCCTATTAAATTCATCTATTATTCCTTGAATATTTACTTCAGAATTTGAAATAAAAATATCAACTTTATGTTTTTTTGCTTCTGAAATTAGTTCTTTATTATTGTTGTATTTTAAAAGAGTCCCAAATTTAGATATTGCTTGATTTTCCTCTGCATTTGCAATATATAATTCTTTAATTTTGTTAGATTCTCTCAATTCTCTTGCCATTGCATACTCAAAAAGAGAATTCCCCCAAATAAGGACATTATAAGTTTTTCTTCTTGAAAGAATATTCATTATTTTTTTAGTCTGCTCTTTTAAAAAAGTCTTTATCATATTTTTTTCTCAAAAATTTTAAGCCATATTTCATTATATAGCTGGAAGAAAAGTTATTGAAATAATTTACGAAAGTATTTTTTACCTGAGAATGATATTCCTTGTAAAAAAGTTCAAGTAATTCATCTTTTTGAGCATCGGACAATCCTGAATACTTATATTCATATGAATCTGAAAACTCTTCTGCATCTACAACTTCAGTTATACCAAAAAACTCTAATCTTTTTAATATTGGTGCATGTTTAGTAACCCTAAATGGCTCAATAGTAGAGCTTGCAATGTATTTTTTGTATTTTTTATAAAATTTTATTGTTTCAAGTGCTTCTTCGTACGTCTCTGTCGGAAAACCCAATATAAAACCAACCCTGTTTGCTATGCCAGCAGAATAAGAGTCTTTTAATATTCTTGCCCGCTCATTAAGATCTACGCCTTTATTTATAAGGTTCATAACTCTTTCTGAAGCAGCCTCAAAACCCCAAAAAACGCCATAAAGCCCTGATTTTTTCATTTTTTTTAATAATTTTTTATTAAATCTTTTCTCAAACCTGCAATATGAATAATAATGTATATCAAGTTTTCTTTTTATAATTTCATCAGCAAATTTGTCATAAAAAGCCGGGCTTATTGATTCATCTTTTATATCAAAAACTCTTATATTTTGTTCTTTTACAATTTTTTCAATTATATCAGCAGCTTGCTTTGGAGTTTTTGTCGAATAAAAAGGCTTGCCGTAAAAGAAATCACAAAACTGGCATTTTCCCCAATAGCATCCCTTTGAAAACTGAATAGGAATAATAGGCTCGGGCGCAAAATATTTGCTAAAATCTATTAATTCATATTTTGTGTCAAAAATGTCATTCACATCAGAAACAGGAACCGGTTCATTGTATTTTATATTAGAGTTTTCATCTTTATAAATTAACCCGGGAATATTTTGAAATTGAGTTTTATCGTTAATATTTTTTGCAAACTTTATTATCGATTCTTCCCCATCTCCTATTAACATATAATCCGTGTATAAATTAAATATTTCTGGGTATTTTAGAACATTATTTACGACTCTTGTAAGAATATTACCGCCCATTACAACCGGGATATCTGAAACTTCTTTTATCAACCTTCCAAGAGTAAAAGCGGAATATACTTGATGAGAAAATGGAACTGAAATAGCTATAAAATCAGGATTTTTCTTTATTATTTCGTCAATTTTGTTTTTGTAAAAATTAATATAGATATTGTTTTTTGCATCAAAACATCTAGACTTTATATCTTTATAATTAAGTTTATAGGCTTTATTTTCTTCAATATCAAAAGAAAGATAAAGTGGATAATATTGAAGCTGAATTACATCAAGAGCCTGCCTTAAAATTTTTTGAGCTTTGTATAAGGTTTTCTCATCATAGAATAGTTCTGGCGTTTTGATAACTTTAGAAGCCGTTTCAATGTATTTTAAAATATTTGTTCTTCTCGCTTCATTTTCCAATTGCTTTTTTACAAGTTCTTTTTTGTGAGTCAAATCATCAAATGTGAGATTTGATTTAGATAGTCCTTTTCTTGCAATTTCAATTTCTTCGTCAATATTTTCATTAATCTTTTCAAGATTTTTATATACATTTTCTAAATATTTTTTCTTAAAAATTTCATCATAAAATTGAACATTTAAATCCATACACTCAACATCAACACCATTTGATAACAACTGGCTCGCTAATAGAGGAAGAGCAAGGTACACTTCTTCAGGATTTAACTGAGGGGGGAATATAAAAATCGATTTCATAATATCAACTAATCGTCCATTAAAAAACATTTAAATTATAATACAAATACAATCTATAAGACGATAAAGTTAGTCTGGCTCTATTTTTGTTAACTCCATTAGTTGTGAACAACTGCTTAAAATACTATTTAAACATTCAATTTGAACCATTCTTTCAAATTCATTTTGAATTAACAAATTTGAATTATACATTATGTTATTTGTAGGAACTTTTATTTTGTCAAGAAAATCGTTTTTAATAGCTTTAACCGAGAAGTTGTATTCTTGAGCCTTTTGATACAAAGTTGCGTGATCAAGCGCAATCCCAAGTTGAGCGCAGATTTTCCTTATCCTTCTAATCTCTTCGTCTTTTATATGAACTTCCTGTTGAGTAAATTGAATTGTGAAAGTTGCAATAAGTTTATCTTCATAAACTACAGGAAAACTATATGTTGATTTAATTTCACCATTTTCAAGCAAATTTATTTCTTCTTCTGAAAGCTGATGATATTTTAAAAATTCACTAAGTGAAGGGATAAGCAGCTCACCTTTTTCTGATAATGTTTGATGAAATTGATTATAGTTTCCATTTGCAAAATCAATCCCAACGAAACTCTGCAAACTTGGGCTAGAAAGATACTCAGAATCAGGGTCAGCAGGCATAAAGTGTTTATCTTTGGGCATATATTCACAAATAAATATTCTATCTGCTTTGAAAAATTTTCCAATGTTTTTAACAAAAAGCTTTTTCACAACATTTTTGTCCATTGAACTTCTCATAATTTCAATAAGGTTTTTATTTTCCTTTTCTCTCTCTGCTGCCTGACGTTCTTTTTCAAATAATTCATATTGCTTTAATATAATTGCTGTTTGATTTGCAACTGCCTCAGCAAAATCGCAGTCCTCTTTATTAAATGTCTTAAATTCATTTACATAATGAAAAACAATCGACCCAAACATATAATCACCATAAAAAACTGGTGCGACCAAATAAGACTTAACAGATAATTGATCAATCAACATTTTTATTGATTCTTGAGACAAATCTTCGTCATAAATGTTATTTGCGATAATCATCTTCTTTTGTTTTATTGCAGTCATAAATACTGCAATCGATTCTTTATGTATTGGAATATCAAGATGAGATCTTATAGAATCAGATGACCTGTATTGAGCATAATCTCTTATTGTAGGGGTCATATCTGTTTCATAATCATATTCTACGAAAAAACATCTGTCAGCTTTAAATAATTTTCCTGTTTCTGTAACTATGAAGTTAATAATCCCTTCAAAATTAAGTATGGTTACAGAAGATAGCATTATCTGCCTGAGTGCATTTTCTCTTTCTGCTTGTCTTGAGATTTTTTCGTATAAAACAGTTTGATGAAGCGCAATACCTGTTTGGGTTGCAAGGTGTCTTAATATATCAAATTGCTCTTTATCCAATACAGATTTCTTCTTGGTATAGTGAACTACCAACTTCCCAATTAAATTATCTGCATACAAAATCGGGATTGCATAGTCTGACTTTACGTTGTACTCTTGTAATCGTTCTTTTTCTGTCTCAAAGTTGGATGACAACATAAAAACATCAATATCAGGTATAATATTATCATTTTTTTTAGATTTTAAATTTGCAAAATTTGGGAAGTATACATGCACATCCTTGCCTAAGAGACTTTTCTCATCTTCTGATGCTAGATGCTCATATTGTATTGGCAGGAACTTATCTGTGTCGTTGTTATAATCTGCAATAAAACACCTGTCTGCTTCTAAGTAATCACAGATAAATGATAGAAGTTGTTTTTTTATGCTTTCGCTATCCAATGAACTACTTATAAGTTCTGATATTTTTCTCAACACAAGTTCTCTTTGTGCTGATTTCTTCTCGTTTTCATAGAGCTTAGCTTGATAAATTGCAATACCAGCCTGGTCTGCCAAACTTCTTACAAAATCAATTTCATCTTGAGATAACTGTCTTTTTTGGCTAAAGGAAATTACTATATTACCTAAAAAGAAATCTCCATAATACACATTTATAGCGGCTGAAGAAACCACACCTCTTGCTCTATAAAATTCTTCAACTTCTTTCCCCCTTATGTTACTAGCATCAACATACTCTTCAATATCATCAAAAATTATGTCGTTACCGCTAAGATGAACATCTCTTACATGTTCTACAAAACCTTCAATGCTTTTTAAATCCAGCCCTATGCTTGATTTTAAATCACTCGAAGCAAGATACTCCGCATCTTCTGAAATATTATAAGTTTCTGTTGCATAATCATAATCGCCAAAAAATACTGCATCAGCATTTAGTAGCTTTGCAATCTGAGTAACTATTTCTTTTTTTATTTTTGGGAGTTCAATTGAACTCCTGATTTTATTGATAATATCTTTTGAAATAAGTTCGCGCTGGGCTGTTTCTTTTTCTTTCTCGTAAAGCAAGATGTGACTAATTACAATTCCAAGTTGTTTTGCAACAGTCCTGATAAGAAGCAAGTCCTCATTTGTAATATTACTCACAACATCAAAAGTTATAACAACAAGGCCAAATGTTGAGTTTTCTGCAACTATCGGCAACAATATTACCGATTTAATGTTATTTTTTTTGAAATATTTATGTACAGAACTATATTCCATTTTATTTGCAGCAATGAAATTATCAATGTTTGAGATGTAATTACTCTTATTTTTAACAGCATCAAAACAAGGGAAATTATAAATACTCAACAAAGCATTTTTTTCATAATCTTTTATGACATCTGATGAATATTTGCAAAAATTGTAAAAATAAAATCTCTTGATATTTTTTGCATTAATATCTATAAAAATATGCTGAGCATTATACATTTTGCCTAATATATCAAAAATCTTATTGCTGACTTGTTCTATATCATATTCTTGTCCCATAATAGAGAAAATAGTTTTTAAAAGGGTTTCTCTTTGGGCTTTAATTTTTTCTTCTTTATATAAGTTGCTAATAAATAACGAAATACTAATTTGCCTTACTATATTTAATAAAAATTCCAAATCAGTAGTTTTTAGGTCTTCTCTTACTTTATTATAATTCAGAACTAACAAGCCAAGAAAAGTATTTCCAAACTCAAGTCTTACTGACAAAAAAGATTTAACATCATATTTTTCAAAATATTCTTGTTCTTTAGAATCTTCAAGACTATTCTCTTTAATAAATTCGCTGGTATCCTCAATTACGAATGACTTAAAATGTTTTAATTTGAGTCCAAGATATTTTAGATTATTTTCGACATCATAACCCAACATATCCAAATATTCTCGCTTAGTGTTGAAAACATTATTAATTTTTTTAAAATTATTGGTTTTAAAATCATACTCTAGAAGAAAACACCTTGAAGCATTTAAAGAAACTGCGATTTCTTTAACAATTTTATTTTTCAATTCTTCTGAATCAGAAGAAGAAACTATTATCTCCGCGAGTTGAGAATTAATATCCATAAGTTATGACCTTTATATAACTGCTTCATAAATTGTTTTGAAGTCCTCTAATGTTGCTTTTCTAGGATTTGTACCCGCACAGAAATCATGATATGCATCCATAGACATTCGCTCAATTTTATCCTTACTTACGCCTAATTCACTTAACTTATGTGGAGCGTCAATTTCAACCAGCAGTTTTTCTATTTCATCAATAGCTTTGTTAGCAGCTTCGATAGTAGACATCTTAGAAGTATCAACACCCATTGCTTCTGCAATCATAGCGAGTTTATCCATTGCCTCATTAAAATTAAATCTGCAAACATAAGGCAAAATAATTGCATTACTCATACCATGATGCACATCGTAATAAGTTCCGATAGGATGAGCTAAAGAATGCGAAATGCCCAATAACGCAGTGTTGAAAGCTAATCCTGCAAATAATACTGCATGCATCATATTTGTTCTTGCTTCGATGTTATTAGGTTCTTGAACAGCTGTTGTAATCCATCTCGAAATTATTTTTATCGCACTATATCCCATAACATCACTGAATGGAGTCGAATCAATTGAAGTAATTGCTTCTAAGGCATGAGTAAATGCATCCATACCGGTACCTGCGGTGTAAAATTTATCTAACGTTGTTGTAAGAAGAGGGTCATTGATAGAAGCATCTGCAACTACTTTCCAGCCCGAAATCCCCATTTTATAAAGTACGCCTTCAATTTGCGTATTAGTTATAACGCTTAGTTTATTAGCTTCTGAGGATGTTCCTGCCGTTGTTGCTATTTCAATTAAAGGAGTTTTTCTATACTCAAATTTATCCACTCCTTCGTAATCACTTATTTTTCCGCCATTATCCACTATAATTCTTATTGCCTTGGCGCCATCCATAGCACTACCGCCACCCACTCCGACAATAATATCAAAATTTCCTTCATTATAAAATTTAACTCCTGCTTCAACATCATAATCTCTTGGATTAGGATGGATTCCACCCCAAACCTCAGCCTCAATTCCGCTTTCTTCCAGATTGTACTTGATAATATCTGGAACTCCCACTTTAGGAAGATTTACATCTGTCACAATAAGTGCTTTTTTAGCATGAAAATTTTCAGCAATTTTACCAACTTTCGAAGATGAATTTACTCCAAAATAATTGATATTAGGCACATTAAAACTTGATATTATTTGCAATGTTTTTCTCCTTATCTCAATAAGTTTTAACTTAATATTGATACAATTTAAGGAAAAAAACATTTCCATATGTGTACTAATTCCATATATTAGTACGCAGAAAGTTATTGATACGACAATATTTAAGACAATAAAAAACAACAAAAGAATTAGAACTTTAGAAGTATAGGGGATTTTCGAAGTTTTAAAAACAAAAATGAATAATTCAAATAGGATAAAGATTTGAGCTCGACTTATCTAGTTTATAAAAAATACGGGGCTAAAACTTAAGTATAAAATTACAGTTTTTTCTTAATTTGTTTAGACGATTTTACTTTTCAAATCTGATATAAATTGCCATTAAAATGGTATAATTATTTTACAATTATTGTCTCTACAGATACATAGTTTAGGATTTTTGATAGATATTAAGTAGTCAAAATTATTATTTATCAAGCAGATTATTTTAAAGGTAGAAAACAAATTGCAAATGCAAGTTTCTATCTACATTTAAGGACTATTATTTTAGTGTTTAGTATTTATGTAATGGAATTAAGAAAAGTATGAAAAAACAAAGAATTTTAAGAAACATTGGGATTATTGCCCTATCTGCGTTGTCTATTGGCGCACAAGCTTTTGGAGCAGAAGAAATAAAATTTAAACCTGATATAACCATAAAAAAAACATTAGAAACAAATAGAGGTATTTCTCCAGAACTATTACCTCCTGTTCAAGAAAGTATTTCTTTGCCAATACAAAGACCTGAGCTTTTGGCTGCTAATGAAACTATTCGTGCGGAACAGATTTTAGTACCAAACGTAAAAATTGACCTTGGAGTATCGAAAGAAGAATCAAAAATAGACATCCAAAACAACGCCCTTGATGAAACAACGGATAAAACAGGTCCAACTTTCATTGAAAGAATAACAAAAGAAGAGTATAGACCAGGACCTGTACAACTTTTCAACAAAAACGGATATGAATTTGAATCAGGTCCTATAAAAAATCTAAAATTAGGTTTTTATTATCTTGGAACAGGAACCATGCTATGGCCTGACAGACAATGGACTTCTACAAAGTGGAAAAATGGCGCAGCAGAACTAACTGTTATTACAAAATTCAGAAACGATAAGACCAGCGCAAGGGTTGTTTATAACTTCTTGAGAGATATTGACGGACACCCGAATAAATTTATGGAAAAATTCTCTGAATTGGGTATTGCACACGAATTCAATAAAAATAATCAGGTACACGTTGGTCAAACATGGCGTCTTCCAATTGGTGTTGAGGGTTACTTATCACCATTTAATCAAGATTTACCAACCAAAGCCCAAATTGGTCGTACCTTCAGTGATACCCGTTCTTTTGGTGTAAGAAATATAGGTAATTACAAATATGTTAACTACGATATCGGTTTATATGACAGCACAAGATATTGGACCGACTTTGGCAACGGAGTTGATTTTACCGGTTGGGTAAACTTTAAACCTCTTGCAAATTTAGATAGCAAAAAATATGGCTCTCTTACAATGGGAACAGGTATTTCAACAGGTAAAAACCTATATTCATATACAGTTGCTGGTGGTTACCTTGGATATGACTACAAAAGGTTCCATAACAAGTTTGAATATTCACACGCAAATGGTTATAATGCAGGCGGACAAAGTAGAAATGAAGCAGAAGGTTTCTATAACACTGTCGTCATTGATTTAACAAAGAATTTAAAATTAATTGGAAGATATGACTTCTTCAATCCTAATCTACTCAAAAATAAAAGTGCTGCAGAATACACAGGCGGGCTTACATACGTATTTAAAAACGGATTTAAGGTTGGAGTAGCTTACACATATAAACAAGTGAACAATGGAGCTCACTCAAACGCTATTTCACTACAAACACAAGTAAAATTATAAAATTTCTCAATCCCTGATAAAAAAAACATCGGATACAAAATCCGATGTTTTTCTGTTATTTAAGACCTTTTGAATTAAAGAAAGGTCCATATTTTTTATCTACCCCTGAAATATGCTGGAGCAACCAATTTTTCAGAAATGAGGACATCTCAATCGATAAAGACAATTTACCTGTACTAAAATCCTTTTGAAAAGCTGATACTTTTGCGACAAAAGCCTCATGCTCTTTTTTATGTTCTGTTATCGAAGGGTATCCGTAACTTTGCATATAACGTTCTTCAGCTGCAAAATGTGTCTTAGTATAGGTTATAAGCTCAGTTAATACCTTTCCTAAAACCTCTTTAGTTTTACCAGCTGTCATTGCGTCAAAAAGTTCATTGAGAATTTTAATCAATTGTTTATGTTGCGAGTCTAATTCAGCAACGCCAACAGAATATCTATCATTCCAAACAAAAAATGCCATATGTTCTTCTCCATATCAACTAACATCAAAATGAATTCTAGCGTTTGTTCTCAAAATAGTCAAGTTACAAGGAGTAAAACAGACAACAAAAAACCCGCTTAATCTATATTTTAAGCAGGTTTTCTGTTATTTGATAAGTTTAATTTCTAAAAATCATTCAATGGAATAATATTTTCAGGATTTGGTGACTGAGTTGGTGCTTTTGATCTGTATTCTGCAGTCTTTACAGGCTTTTGAAATTTTGGAGTTTTTAAGCCTGAATTATTGATTTTTGAGATCGGACTGCGAGTTTTAGGTTTTGAATAATCATCAGTTTTTACACCTTGGATCAACTTGATCAATGTTTTTACAATTCCATTTACATTCTCAGCCTGCATAGATAGCTGTCTTGAAGCAGCTGCGCTTTCATCAGCGTTAGCAGCATTTGTTTGCATTACTTGTTCCATTTGTTGCATTGCTTTATTAATTTCGCTTACGCCTCTAGATTGCTCTTCAGTAGCAGTGGATATTTCTTCTAAAAGTTCACTTACTTTTCTTGCTTCAGTATCAATCTGAGAAAGAGCTTCATTTACATTTTTAGCAACTTTCACACTATCATCAGACAGTGTAATATTCTTTTCGATAATAGAAGCAGTATCCTTAGCGGCTTGAGCACTTCTTTGAGCAAGGTTTCTAACTTCTTCTGCAACAACAGCGAATCCTTTACCCGCATCACCAGCTCTTGCCGCTTCTACAGCTGCATTTAGTGACAATAGATTTGTTTGGAAAGCAATTTCATCAATAACTTTAATGATTTTTGCTATTTCATTACTTGATTGTTTCAAGTTGTCCATAGAATTCATCATCGTTAGCATTTCTTTATTACTTTTTTCTGCATAATTTTTAGCGCTTTTAGCCATAGTTGCTGCTTGTTTTGTATTTTCATTATTTTGCTGAACCATAGAAGATGTTTCTTCTAATGTTGAAGAAGTTTCTTGAATTGATGCAGCTTGTTCTGTTGTACCTTCAGCCAATGATTGGCTTGCTGCTTCAACTTGCGCTGCAGCTGCTGATACTTCAGAACTTCCTGTTGTAAGTTCATCTATAGCATGTTGTATAGGTCTAGTGATCGCTTGTCCAATCACATTACCTGTCAAGATCATTAAAATTGAAGCTAAAATACCCAAAATAACTAATAACGTATTAGCAAATTGTGCAGAATGCTCAGCATCTAAGTAAATTTGATTTGATTCTTCTGTTTGCATTTTTATTAATTTATCTATTGATGTTGTATAATCTGCTTCATAGCGTTTGCCACTTCTGTAAACAGCATAGGCTTCTGCCTTTTTACCACTTTTAGCAAGGTTCAATGCGTTATTTAGTTTATTAAAATATTCCGCACGAACAATTTTATAATTTTCAAATTCTTTTTTTATCTCATCAGAAGGATTTGTGCCATCAAACTCAGACATTACCTTAACATTGTCTTCTTTTATAGCTGCCATATGAGCTAATAATTCTTGAGTTTCTTCGTGGGTAGTAGGTTGAAACAGATGTAATACATCTGATCTTAAAGAATGAAAGTTACCTCTAATCAATGCTAAATCCTTAACAGCTATAAGGTTCTCTTTATACATTTTTTCAAGGTCTGTCATTGTTGACCTATTACACACAAAACTAACTATACTGGTTAACAATATAAAAAATAATGCTATTCCAACCAATAAATACAATTTGTTCGAAACTTTTAATTCCTTGAACCAATCCATACTAGTATCCTCTTTCGTTTATCTTTCTATAATTACATTACGTTTTTTGTCTCATATGTTTATTCTGAAACATATGATTTCTTCGAATAATTTCCCAAAAGGGCTTCACTATTTAATACAAATATTACTGAACCATTTTTTCTTTTTGCAACAGCTTTAATATAGTCAGTATTTGTAGTTGTTTCAGTAAGCAATGCTTCATCAACTTCGAAAATATGCTCAATTGCAACTACTTCATCAACAGCTAAACTTATTGCTTCCTGTTCAGTTTTTCCTAGCACTAGCATAATTTCTTTTTTACTATTCGAATAAGTTTCTTTAACACTTGAAAATATGCTAATAAGCTGCTTCAATTCGGTACCTTTTGTTTCCTGAATTAACTTAACAGCACCCTCTTTGTTACCTCTTCTTCCCATATTTAAAGCATCTATTCCAGCTTTGTATATTGCTTTATATGGTTTATCGAATTTAGCAACTTCTAAGACGAGTGTTGCGTCGTGTGTTGTTAAAGTATCTTTAAATTTGTCGTACCACTTAGCAAATTCTGATTGGTTAGGATCAGTAGCTAAAATAAATTCTTTTCCGTTTTCAACAGAGTCTTCAAGAGTATTAAACCAGTTTAACTGATCTTCAAGTTTTTCATCCATCAATGCGAAGAAGTTTGTCACATCTTCGTCAATTGTTTTAGCATTAAACAAAACTCTTGTGTTTAATAATTCAATAATTTTACCTCTAAACTTAACAACACCCCTTACTTCAGGAAATGAAGTAGGAATAGGTGTTACAACATTTAATTGTTCTAAAGATAAAACATAATTACAAGGAACAGCATATATTAAACCGGCAACATCCACCAATACATGCGGCGAATCGTATTCGTTTCCTTGATTACTTAAGACAGCTTCGCCTGCTACTTGAGTTGTATCCATATTCGCTCCATTCTTAATATAACTCCTATACAAATACTATAATAATTTCCAAATACACTAAACTATAAACTAACTTGATTTTAACCTAATTGAGTTATACTATCAAAATTCTAATTTATAAAATGATAAGTTAATACATTCTATACTTTTTTTATAATAAAGAACAGTACAATATAATATATCATGAAACATCCATTAAAACTATTAGTATTTCCATTGGATTTTAATCTTATAGAAGAGAAATTTCACAAATTGAGCCAACTTGACATAATCCCAAAAAGAACTATCAGAAGAGGGTTTACGCGCTATATAAATCTTAATATATTACTAAATAATTAATTCGTTTGATTAAAATCTTACCTAAAATTATAAAAAAATACTCCAAAAGCATTATTTATAATGATTTTAACTATATCACTTGTCTACCAAGACATATGGGGATTTTTTAAAGTTATTATCAAAAAATCTCTAGATGTACCATTTCACATTTTTTGTGTTATACTTTCCATATATTGTTAGTTAGTTTAGTGTATTTGGAATTTGGAGTTTAGTTATGTCAAAATCGAATCAAACTATTGGAACACAGATTAATATTGCTATTATTTGTGTAATTATTGTCGTCCTTGTTTTTTCTTCAATTGTAAGTATTTCAGTTAGTAGAGCAGAGTTGTTGAAATCAACAGAAAATAATATTTCTACTATATTAGAAATAGCCGAAGGAACAGTCCTTTCTTATAAGAAACAGGCTGATAGCGGATTGCTTACTAAAGAAGAAGCACAAGCAAAAGCAATTGAAGCGATAAAAGAATTTGATTACGAAAATGGAAAAAATTACGTTTGGGTAAATGATTACAACGTAAAAATGTTATACAACCCAACTCGTCCTGCAGGTTCTGATGCATCAACAGTTCAAGACCCTTCTGGAAAAACATTCTTTAAAAATTTGACAGTTAATGCAATAAAAGATGGAAGATCACAAGAAACATATAGATGGATAAAAGCAGGTCAAGATAAAAATAAATTTTATCCAAAAGTGTCTGAAGCTATTGCTATTCCTGGTTGGGACTGGGTAATTGCATCAGGTGTTTACGTTGATAATATCAATAATACAATTGTAAGTATCATATTTAATATGTTAGTAACCAACTTAATATTAGCTGTAGTAATATTATTAGTTGCAAAAGTTATATTCGTTGATAAATTAACTAAAAATATGGATACAATCGCAAAAGAAATGGGCGGAGCATCTTCTAATGTAGATGAAGCATCTATTCACCTTTCTAGCTTAAGTGAACAACTTGCAGAAGCAACATCTGAACAGGCTGCTTCTATACAAGAAATTTCTGCGACAATTGAAGAATCAGTATCAATGATACAAAAAAATAATGAAAATTCTAAATATGCCGCAAACCTTGCAAAACAATCACAATCAAATACAGATACAAGTTTTGCTAAAATGAATACTTTAATGGATTCAATGGATAAGATTAACGAATCAAGCCAAGAAATATCAAAAATCATTAAAGTCATCGATGATATTGCTTTCCAAACAAACATATTAGCTCTAAACGCGGCTGTTGAAGCAGCAAGAGCTGGTGAAGCAGGAAAAGGCTTTGCTGTAGTAGCAGAAGAAGTTAGAAATCTAGCACAAAGAAGCACTCAATCAGCAAAAGACACTTCTTCTTTAATCAGTAATAATATCGCATTATCTCAAGATGTTAACGTAATTGCAAAAGATGTTCATAAAGCTATTGAGATAATTGACAGAGATATACATAATCTTAGTGAATTAATTCAAGAAGTTGCTGTTGCCAGCCACGAACAAGAAGTTAGTATTGAGCAAGTTCACACTGCCATAGCTCAAGTAGAGCAAGTGCTACAATCAAATGCTCAAACAGCAGACGCTACAGCATCATCATCTCGTGAATTAACAAGTCAAACTCAAGTATTAAATGAACTTATTATCGCATTAAACAATTTAGTTCATAAGAAATAAATTTGATAATTTCTCACGAATAAAAGTAAGGTAGGTAAGATAGGTCTTTAGAATACATGAGGCAGATAAGCGCACTTGAATTATTGAATAAAGAGGTTTTTGGACAAAAAATATTTTCCGAAAATAATGAAGTGCTATATACTGAAACACAAAAAATTACTCCTGAAATTATTATGAAATTATATTTCAAAAACATTTTCATCGATGATATCGAGCTAAAAGAAGATGTTGTAGAAGAAAAAACAGATGATACAGATACGGGAAGTATAGGATTTAACAGAAAAGAAAAATCGCAAGAAGCTGAAGTCGAAAATAGATTAAAAGGACAAGATGAATCAATTTTCGATGAGCAAGAAGCACTCGAAGTCCAGAAATATGCTGAAATAATGGCAATTGATTTGGAACTATCCGAGGCAGAAATCAAAAACATAAAGTTAGCAGGTTATATACACAATATTGGAGATTCATTCCTAACAAAAGAAGCAAAAGAAAAAGAAGATTATCTTGAAACCAGAGCAAAACTTGGATATGAATATACATACAACAAACTTAAATATCCTGAAGCAGTTTCTAGAGTGACAAAAGAATATTACAAAAAAAGCGATCTGGATAATTTTAACTTATCAAATAAAACAATAAAGAATTTTCCATATTCTCACATCGTGACAATAGCTGCATACTATGTAAAACACAAGGGCGATTATGAAAACAACGAAGATATCCTCAAAAAAATGATTAGAATTGGCGATAAACTTTTCAACATATACCTATTGCACAGATTCATAAGAAAGATAAGAGAGCTTGAAAATGACAATTGATAAAAACACGGTAAAATTAGCTTTTAATAAATTTCTTGAGCCTATTAGAAAAACGGCATTTGAAACATTAAATCAAGGTGCTCTTTCTGATATAGGTATCGAGGTCACAGATGTATCAGAATTGTCAGAATCTCTAAAAATTGCAACAGAAGGTAGACCTTTATACTTTAACGAATATTTAAAAGAAGATAAAAAATTTGAGTATTTATTATCTTTCTCTAACCTTTTCATAAAAAAGATTTCGGATATATATATTGGTGGAAATGGTGATGTAGATCCTGAAGAACCTCTAACAGAGCTTGAAACTAATGCGGTCATTAGCATTATAAAACAATTGGATACAAATATTCCTGAGAAATATAATTCTATAGCAAGTATACCAATTGAAATACTAGATAACAGAATAATAGTAAAAAAAGAAGACCCAAATTACGAAGAAATAATCGAGAAGTGCAAGGATCTTGACTACCTAATAACTATAAAAGTTAAACTTAAATCTGAAGATCAGATGCTTGTAAAATGGTTCGTATCTAAAGCAACTCTTGATGGTATGCTACCAAATCTTCATGTCGAAAATAAAATACTGAAAAGCACATCTTCAGAACCAAGTTCAAAACTTGATATCAGCACAATTGAAGATATTGATTTAGATTTCCAAGTTGAACTTGGAACTTGCCAATTACCTATTAAAATTGCGCTTGGTTTGACCAAAGGATCTTTAATACCTTTGGATAACAATGTTGGCGAAAGCATGAAAATATTTGTTAATGGGGTTGAAATTGGAGAAGGCGAATCAGTATTAGTCGGCGACAATTTCGGTATACGAATCAAAAAGCTATACACTAAAAAGATTTCTGAGGTTCTTGGTAATGATTTGTGATTTTTGCATAAAAAAATATTGCAAATATTATAAAGAAGAGCACTTATACTGCAAAAGTTTATTATGCAGATTTTTAAGAATGATTTGTTTCCAAAGTCAAACATCAAAACATTATGCAGGATTAATATACATAAAACAAAAAAAATACGAAAAAGCCGTAAAAGAATTCTTAAAAATAGTAAAGCAAGACGAAAAGTTTCCAAATGCTTATTACAATTTGGCATTAAGCTATCAAATGCTTAATAACTTTGATGAAGCAATTAAATATTATCTAAAATCAATAGAACTCGCACAAAATGAATATGATAGTTACTATAATATTGGTGTCATATTCTTAAATCAGAAAGATTACAAAAAAGCTAAAGAAAACTTCAAAAAAGCATCAGAAGCTGATGCCGAGCAGGCTTTAGCTAAATTTTACATGGTCTATTGCGATGACCAGCTTTCAGACTATTATACAAATGAAGAATTAGCAGAAAAAATCATAAATGAATATTTGTCATTTGAAAAATACAAAAACAAAATAGAACACTACTATTCTATAATAGCAACTGTTTATGCAAAAATTGGCAACTTAAAAGAGAGCAAAAAGTATTGTGAACTTGCTCTTGATGAAAATTTATCTGATATTCAATGCTACCGATTGCTTGGAATAATATATATGCTTGAAAACGACCTAGAAGAAGCAGAATATTTCATAAACATAGGAAAAGAACTGGAATCAGAAGATAAGGACATAATAGAGATATCTAAGTACATGATAAAATATAAAAGAGAAAGGGGTTTATAAGAATGGGCAAAACACTTTTGGTTATTGATGATTCACCATTTGTATATAAAACCGTTGTAAAAGCGCTTGAAGGTACAGAATATGAAGTCGTTGGAAATGCTTTAAATGGTCAAATAGGACTTGACCTTTATTCAGAATTGAAACCTGATATTATCACATTAGATGTAACTATGCCTATAATGGATGGTTTGGAAACAGCTAAGAGATTAACTGAAGCTAACCCTGATGTTAAAATAGTTATGCTATCTGCAATGGGTGATGAAACGCTTGTTAATGAAGCAAAAGCTATAGGAATTAAATACTTTTTAATGAAACCTTTCAAACCAGAAACAATAATCGCAAAGTTAAATGAAGTTCAGTAAAAGGGGAATAAATAGTGGAAAATGTAATTGATATACTTTTTGATTTTTCGAAAAAATCGTTTTGTGAAATTATCAAAGAAGTAACAGAAGAAGATATTCAAGAGTGTGAACCTGAAAATTTTGTTAAAGACAGAATGCTTTCAATCATTATTGGTATAGCTGGAGAAACTACAGGCAGAATGCTTTTGAGTACAACAGTTGAAGACGGTACCAAAATTGCAGAATACATGAATTTTGGCGAACCATTAGAAAACAAAGAAGACTTGTTCTTATATTTAGCAGAATTTGCAAACATGTTTTGCGGAAGAACAGCTACTTATATAAACAACAAATTTGGAAAAAGAGAAGTATGGATTACACCTCCATCAGTTTTCTCTGCTTATGAAATGGATATCATAACTCCAAATATAACAAGCAAAAAAGCATATTTTTGCACTTCTTTCGGGAAATTCCTTGTTGATGTAGGATACAGTGACAATAACTATGATGAATTTTAACAATTTGAATGACAATTTTATATCAGTATTTGACAGTCTATTTCAATTTTTGCAAATAGATCACGTCTTTATGGCTGAAATACCTGAGAGTTCTTTAAATGCAACAGAAGATATGAATATTCTTGTTTCATTAACAGGGAACGTTGAAGGTAATATAATGTTTTGTCATTCAAAAG
>JAEZIX010000047.1 GCA_023415935.1 Cyanobacteria bacterium OH_CDB_20 | reverse complement strand
GATTTTTTATGTTTTGAGCTTCATCAACAATTAACATTCCCCAATTATTCTTTTTAATTTCTTCAATATCAATTCTTAAAATGGCAAATGTGGTAATTATGACGTCAGATTTTAAGTTTAGCTTTCTTTCAGCACCGTGGTATACTTCTGCTGTAACAGATGGCGCAAACATTTTAAGCTCTTTTATCCAGTTTCCGATTAGTGTCGTTGGGCATACAACAAGCGCAGGCTGTTTCAACTTCTTTTCTTCTTTTAATTTTAGAATTAAGCTGATAACCTGAATTGTTTTACCTAGTCCCATATCATCTGCAATACAAGAGCCAAAACCTTTTGATGTATTTGTATAAAGCCATTTTAATCCATTTTGCTGATATGGTCTTAATTCACCTTTTAAGCCTTCAGGTGTTGTTATGTCAACAACTTTTGTAATATCTTTTATTATGTTTGCGAATGCTTCATCGTAATTAAATTCATACTCGTTAAGCTGCCCAGAAAATGCCGAATGTAAAATTTGCATCTTTGAAATTTTATCCAGTTTAGGATTTTTAACTTTATCTAGGAGTTTTTGTGCTTCTTGGGAATCAATCAGAATATATTTGTCTTTATAGCAAATGAGTCCATTTGCGTCTTGCATAAGTTTTTCAAACTCATCAACAGGAATTTCTGTATCTCCGATTGCTATTTTGAATTCAAAGTCAAAAATACTTGAAAGACTTATATTTGCAGCATTACCGCTTAATATGTCAAACACTTCAGATTCTCTTGATGCTTTTATTTTTGCGTTTATTGAAGCTCTAGGAACTACAATGTTATCTAAATTGTCTGGTAAAATAACTTCAATTCCGGCTTTATTTAAGTAATAAGTTGTGTGAGCAATTATTTTGTATACTTCATTTAAATTTAGTTTTAGTTTGAAGTCGTTACCTTCTTCAAAGGCACTTTCTAATTCAGGGAAGTATCTAAGCGCATAATTTAACTGCTTTTCAATAATATTTGTTACGTATGAAATAGGCTTTCCAAAAGCAGTGTCAAGTTCAGAAACTTCACCTATCTCTATTTTGTCAGATTCTTTATTTTCTTCAGCAAGTGATTTAACCCAAATTGTGAGCTCGTATTCATCTTCAGCCAGTTTTGTAATCTTAAGCTCAGGAACAATATCATATTTTCCTATATAAATTTCATCAAGCCATTCGCTTATTCCAACAGCAATGTCTTGTGAACGCATATACCTTTTGTGGTCCATGTTTTTCGTGAAGTATATTCCTGTTTTTAAATCTTTAAACTTTGAAATCTTCAAATTTAAAAACTTAAACATAATGTATGTAACATAATTTTCAATTAATTTATCAGTTACATGCTTAGTGTCTGAAAATTTATCAATATCTAGTTTGTACAAATGCTCCATAGCGTCTGCAAGGGCATTTGTCGCAGAAAATATCTCATATTTCACACCAAAAAGTGTGTTTTTGAGTTCTATTTTAGGAAGGAAATACAGTTTTTGAATTGCTTTCAAAACAAATTGGGTAACTTTATTTAAAGCCATAAATGACTCTGAGGCAGCTTCTGAGTCTACTATTTCATCAAAATACGAAAAATATTCCCATAAGATTTCAATCGGTACTTTATATCCGTAAACTTCCTCATCAACTCCTTCAGTTGAAACATTCATTTTTGTTTCTGAAAATCTATATAAAGACCCTTTTGATTTCAGATAAAAATCAAAATTATTTGTCGGATATACAAAGGCTTCCATTTTTCTGCCATTTGATAAAATTTTGAAATTAGTATTTCTCAGAACTGTTACAGGCTGAGGAAATGTTCCTTCAAATTCATCTTCAAAGACTTGATAAATAGTGCTGAGGGTCAGCCTAAAGTCTTTTTTATCCATTCCGACTGGATTTTCGGTGAGATTCTGAAATAAATCATCTATATTGTTTTTTTTAAACGAATAAGAAAATGTTTCACGTTCAACTGTATTTGAATTCATATATAAATAAGGACCTTGTCTACTCTATTCTAATCAATTAATTATAACAGAAAAATAAAACTTAAAATACGACTAAATAATGAATTAATAAAAAAAAGACTCCCACAATGGAGAGTCTTTTCTCATTTGTATTATAATGCAAAGTCAGGTTCAGCAGGTAATGTCTTTTTGATATTTTCAACCCATTCTTTTGCATCAGGTGAAGCCTTAGCCCAGTTTACAGATAGCAATGCTCTTTGAACCCATATAAGTTCTTTGAAGAATTCATATTGAGAGTTCATAGCTGCAACTTTTGATTCGTAGTATAAATCTTGAGCATCTGCAACTTGTACTAGAGAAGCTTTACCCATTAGATATTTGCCTTTAACTAATTTGTAGTTTTCACCTTCAGCAAACATTGATTTGTAGCATTTTTCGATTGTGAAATATTTCGCTACAGCTCTATTTACTGTTTCTCTAACGTGCATTTCTATTTCAACGTTAACTTGATCAAGATGTGAGTTAAGTTCGTTTAATTCAGATTTGCATCTTGCGATTTCAGCAAACTTATATCCACCTTCGATTGGTTTCCATTGTGCACCAATAAATGCTCTTCCTGATGTTGTATTTAAGCCTAACCAAGGAACTCCGCCAGCCGCTAATTGTCTGTGAGCAAGAGTGTTATATGGAAGAACTCTATCGAACTGTGTACCATATTCTAGTGATAATTTTGCATCAGGAAGCACAAATTTTTGTGCATAGTTTGCCATTTCAATCTTTTTCATAGCAATTGCAGCTTTTAATTTTTGAGTTTCCGGTGCAATTTTTATAGTTTCATCAACTAACATTTTAGTAAAAGTTTCAAGTTTTTCTGGATTTCTAACGTGGTCTATTACGTGTAAGTCTCTTGTGTAGAAAGCAGGATCACTTGCTGTTAGTGCTTTTAATGTGAAATCAGTTGTTGCTGGTTGATACAACATAGTGTTGATTTTAATTTTTATGTTGTTGTAATCAGCTTTCATGTTCAAAAGTTTTTGTTCACAATCACTTAATTTGCCTGCCCATCTTAGAACTTCTTCAGTTCCGCCAGTACCAGCTTTTTCTCTGACTCTAGCAATTGCAAGATTTTCTCTTGTTTCTTGAACATAAGTTTCTGTTGCTTTAATTACATTATTAAGCATTAAGCATTCAAGATATAACTGCCCAACTTCAAGTCCCATATTTTGTTCAGTCATTACTTGTTGAGCTTTTTCAAATTTTAATTTCTTGTTTTTAATCAAGATATTAGTAACCAAATCAGGTGAATAAATTACTTGGTCCATTGCAATAGTGTATTGTCCAGCGTGATATGGAACATTGCTGTATGAACGAGCATAATCATCATTGTAGCTTTGGTATCCCAAATCCATTCTTAAAGTAGGTAAATATCTAAGCATAGAGCCTACAGAAGATCTTCTTGCAGCTGAAACAAGATATTTTTGTCTTTCAATTTCTTTGTTAGATGTTGCAAGAGTATTTAGTACGTATTCTAAGTCGTATTCTACTGTTGGTTTATTCGAAATTACTTCAGCATTTGTAAGTAGTCTTAGTGGCGGAATATAGCCAACTGCAGAAGCAGTATCTTTATTTATGAAAATAACTTTATCTTCATAAAAAGGAATTTGTTCAGGCTTAACTTTAGCGCCATGTAATACCGCATGGATATTGAAAGATGTTGCTTCTGCAAGTTTTCTATCTAAATCCATAGTAGATGTACCAAGCATTGCTCCTAATGCTACATCATCTTTTCCAACAGATGAGAATGTTGGAAGTTTTTTTGCATTTAATTTGTTATAAATTTGTTTCCTTTGTTCAACACTTAAGTTAAACATTGGTGTAACAAATACAGAATCAGTATCTTCAGGAATTTTTGAAAGAGCAGTTTCTACATTTGTGCTTGATACAGGAATAATTGTAAAACTCAAATCAACTTTCTTTTCTTTTAATTTCTTGTCAATAACTGATACCCAATCTTTTTGAGTTTTGTAGAAATTTTCACTCATTAAGATTGCTGTTTTGTGTTGGCTTGGTACTAATTTTTTAAATAAAATAAAATCGTTTACACCTTGAGCAACAGGGTTGAAGAAATTTGTACCAAAATCTCTAATACCATACTCATCAATGGTTACAACGTATTTTTTCTTGTCTTTTTTATTAGCCAAGTACATTGAAGACTCATATCCCAATGAAATAACCATTGTTGCATCTGAATTCAATGCTTTTTCAGAAGCTGCAGCAGCTCCTTTTTCTGTCCAATCACCGATAAATACTAGTTGGTTGTCATAAATAGCTGTATAATCCGGCAATAATGATTTTGAAATAGTTCCTTTAAAGGTTTCTAATACACCTTTGTTTTTTTCTGACGGGCCATCAAAGATGAAAGCTAATTTAATTTTACCCATCGTTTTTTCTACATTAGCTGTTTGTACTTTGCCTTGTACTGCATTTGCTGCCAGCGAGATAGGGCAATAAACCACCATCAATAATGCAAGCAATGCACTATAAACTCTTTTCACAAATTCTTCTCCTTAAACTCTAATCCCTAAACAATAAATTTGTTTGTATTTAAAATAAATTAAATAATCACAATTTTATATACTATTCGTTATATTATTTACCTATGTTTACAATTTCCTTTCTTTTTACTTTATTAGTAGCTGTTTTGGGTAATGGTTCTCTTGTTACAATGACATTAGTTGGTCTCTTAAAACTTGAAAGTTGTTCTGATAATACTTTGACTTCAGATTTGATAACTTTTGCAAGCTCATTGTCATCAGAATATTCATCAAGGATATTTTGTCTTGGGACAATAACTGCTGTTATGTCCTCAGAACCTTCTTTTTGCCCTGATTCTCTCTTTGAACCATATACACAAACTTCTTGAACCATTTGGCTTTTTTCAATTACGCTTTCAACTTCTTCTGGGAAGACTTTTTTCCCACCGGCAAGAACAATCATGTTTTTTAATCGTCCTGTAATCCATATGAAACCTTCATCGTCGATTTTTGCTATGTCACCGGTTTTAAGCCATCCGTCATCAGTCATAACTTCTCTTGTTAGTTCAGGTTTATTGTAATAACCTTTCATTATGTTTTTGCCGTAAACTTGAAGCTCGCCTGTTTCTTTATCAATTCTTGCTTTTACGTTGAATAAAGGTTTTCCTACAGAACCTAATTTAGATGCACCTTCGACATTAACAGATACAACAGGGCTTGCTTCTGAAAGGCCGTAACCTTCAAATACTTTTAATCCGATAGTTTGAAGGAAT
This sequence comes from Cyanobacteria bacterium OH_CDB_20, assembly GCA_023415935.1. Classification (GTDB taxonomy): domain Bacteria; phylum Cyanobacteriota; class Vampirovibrionia; order Gastranaerophilales; family Gastranaerophilaceae; genus JAEZIX01. Next base: position 29,011 of record JAEZIX010000047.1, on the reverse strand, counting down.
TTGCCCACATTCACGTCAAGTGGAGCACCACCTGAGATAAAGCCTTTGAATTTTCCACCAAATTTTTTATGAATATTTCCGAACATAAATCTTCTTAATCTATAAGAAGGGATTATTTCGGCAATTTTGTACATAAGTTTAAAAATAGCTCTTTTGCCCGGGCATGCCTTGCTGATTTCATTTTCAATACTCGATTTTAAGAGTTTTAAGAATGCCGGCACAACAACCATAAATGTAATTTTTTTATCTTGAAATATTGGGAATAAATCCGCTGGTTTCAAGCTCTTTGAATAATAAATAGAAGTCCCCATGCTCAAGAAAGATAAAAATCCTACAGTAAGTTCGAATAAATGGTTCATTGGAAGTATAGAAAGCAGTCTGTCCTGTGGGCCTAAATGGAATGCATTTCCTACTGCTTCGACTTGAGAAATAATATTATCAAAGCTAATTTCTACACCTTTAGGGTTTCCTGTAGTTCCTGATGTATAAATAACAAACGCAGTTTTATTGGTTGCTCTGTGACGCCATTTTCTTTCAGGCTTATCTTCTAAAGTATAAATACTGTTGTAGTCCTTATTTGCACCGTTATCATCAATTAAAATAATTTCTTCGATTGATGTAATTGTTTCTTTTAACTTCATTGCAGTACTTAGATATGCGCTTGAAACAAGCATTATTCTAGGTTTGCAATCGCTGAGAATTGATGTGAGTTCATAATAAGTAAGTTTTATATCAAGCGGAATTGCAGTAGCTCCTGCCATAACAGTAGCAAAAAGTGCTGCGCCCCACTCAGGCATAGATTCTGATAAAATTGCAACATTACTTCCTTTATCTATACCAAGTTCAACAAGATAATTTGCCAATCTTTTTGATAAAATACTTAGACCTTTAAAAGTTAATTCTTTCCATCCCAAATTTGACTTCATTCCAAGCGCAATATTAGACTCAAGCTCAGAAGTTTTTTCCTCCATGAAAAGTAAAACATTCTTTTCCATATTTCCCCCGACAAAATATTTTTTTGTATTTTATCATGAAAAATAGTAATTGTAACTTGAATTATCCAAACCTGTTTAATATAAGCTCTAATAAGCCTGTTAAATAAAGTTAGTAGCGTACTTGTTTTATGTTTACCAATTGTTAAGAAGCAATTTTTACGCACTCAATTATTATTATAGGATATGGAATGTTGTAGACATTATCAGGCGTAGTGATATGAACATCTTGGAAATATTTCGAGGCCAATTTATAGTAGTCTTCCTTGGTTCTTAAAAATTTTCCTCTTTCATTTGATAATAAGAATTTTTTTATGAAACTTAAGCTGTCCTGATAATATCCATCATAAATAACTAATCTTCCGTTATCTTTTAAAACATCTTTTGCAGTTTTAAAAAGTAAGTCAGCATCTTTGTCAGAAAGATTCATCAAGACGGCATTTCCCATTACAATGTCAAAGTTATTCTCTCTAAGATCTACGTTTGATATTGAGGCAGAAATAAATTTATAGCTATTTGAGCTGTATTTTTTCTTAGCAAAGTTAATATAATCTTTTGATTTATCAAAACCGATATACTCAATTTCGCTTGGCAAAAAATCAATCATATTAGCAGGCCCACAGCCAATATCGAGTATTTTGTCGTTTGGCTTTGCGTTTATGTATTTTTGAACATAACGTTTTCTAAAATTAGAATCACCTATAAGATGCTGATAAAATCTGTAAATAATCGGATTTTCTAATACAGGCTTTAATACGGTTAGTATTTGTTTCACAGGATTTAAAAGTCTAATCATACATTAATTATATAAACAAAAGTGCTATATATCAAATCGTATTTGAATTACTTTTATAAATTAAATTATCATGCTAGTATTGTGTTTATAATTTTCCTTTGAGGGTGTATTTATGAAAGTAGTTATATTAGCGGGTGGCCTTGGTACAAGGTTAAGTGAAGAAACTGGTATGAAGCCAAAACCAATGGTTGAAATAGGTGGAAGACCAATTCTCTGGCATATTATGAAGATATATTCTCATTATGGTTTCAACGATTTCATAATTCTTACTGGTTACAAATCGCATATAATTAAAGATTATTTTATAAATTATTATACAAGATACTCTGATATAACAGTTGATATGTCTGACAATTCTGTTGAAATTCATAAAAACAGACATGAGCCTTGGAAAGTTACTATGCTTTATACAGGGCAAGATACTATGACTGGTGGTAGGATAAAAAAAGCTCAGAAATATATTGGCAATGAGCCATTCTTACTGACATATGGAGACGGTGTTTGTGATGTGGATATAAGTAAACTTATTGACTATCATAAGAGTTCAAAAACTATAGTGACTCTCACTGCTGTCCAACCTTCAGGAAGATTTGGAGCACTTTCAATTGAAAATAACGGATCCATAGCATCTTTTACAGAAAAGCCGAATGGAGATGCTGCTTGGATAAACGGTGGTTTCTTTGTCTGCGAACCAAAAGTTTTTGACTATATACCTGATGTTGATTCTACTATATTTGAAAAAGGTCCATTAGAAAGCCTTGCTAGAGATGGGGAACTTACTGCATATAAGCATGAAGGTTTCTGGCGAGCAATGGATACTTTAAAAGATAAAAATGACTTAACTGAGATGTGGATAAACGAAAATGCACCTTGGGTTTGTTGGTCTAAATAATAAATATAATGAACATAGTCTAATTTAAAAATGGGCAGTAAAAAACTTGGCTAGGCATTGGAGTATAAATTGTTTAACAGCATATACAAAAGAAAAAAAGTATTTATAACTGGGCATACAGGATTTAAAGGGAGCTGGCTATCATTGTGGTTAGAAACTCTTGGTGCTGATGTTCTGGGATATGCGCTTGCTCCTAACACTAAACCTTCAATGTTTGAAGAACTTAAAATAGATAAAAAAATTAAAAGCGTAATTGGTGATATTCTTGATGTTGAACTTTTAGAAAAAACTATGGGTGAATTCAAGCCTGATATAGTTTTCCATTTAGCTGCTCAGCCATTAGTAAGACTTTCATACCAAGAGCCTGTTGCAACTTACACAACAAATGTTATTGGAACCTTGAATGTTCTAGAAGCTGCAAGAAAGTGTCAATCAGTAATGGCTTTTGTTAATGTTACAACAGATAAATGCTATGAAAACAAAGAAGTTGAACGCGGTTACTCAGAAGATGAGCCTATGGGCGGATATGATATGTATTCTTCTTCAAAAGGTTGTGTTGAGATTATGTCATCTTCTTATAGACGTTCATTCTTGCAAGATAAGAATACATACGCAATGGCAACTGCTCGTGCCGGGAATGTTATTGGTGGTGGTGATTGGGCTTTGGATAGGCTTATACCTGATTGTGTTTTAGCGATTAATGCTGAAAAAACAATTGAGATAAGAAACCCTGTTGCAGTGAGACCTTGGCAACATGTTTTAGAGCCTCTTTCAGGCTACCTTTTGCTAGGTCAAAAGCTACTAGAAGAAGGCAAAAAGTACGCTGATGGTTTTAACTTTGGTCCTCTTGAAGACTCAGTAGTAAAGGTTTGCGAAGTCGCTCAAAAGGTTGTTGAATGCTACGGCGTAGGAGATGTTTTAGTTTGTAAGAAAGATGAAATCCATGAAGCTGGGCTTCTTATGCTGAATGTTGAGAAAGCAAAAAATATATTAGGTTGGGAGCCTTCTTACACTGCTGAGGAGGCAATTGAAAAAACAGTCAGCTGGTATAAAAAGTTTTATCAAAATAAAACTGATATGTACCAATATACTGTTGAGCAAATTAATGATTATGAAAAGGCTATGAAGAAAAAATGGAAAAGTTATTAAGAAATTTAGTTAAATTATCTGCAAATTTATATTATAAGGTTGTTTACGGCAAGAAAAGAGTGTTTAAATATATTCCAGCTTCAGGCAAAATGCTTGACGAAAAAGAACTTATGAATATGATTGATTCTTCGCTTGATATGTGGCTTACAACTGGAAGATTTAATGATGAATTTGAAAAAAAATTTGCTAAATATCTCGGCGTAAAATACGCCTTAACAACCAATTCTGGCTCTAGTGCAAATTTACTTGCGCTATCAGCTCTAACTTCTCATAAGCTAGGCGAACGTCAACTAAAAAAAGGTGATGAAGTAATAACAGTAGCAGCAGGCTTTCCTACAACTGTAAATCCGATTATTCAAAACGGTTTAGTTCCTGTATTTGTTGATTGTGAGATTGAAACTTATAATATTGACCCTGATAAAATTGAAGAGTCAATTTCTGACAAGACAAAAGCAATATTTTTGGCTCACACGCTTGGAAATACTTTTGATTTGGATAAAATTATTAAAATTTGCGAGAAATATAATTTATGGCTAATTGAAGACAGCTGTGATGCTCTTGGCGCAACGTATGATGGTAAAAAAGTAGGAACAATAGGTCATATTGGAACATACAGTTTTTATCCTGCTCATCATATTACAATGGGAGAAGGCGGCGCTGTTGTTACTAATGATGCGAATCTTTATAGAATTGTAATGAGTATGAGAGACTGGGGAAGAGATTGCTGGTGCCCGCCAGGAAAAGATGACACATGTAAAAAGCGTTTCTCATATCAGCTTGGAAATTTACCATACGGTTATGATCACAAATACACATATTCTCATGTCGGTTATAATCTAAAAATAACAGATTGGCAGGCTTCTATTGCGCTTGCTCAGCTTGATAAATTGCCTGATTTTCTTGAAAAAAGAACTAAAAATGCTGAATATTTGATAGAAAAACTTGGTGATTTGAAAGATTATTTGATTTTTCCAAATGTAGCAGATAATGTTAAACCATCTTGGTTCGGCTTGTTAATTTCAGTAAAACCTAATGATAAGTTTAATAAACAAGATCTGGTTGAACATTTGGAAAAAAACGGTGTTGGAACAAGGCAGCTTTTTGCAGGGAATATTTTAAGACACCCTATGATGGTTGAGTATGATATACCATTAAGGATTGCTGATTCATCTCAATTATCTTCAAGAAACCTTAATGAAATTCACTATACAATGCTTCCAAATACAGAATTTATTATGAATAACACATTTTGGATTGGTACCTTTCCTACACTTGGGGTGAATGAACTTGATAAAGTAAGTGATACTATTCATCAATTTGTGAATAATCAAATATAAGGAAATATATGGAAACAATACTTTTAACAGGTGCGACAGGTTTTTTAGGTAGTAATCTCTTAAAAAAAATATTACAAAATGAATCTTATAATATTATCTTGTTAAAACGCTCGTTTTCAGATACTTTAAAAATTAACGCTTTTCTAAACTCACCACTGGTTAAATCATATAACATTGATGAAGTTGATGTTGAAGCTGTATTTAAAGAAAATAAGGTTGATACAATAATTCATTGCGCAACAAATTACGGTAGAGACAATAGTAATTCTGAAGAAATTTTTGAAGCAAATATTTATTTCCCGCTAAAACTACTTCAGCAAGGGATTTTATACGGCACTAAGAATTTTATAAATACTGATACCGTAATAGATAAGAATGTGAATCAATATTCTCTATCAAAAAAGCAATTTCTTGAACAATTAATAGCTTTCTCAAAGGATATTAAGGCTATAAATATTGAGCTTGATCATTTTTACGGTCCATTTGATAATGAGTCAAAATTTACGACATTTATTTTCCACAAATTGATGAATAATGCTGAAAGCATTGATTTGACAGAAGGTGAGCAAAAAAGAAATTTTATTTATATTGATGATGTTGTTGATGCTTTTATCAAAATATTAGATAATATCAATCAAATTTCAGCCGATTATACTTGTTTTGAAGTAAGTTCAGAAGAAAGTATTTCAATAAGAAATTTTGTGGAGTTATCGAAAAAGCTAATTAACAACAAAAATACAAAGCTAAATTTTGGTGCAATTCCATATAGACAAAATGAATTAATGAACTCTAAAACTGATATATCGGCAATAAAAAAATTAGGTTGGAATCAAAAAATTAGTCTAGAAGATGGTATAATTAAGACTGTTAATGAAGAAAGACAAAAATGAAATACTTAATTACAGGCGGATGCGGTTTTTTAGGCTCTAACATTGCATCAGAGGTACTAAAACAAAATAATGAATTAATAATCTACGATAATCTTTCTAGGCTTGGTAGTGAGAGCAATTTGGACTGGTTAAAATCTATTGGTACCTTTAATTTTATAAAAGAATCAACAAGTGATTTTAATAAGATATCTGATGTAATTAAAACTGAAAAACCTGATGTGATTTATCATTTGGCAGGTCAGGTTGCAATGACAACTTCAATATCAAATCCAAGGCTTGATTTTGAAACAAATGTTTTAGGTAGTTTTAATGTTTTAGAAGCTGTGAGACAGTTTTCACCAGATACAGTTATTGTTTATTCTTCTACAAATAAAGTTTATGGTGATTTTGAATATCTGACATATGAAGAAACCGATACAAGATACATATGTAAAGAATATCCCGATGGTTTTGATGAAAATGTTAATCTGGATTTTCATTCACCTTATGGTTGTTCAAAAGGCTCTGCGGACCAATATATGCTTGACTATGCTAGAATGTTTAATTTGAATACTATTGTATTTAGACACTCTTCGATGTATGGAGCAAGGCAATTTGGTACTTATGACCAAGGTTGGATTAGCTGGTTTTGTCAAAAAGCTGTTGAAACTAAACTTGATAATTCTACAGAATTCACAATTTCTGGAAATGGAAAGCAAGTAAGAGACGTTCTTTACGCAGATGACATGATAGAGCTCTACATAAAAGCTCCTAACTATACAAGTAAGGCAAAAGGCAAGGCTTTCAATATTGGTGGTGGAATGAAAAACAGCCTGTCTTTACTTGAACTTTTCAAAATTTTAGAGAATAAGTTATCTATCAAGTTAAATTATACAAAACTTGCTCCAAGAGAAAGTGATCAGAAGGTATTTGTAGCCGATTTAACAAAAGCAAATGAATTTTTTGAATGGATGCCTAAAGTTTCATCAGAAGAGGGCATAACTAAGATGCTAGCCTGGGTTGATGAAGTTATTATAAATAGTAGAGAAAAAGTTTAAAAAATCAAAATATCTTTGCAACTTCAAACACAAGACCTGATGGACCAACTTGTGAGCTGTTTGGAATTTGATACCCACCAAAAAGTGTTACTCTTTTTGGCAAAGCATAGCTTCCGCCTACAATTAAATATCCCGCCCAATGTTCATTACCTGAGTACCAATCCCCAATCAGTGTAAGTTTTTTTGTAATGGGTTGCTCTACACCGGCAATAAAAGCAGCTGTATTTTCACCAAACACTTGCTTTGTACCATAGCTTACACCGGTCGTTATTCTTGTATTAGTCTTTGGCACTCTGCCACTTAAATGGGTATATGTCCAGTTGCCTGCTCCATTTCCTTCCAATCCTGCTAGAACCACACTGCCAACCGTAAGTTTTATTTCTCGTTTTGGAAATTTTTCATCTAAAATAGGCACAGGGATTGCAGATTTAAATCCAATCCCGAGTGAAATATTCTGAGTTGTAGGCGCTCCTACGTTAAAAAGCGTTGCATCAAGTTCTGTGTTGTGTCCAATACCTACAGCACTATAAGTTGTGCCAACATAGAATGCATCAGGATTCCAGGCTCTAAACTGTGCTTCCTGCTGTAAAAATACATGATCTTTTTCTGTAACGTCGGCGCTTGGAACATTGAAAATAGTTTGCATTGCAAAAGCATTATTTTTAGCAGAAATAAAAATCAATGTAATTAATATTAATTTAATAAATATAAATTTATTTACTCTCATGAAATCTATTATAAATCGCTGTTTCTCTTCTATTTTTTTATTAAATCATAAAAATTATGATAAAATCAAAAATGTAGAATAGATATTGTTGATTTTTGTGTAAGGATTTACAGTTTGGACTCTTTATTGAATAGCTTAATTCCAAGAACAAATGTTGTTACTTGTAATTATAAAAATTACAAATTGCCGCTGCTTAGCTTTGTTATGCAAATTATTAAAAAGAATAACAATGATTAGTTATTTATACTTGTTTTAAAACCATTTTTAATGCGAGTTTTGAGCATAATTCTCAATTTGTTTAATTTTTGGGAAAATTTTACTAACCATATATAAAAGTGTATGTATTTTATTGGATATTTATCGATAAGTATTAGAAGCATTTGATTTATTGTGCCAATAATTTCAAATTTATAATATTCTTTATAAATCATCAGCGTATTTTTTATTAGTTTTTGCTTATCATCATTTGCGATATTAAGATCATCAGAGGTACAGAAACAAAAATTATCTTTGTCAATTTTGCTTAAATCTATTCTAAATTTTTCAGGATTAAAATAGATATAAGTATCTCTTAAAAGTACAAAATTATTAAAATAGAATGACTGTATGTATTTCTTGTTTTTATTTAAGAAATCAGTTGTTTCTTTAAAATTTTCATATGTTTCCCCAGGAAAATTAACTATTAAGTATAAATGATTGTATAGACCCGCTTCGTATGAATTTTTTAAAATTCTTAAAACTGATTCAACTTTTATGCCTTTATGCATTTTGTTCAATACATCTTGTGAAGCTGACTCTAGCCCCCATTGCGCTACTCTCATTCCAGAATCGTACATCTGCTTTAAAAGTTTTTTGTTGAAAGCTTCCTCAAATCTTACGTTTGAAAGATATCTTATATTTATTTTTTTATCTATAATTTTTTTTGAAAATTCATCAAGAAATGCAGGGCTTAGTGCAGCATCTTGAAAGTAGAAGTAATTTACATTATGAGCCTTTATCAGAGTTTGAATTTCATCAATAATCTCATCAACACTTCGTGGGGAGTATGTTCTATTTATGTGATAGTTGCAAAAAGAGCATTTACCCCAATAGCAGCCATGAGATACCCTTATTGGGAGCACAGTTTTTGCCATAAAGTATTTATCAAAGCTGTATCCATTGTAGCTTGCGTGGTGAATTTTATTTAAGGACAAATTTGACCGCTCATTTTCCGAGATATTACCGTTTTTCATATATATTAAGCCGGAAACATCTTCAATAGCTCTTTCGCCATTAAGGTATTGTATCAATTCTTTTGTAGCAGTCTCACCTAAGCCGACAATGCAAGAATCAATATATGAGAGGAAAAGCTCCTTGTCATTTTTAATATTGTGCAGTTGAGATTCAACCCAAGTTCCACCTATTGTTATATGACATTTGCAGCGTTCTTTTAATATCTTAGCAAGTGTGAGGCCTGCTACCATTTGGTCATTTGAATTTATAGATATTCCTATAAGTTCCGGTTTTTGCTCGAGAATCATATCAATTTTTTGTTCGAAATAATCAATGAATATATTAGTGCTTCTGTCTGATGTGAGTTTCTTACAATCATATTCTAAAAACTTATCAGGCTCTTCGACATTAGAATAACTTGTTAATCCTATTGAATAAGGGTAGTATTGCAAAGATATTGCTGCTAAAGTGCTTTGAATAGCTGTTAAATAACGTCTTCTTAAAATCGGATTAAAAAAGTCTTTTTCAATTTTGATATTATTTTTACATTTTTCGATATTTTTAATAGAAACTTCAAATGCTTTTCCATATTTTGAAAGAATGTCTTTTATATAATTAATTTTTTTAAATTCTTTAGAATTTGGATCTAACGAACTAACATCTTTTTTGCCTATTGCTTGTGCGATTTTTAAAGCATTTTCAGCATATTCAGAAGTAAATATATAATCATAAAAATCGATATTTAGGTCAAATCCGATTGTTTCATGCCCAATGTTATCAAGCATTCCCATTAATTCCGGAATACCTGTACTAGGAGAAAATATGTCCCATTGTGGCGGGAATATAAAAACTGTTTTCATTATTGACCTCAAATAAAACTTGATTTATTACTCCCGCGGGAAAAAGTGGTTTTAAACTGTGAATTGTCATATCGACTTAAATACAGTAGAAGATTTTCTCTTATGTATAATGGCGCATAGTAGTTAAATTTGTTTTTGCGTATTTGTGTAGATAAATTTGATATATGATCTTTATCTTTTTGAGAAAGACTATTTCCATCAAATGCAAGGCTGTTAGAAAAATCTGCGCGTTGGTCTTTTTTTATATCTGTAATGCCAAAATTCTCTGGATGTTTTTCAATTTCTGAGTTTACTGTTAGGACAAAAAATGCACCTGTCACAAAAGAACCGATTATAGAATTGTTATCTTCAATAAACTTTAGAGTTTCTATCTCTTCATCAACCGTTGCTGTTGGAAAACCGTGAAAAACAAATAGATGATTGAATATATTGTTTTCGGCTGCAGCTTTCAATATGTTTTTTCTATTACTGAAACATACATCTTTATTCATTAATGTATGTATTCTTTCATTTCCTGTTTCATAGCCCCAAAGAATAAATCTTAAACCGGAGGCATAGGCTTTCTTAAACAGTTCAGATGTGAAACCTTCTTCAAACCTAGCATCAATCATATACTTTATATCAAGCTTATTTTCTATTAGAGCATCAGCAAATTTGTTAAGCAAAGAAGGAGATACCGCTTCATCAATGATTGTGAATTTTGTGATTCCAATTTCATGAAGACTTTTAAGCTCTTCTATAATAGTAGACATATTTTTTACGCTGTATTTATTTTCAAGTGTATGAGTGCAAAATGTGCACTTGCCCCAATAACAGCCTTTGCTTAGTTGAAAAGGAGCAACTATCTCCGGAGAAAAATATTTATCAATTTCAATCCCGTTAAAAATTGCAGGTTTAACATTGTTCGCTGCTACTACAGTTTTGTACTCATTAGTTATGATTTTATTTTTATCTTTATAGATAAGGTTAGAAACTTGTGTTATATCTAATTTCTTATTCATATACTGAGCTAGTTCTATAATGGATTCTTCGCCGTTTCCATTTATGACAAAGTCACAATATTTTTCAAACAGCAACTGCTTATTAGGTAAATCATCAATAACACGAGAAATATGACTTCCACCTAAAACAACTTTTGTTTTTGTATGCTTTTTAAGTAAATATGCCAGTTTTAATGAGGGAATAACCTGTTCTTCGTATGAAATTGAAATCCCTGTTAAATCAGGTTGCTTCTTCTTTATTTCTTTAATAAGTGTTTTATAATATTCATCAAAAACAAACTCAGAATTTATGTGTTTGTCAAAGTATTTGAGATTAAGCAATTTCTCGTCATACTTTGCAGTTCCGTGAAAACTAAATTGGAAGTTTGGGTACCTGTAACTTAGAATTTGGGATGAGAGATTTAAGATATTAAATGCTCGGTTGAGAAGCATAATATTATAAAAAGATTCTTTGTCTTTGTATGTGTTTATGGCAGATTTCACATATTTGTGGCAATTTCTGACCAAGTCAGCCTCTTCGCCGGGCTGAAATAGAGTGCATAGATTTTTGTACTCCTTATAGTCTTCAATATCCTCTATTTTTCTTAATTGAGCCACATATAAAATATTCTTGAACTTATTATGCAATTTATTATATTTATTATTTAAATATTGAACACTATCTTTTATATTTTTTGAAGTTAATATGTGATTGAAAAAACCGAGGTTTGCATCTATACATAAGGCTTCTTGGGCATTTTGAGTAAGCTGTCCAGCCAAAAGAGGTGCAGCTAGATGGTACTGACTTGGGGATGTAATTGGCGGGATTATCAATATTGCCTTCATACAAAAATGGTAACACAGAATAATACCTTAATCAAAAAAAATATTCGATTATAAAATTTAATATTCATTATCGATTCATTGACTATTAAAGAGGAATGAGTTATTCTTAATAGTATAAGATTGTTTTTTTTTAGTTAACTATCTGTGTTATTTATTAGTAAAAAAAGGATTTAAAATGGATTTTTTTAAAAATGTTTTTTCAATGTTTGAAGGGAATAAAGAAAGTGATCTTAGTATAACTGATATTGACAGTGAACTATTGGATTCTGATATGGGCCCTATGATTGCAGCAGTTCAATGTAAAGGCAATATGTGTAACTGCTAAGATTCAATTATGGATGAGCAAACAAAAATAATATCTGAATATTTATTTAGAGTAAAGTTAAGGAAATACTTTATTCAGCTCGTCAAAAAACTCAAAAATCGCAAAATTATTCTTTATGGAGCAGCTGAAATGCTTTATAAAATGAGTATATATTGCGATTTAAAAGACTTGAATATTATTGCAATATGTGATGAGAAATTTAACAAGCCAGAGAATGACAGCATAAAAGAATTATACGGATATAAAACTTGTAGGCCGGAAGATATAAATGATTTAAAGCCCGATTGTATATTAGTTTCCTTATATAACCCTACACAAGTAGTAAAATGCTTGAAAAAGAGTTTTCCAAAAACTAAAGTTTATCCGATTATAAAACATTCATTTACAGAAAGGCTAAAGTCATTATTCAATCCTTCTAGCCTTTATATAGATTATTATATTCCAATATTTCTCGCTTCAGATGACAATTATGCTCCATTTGTTGCAACAACTGCTTATTCAATTTTAAAGAATACAAAATCACAAATACAGTTTTATATCATTGATGCAGGAATCAGTCCTGAGAATAAGAAGCTAATTTCAAAATCCCTTGATAAATTTCACAATTATACTATTGATTACATTCCTTACCCTGACACTCAGGAAAATGAGTCTATAACTAAGCATTCCTCATACAACAAGGTTGCTTTTGCACGCTTTTTTATTCCTAAGTTAATGCCGAATCTAGTAAAAGCATTGTATTTAGATGTTGATATTATTGTTCGTTCTGACATTACAAATCTGTTTATGCAAAGCCTGGATAATTATCCAGTTGCAGCTGTTTCTGAAGGATTTCAACCATATCCATATCCTGGAATTGGGATGTTAAAGAAGGACTGCAAAGAATACAAATCGCTTTCTGACTATTTTAATGATGGGGTATTACTTATTGATGTTCAAGAGTTTATTAGGAATAATTATACAGAAAAACTTTTGAAAACAACTAACAAATACCTTGATATAGCTCCGTTTGCTGATCAATGTATTTTAAACATATTCTTCGAAAATAACTATAAAAAACTCGATTACACGATGAATTATTTGCCAATTTTAGACAAGTTTTACAAACACCACTTAAAAAATGATTATAAAAAAATTAAAAAAGGTGCATTAATTTATCACTATACAAGTCAGTTTTGTTTGAATTCACCATTGTTATCTTTAGAATTTTGGGCAATTGCACGAAAGACTGAGTTCTACTCAGAATTAAAACAAAGAGCAATTAAAATATTCAAGGACAAAGTCAAAACAATATTTGATATTAAGTAGGAATTTTTAATTTTTTAGCTAGCTTAGGAACTAGTTGATCCCACACTTTTGAATTTGGGTGCCATCCGTCACATTTGTATTTATTTTCCCATAAGTGACTTTGTGTTAAGTCATTAGCATCAATTACTATGAAACCTTCATCTTCTAACTCTTTCCATCTGCTTGTTTCATATAAATCATTGTCATTGTTTGTTGGATATTTTAAAATGACAAATTTAGTTTTATGCCAATGTTTTTCCATAGCTGTCTTACTTTCATCAAAGTATAGCTTCATTATGTCAAACATTTGATCAGTATTTTTATATGGATTATGTTTATCCCTGTAATCCCACATATATTTTTCAATAATCCAAGATTCGTGCCAGAAATGAGGCTTTTTTTCTATTAAAGTGCCCTTTATAATTTTGTATTTAGGCTGAAAATCTCTACAAACAGGCATCATTTTAAATTTGTCTATTCGATAAAGATGGCGGGTAATAAAAACATATATAAGATATTCAGGTTCATCAACATTTTGATAAAAATTGTCGCTTCGAAGAAGATAAAGTAAGTGATCAAGTCCCCAGCCTTTTCCTGCTCTGTTGTATACTGTTCTATTTGTTTGTTTGGCAAATTTATAAGAGATTGTCTCATTTGCTCTTAAGCCGTCTCCCCAGGTAAAAGAACACCCCATAAACAGAATGGGCATTCCTTTCCCTCCTTTTATATCAGGACGAAAATATCCGGTGGAGGTCATTGGAATAATTTTTTTATTAAGTAATGCTGATGTATATTTGTCTACAGATATTGATGGAGTAAATATTCTTTCGAATTTACAGCTCTTGCATAAAGAAATCCTAAAGGCTATCTCTGATAATGCGACTATAAATAAAATTGATAAGAAATTAATTATTATGATTAAAATATACTTTTTATATTTGTTATTCATAATTTGAGTAATTTCCCCCATTCATGGTCGATATTCTTAGGATAAAAACTCATAAAACCACTACTTGGAGTAAATGTCAATTCTGCAAAGTATAAATCTTCTTTAACAAGCAGAAAATCGCATCTTACATATTTAAAATCTTTTGAGAGTTTTTTTGCATAATCAAGCATTAGGTCGAATTTTTTAGGTTTTGGTATAACAATATCGTCATCATATAAAGGAACAGTATGTGCGGCTCTAATTTGTTTCCAGTTTGTATCTGCGATGAAAATTTTTGCAAAATTATTGATATATGTAAAATGCTCAATGAACATTGGTGTTCCGTTAAAACAGTGAATTTTATAATCTGTATCAGTCAATGCTGAAGATGCTATTTCTCCAATTAGTTCTTCTGCAAACACTTTAGGTTTAATGTCTTTATATTGAAGCTCAAACCCTGAACAAAAAGCAAAGTTAACATTTAAATGATAATCATAAAATTTTTTTAGACTCGCAAATAATTTTTTAGATTTTAAAAGTTTAGATTTATTAAATATTTTTATATTAGTTTTGCATGAATGGTTAGTTTTCAAAATAAACGTTTCGGGGAGCATTTTAAAGTCAATGTCGTCAAATTTGTCCCATGAGCCGTACACTTTTGTGATTTTTAGGTCAGGAAGCATTTCTTTAATACAAGTTTTAACCAATATTTTGTCAGAAAGCGTTGTTTTTTGAAAATTCTGGTCATTTAACTTCAGCCATTGTATTTTTTCAGTGAATTTTTGTGGGTTATCAAGGTCAAGCTCAGTATTTAGATGTGATTTATATATTTTCTTCAAATACTTCGGATATTCATCCTTGGATAAATTTTTGCAAAAACATTCATTGTAAGTATAAGGAAATCCTGCATTTTTATTATATTCAATATCGTTAGTATTTAGTGAGTCTAGCCCATTAATAATATCAGCAAATGGAGAATTAGATGTTTTTGATACAAGTACTCTTTGAGTTTGGTTTTCTGAATTTTGTTCACAATAATATGCTTCAATGTTATTATTTTTAAGATTTTCGAAGATAGTACTGTCAACATTACTATATACAGGCACAACGCCAGTTATATTACTTCCTAAATAAGGGTTTAATACACTTTCTCTCGGAGATTCTATCTTATTTAAAATGTCGATTATATCTTTTTTATTATTAAAGAAAAAACTTGAAAAAGCAGCAATTCCCAAACAAATATTTTCTTTAAACCCAAAATTAACTTCATTTTCATTTTCAGAAAATGTTGAACAGATATAACCTTTAAAATTAGCTTTTTCTTTTGAAAGAACTTGTGCTAAATTTGCAGTATGTTCTTGTATCAACTTTGATGTTTTACCTGAGACATTAACTGGAAAAGCTGTAGCCATCTCATAATTTGATAAGTGTTGATTTTTTTTATCTTTATAGTTTTCTGTTATTGCAATGTGGGTTAAGTTCTTTTGGTTCCAAAAATATAAAATAGAAAGCTCTTCATCTATAAGTTTTTTTGAAATCTGTTCCTTAACTTTTTCAGATGATTTAAGCATAAACTTTTCATTAATACCAATTGTCCTGATTTTTTTCTTTGCTAATACATCAAATACACGTTCTGGTATAGCGTCAGAAAGACTAACGAACACATTAATTTTGTGATTTTTTATAAATGATAATAACTCTGTATCTGATAAGTTGTTATCAAGAACAAAGACTGTTGGATTATATTTTGAGTACTTTAGTTGATATTTAAAAAATACTTCTAGTTCTGTATTTCCAACTAGCAAGACATTGTATTTATTCATAAAATTCATGATTGATAAGTTCCCAGACTATTTATAAAATTATATCATAAACAAATATTATTCTCTTGCCTTGTTATGATTGAGTTTTCACTTAGATTACAATTGAAATTTATTGTTATATCTAATAAAGAAGAAATATCTCGAACTCGTTTTTTTATAATGAAAAGGGTTAATCCCAAAAAATTCTTTGTTTAAACTCTACATCCCCAAGTTCAGTCAATTTGCTGCCACCAAGGAATGCATAACCACCTACGCTTTTTAAAGCCCCAAGTTTTGTCACCTGTGTGCCTTGAAAATTTGCATTGCCTTTTATTGAATAAATATGTCTAAACATCTCATTTTCATCTATACCTAAATCTTTATATGTATAATCTTTGCTAGGAGCATTAAACGTTGATAACTCAAGCAAACCATTTTCAAGTTTATTCACCTCAATACCTGCAAAACGAAGTATATTTGCGAAATTTTTTGCATCAATATCATCTTGAAGCATACTTTTTGCCAAATCAACTCGAGATTTACGATATTCTAAATCTTGAATTCCCATTACAAATTCATCTAGGTGCTTTTCATGAGCTAAAAACTTCAAAGCACGGTAGTAACAAAGGCCAACTTGACTACTGTGGTTTCTATCCCTTACTTCTTTAACCTTTCTATCTTCAAGCCTAACGGATATCTCTGGAAGGTTTCTATCAATATAAATATAAAAATCTCCCTTTTCAAGATATTGGTCGGCAAAATGCCCTTTAGTGCACCAAGATTCGCAGCTCAATATATTCAAGTTTCTTAGATTTTTTTCATAATTCTCAGGATCATTCACTTTTGAAGGAATTCTTACCCAAAAAGATTTTTTTGTTTTTTTTGAGTGGTCTTCAAGCATTTCAACTGACTTAAGTGCCTTTTCCCTAAGACATTCTTGATATTTTTTCTTGAAGCTAAGTATAGCTTTTGGGTCTTTATTCAGAATTTTGTCGATTTCTTGAATAGCGTGCTTAAAAGCGTCTTTGTCAAACAAAGGAGGGAAATTTTTCGTCTCAGGATACAAATCTTTGGTAATTGAATCTGCAACATAATAAGCCAATGTAGGATATTCCCTCATCTCATCATCATGCATCAAGAACTCTTTCCATTGCCCAAGACGTTTCATTCTCTCTTTTGAATCTGATTCATCAAGCGCTTCATACTTATTAAGCTCCATGGTTTGAGCAAGACCTTCTCTTGCCCATTGTCTGAAATCTTCTGGAGTTTCAAATTTCTCAAGTGGAGCCTTGAAATAATTCGCGCATAGTCTCTGGTAATTAGTTAGTCTGCTTTTTTTTATTGCTCCAAATGAAACTGAATCTGCCATTGGCTTAGAGTTGTATTTTAAAGCAAAATCATTTTGGTTTTTTACTGTATATATATTTTGTAGCGGTGTAAACTGTATTCTCATAATGTATTTAACATTCTAAATGTTAAATATTGCCTAATATATTTCTTATATTAATTTTTTTAACGCCAATTTTTAATAAAGACTTTTGAAGAAAACACCATAAAATTTATTATCCATAAGTCATAGATAGATGGATATAAATACGGAGAAGGCGGGATTCGAACCCGCGGTGGAGTTGCCCCCACACAAACGTTCCAGGTTTGCACCTTAAACCACTCGGACACCTCTCCGTGCATATATAATATTACCATAAATTTCTGCTATTATTATCATATGAAAAAAGTTTATATTATTTTTCTTATATTTATAGCTGTTTTGATAGTTTCTTTTGATTTCAGAAACTACAATAAAATTATGATTTTAGCTGCTAAATCACCTGCAAGGCTTATTGTTGACTTAAACAAAAACTCGCAGATTGATGACAATGAAACAGCATCTGTAAAAGGTATCAAAGACTTTGAATATGACAATCAGGTAATATCAAACTCTAAAACTCTGTATCTAAACTACTTATTTTCAAGATGGGCAAAAACAAATATTATTAATAAATTTATAGACGCAAAAGTTGAAACTTCAGATAATAAAATAACTCTCTCAGACAATGATTATGCTGTTGATGTGTTGCAAGAATCATTTGCGCTTCCTACTGATGAGTCATACAAAAAATACTTTTCACTTTCAAACTTAAATATCAAATTAGAACCTGTTTCAAAAAATAAACTTGTCCTTATAAATAAATATAATCGAAAGTTCCATAAACTAGACTGTAAATATGCAAGAAAAGCCCATAATTTTGAAATAATTCCAATACAAACAGCTAAAGAGCAAGGTTTCAAGCCTTGCAATTATTGCTATTCAAGATATAAAAAATTTGAGCAAATAAATTTTAATAAGTTTGTTCCTCCTTTTTCTTCCAAGAATTTTGGTAATATTGTTATATTTTTCATTGATTCTTCAAATACAGTTAAACCGGACAATTCTTGTTCTCAAATTGCCTGTAAAACACTCCTTAAAGAGATAAATTCTGCAAAAAAATCTATAGACATTGCCATATATGGTATTGAAGACCAACCAAAGCTACTAAATGCTATCATTAACGCTCAAAATAGAGGCGTAAAAATAAGATTAGTTACTGATGTTGATGAAAAAGGTACTAGTTATTACAAGGATAATTCAGAATTAATTAAAATAATTAAAAATAATATTACAGATTCATGCTCATCTCCAAGGTATATTATGCATAATAAGTTTTTAATATTTGATAACTCTAAGGTCTGGACTGGGTCTAGTAATCTTACTTCAACAGATTTCTCAAATTTTAATACAAACTATAACATTTTAATTAATGAGCCAGAAATAGTTTCTGCTTATATAAATGAGTTTGAAGCACTATATGGTGGTAAGTTTCATTGTAAAAATAATGAGAAAGCACAATCACAAGGGGCAATATCAGCTTATTTTTCACCTCAAGACAACATAATTACAGAAAAAATCATACCACTTATAAATAACTCAAAGTCATATGTTTATATTCCAGTTTTTTATCTTACAGATAAGAATATGACAAATGCACTGATTGAGGCCAAAAAGCGCGGTGTTGATGTGAAAATTATAATAGATTCTACAAATGCCCATGCAAAATACTCAGTTCATAAAACACTTAGAAACCAAGGAATACCTGTTAAAACAGAGAATAAAGCTGGCAAATTACACTCAAAAATTATAATTATTGATGATAAGTATTCTGTAATTGGCTCTATGAATTTTACTAAAAGCGGTGAAAAATACAATAATGAGAATGTCATCATAATCAACAATCCTGAAGTTGCAAAGTACTTAAAATCTACATTCATCTACCTTTGGAAATCTATCCCTGATAAATATTTAAAAATTGACCCTTATGCTGAATCAAAAAGCTCAGTTGGCTCTTGCTCTGACGGAATAGACAACGACTTTGACGGAAAAATTGATAAAGCAGACAAATTCTGCAACTAAATTTACTGTTCTACGTCAGAAATCCCTTTTTGCATTCTATCACTATCAAGTGGTTGAACAACTTGTTGAGAAGGCTCTGAACCTTGTTCTCTTACCTCTGGGAACACAGTTTTAACAAATTTATTAAATAGACTAACTTTAGTTTCTTTTTTCTTATTTAAGGTATCAGGATTTTTCAGCACAGCCTTTTTAAACTCAACTTCAGAATCTTTTGTTCCCACAAGAGTTGAGAATACAAATGATGTTGACTGACGAAATGCATCATAACCAAATGTTAGTTTAGCATAATCAGGTCCAACGCTGAAAAACATACGGTTTTCTTGGAATGCATTATTATCATGATATTCTTTATTTAATACAATTGACGCGATATATCCAACTGTAAGATATTTACAGAGTCTTAAACTTTCAATTGCAATAAAGTTAGATTTCCCATAAACATATTTATCAAACTCGAATGGTGATGAACCAGCAGTTGCAGCTTGAAAATACATTAAATCCTGAGTCCAGTTTTTATAAGAAGTCCTTAAAGCAGGACCGACTCTGACAATTCCGACATTATCACCGGTTGTGTATAAAGTCATTGCAGTTTGGCCGATTAAGCCAAGTCTTAAGTTGAAATCTTTGTTGTTATTGTAGTAAGAATATAAAGTTTTTTGAGTTTGTGTTTGCCATCTCAAACGACCTTCCATATCATCAAAATTCTTATTCTTATCTACAAACATACCGCCTTGAACCCTTTGTTCGAAGGTTAAGTTTAAATCATCAATATAATATTTTTTATCCAACTGCAATGCTGCAGAATAATGTGGTTTTCTATATCCTAAGAACCATTCGTCTTGGTATGTATTTTGAGAGTATACGAGTTTAAGCCCATCTGCTATGTTTTGAGTACCTCTTAATATGAAATTGTTGGTCGAAGATGAATATCCAACTTCAGTCATATTTTTACTGTTTCTAAAACGTGCAAGTCCACCAATACCAGCTTCATTATCTCCATATGTGAAGATTGGCGTTAATTTGAGAGTTGATGAAAATGGTGTATTTAAAACTATACCAGGACCTACATACATTCCAAGTTCAGCTAAAGAACCAAATTCTGGAATATTAGTTTCAAAGAATTGATGTTCTTTATTAGTTACAACTTTAACATTCGGAATACTTCCAAGTTTGACATTTTTTGCATAAACATCTGCATTGCTCATTTTTAATACATTGTGTTCGTCTTTAGAATCAACATATATAACTTTTGCTTTTATTCGATAAACACCAGATTCTTTTTGTGATGAACGTATTTTAGATTGGACATCTCCACCAAAATCTAGCCTTCCCGGGTTAACAAAATTAGCAAAAGATGGTGAGCCAAAAGATAAATCATAGTCTTTAATAATCTTGGCAACGCCATTGTATTCTTCAATTCTGTCTGAGTAAATATTTCCTTCTTCTGCCCTTAAAATGATACCAGTATTTTTTGTAACAGGAGCTTTTAACCAACCATCACCTTCATTCAGGTTCAAATTTAAAAAATCACCGGTTGTAACAGATGTCTTATCAGTAATTTTGACATTGTCGTAGGCTTTTAATGTATTTAAGTCATGATTAAAAATAATCTTATTTGCTTCAATAGTAGTAGGCTGATTTGGAAGTTTAACTTTTGCATTACCTGTAGCTTCAATTTCAGAACGTTCTGGGTAATAGTCAAGATAATCTGATGTAAGGTCAATTTTAGAATCATCACTTTTGTTTTTTTCAGCAATAACATTTTCTTTTACATTTTTTTTCTTCCAAAATTTTATACTTTTAATTTTAAATTTTTTCTTTTCAGAAGTCTCTGTTCCAGGGACTTTTGTTGTATCTTCAAATACTGAATTTTCAACAGGATTAGTCAGTAGCTCTTCATTATAATCAGCTGCTACTGCAATAGTTTGCGTAATTAAGCATAAAGTAATTAATATTAAATTAAATTTCAATATGTTTTTCACGTTTTATCCTATCTTATATGTAACTCAATGGGTTTGTAGGTTGACCTTTTACACGAACTTCAAAGTGTAAATGCGGACCTGTACTGTAACCGGTGCTACCGACTCTACCGACGGATTGACCTCTTACAATTGTATCACCGACCCCAACATTATAGCTAGATAAATGTGCATATAAAGTTGTCACCGGAACTCCATTGTAGCGCCCATGGTCGAGAATTACAACTTTTCCGTATCCGCCGTACCAGCCTGCATAAATAACTCTTCCGGAGTTTGAAGCCCTTACTGCTGAACCATATGGAGCTCCTATGTCTAAACCAGAGTGGAAGGTTCTACTTTTAAATATAGGGTGAATTCTCCAGCCGAATGATGAGGTAATTCCTCCTCCTACTGGTCTTATAAAGCCTGATGTTATTTTAATAGTGCTATCACCTGCATTACGGGAAATCATATTTTCTAAGTTTGCAGATTGTCTTGCTAATTCTTTTTCAGCTCTTTCATAGGCTAATCTATCAGTTCTTAATTTTTGAATCATCGAAGAATTTTTATTTATAGCGCTTTGAATAGATTGTTTTTGGTAGTTAATGCTTTCAATTGCACCTTGCAAAATTCTTTTTTGTTCTTCAGCCTGATATTTTAATCTTGCAATTCTTCGCGCGCGTTCTTTTACGTAGACTAGGTTTTTCTTATCTCTTTTTGCGATGATATTTTGATAGTATATTCTATCTAAAAATTCATTTATGTCGGTTGTTGAAAGCAAAAGTTGAAATAGTCCTGAACGTTGCTTTTTATAAATTTGTCTGATTCTATGTCTAGTGTTGCTTTCTGATGTTGAAAATGTTTGGAGTGAATATGATAGGTCTCTTTCTAAATCAGAGAGCTTAACTTGAGTAGATGAATACTGCTGTTTTGACTCATTAAGAACCCTTGTGCTTTTTTCTAGTTTAATCTGATTTCTATACAGTTTATTTGTTTCTTGGGTTTCCAATATTTTTAATCTGTTAATTTTTTGTCTTGTGATTAATCTTTTATGCTCAATTCGCCTTTTTTCACTGTTAGAAGCATTAGCAGGTGTACTCATTAAAAATGAGAACACAAAAACTAACATTAGAGATAATACAGCAATTTTTTTTGTATTAGAAAAAATCATTACATTCCTTTTGATTGGCTATCTTGAAACTAAAAGACCAAGCAAAACAGGCCCAACGGTCCACATAATAAAACATAATGCAATTAATGCTATAATAATTTTTTGATTATTTCTGAAAAATTCCATCATAATTAATATTCTCTCTCTCCAGTCTTATATTAATATTGTACTTATAAAAACTCAGTATGCAAATATATTAAATATTCTTTGTATTTATAACCCTGCTCTCAGTTACGATAATGTCACATTTTTGATCATGTGGGTCACAAGGAATATAGTCAATTAAAAGAGCATCAGGAACTAGTCCTATTCTTTTCGCACAGCACGTTGGAGTTGCAAATAATCTATCATAAAATCCTTTGCCATATCCAAGTCTTACACCTTCTTTTGTAAAAGCAAGTCCTGGAACTATTATTAGCTCAAGATAAGATAGATCTCTGAGGCACTCGTTAGTTGGTTCATGAATGCCATAATTCGAAACTTGCATTTGATTTGGATCGTGCAAACAAACTTCAAGTATGTCTTTTGCAACTCTTGGAAGATAAATTTGCTTTGATAAATCATTTATAATGCTTTTAGTTATTACTTCAGTGTCAAATGAGTTATAGCACAATATTTTGTGAGCAGATTTGTATTCAATTGTGTTTTTTAAATTTAATACAATTTTTTCACTAATTGATTCAATATCAAGTATTTTTCTTGTTTCTTTTGCAAACTGCCTTAGTTCATTTTTTGTTTTCATTCTTCACCTTATAAAATTAAAAGCCCCAAGGTTAACTTGGAGCTTTAATTATTAATTAATTTACTATTTTATGTTTGAGAAAGTCCAAGCATCATAGTTAGGATTTTCTGCGATTTTGATTTCGCCGTTCAAACCGCCATCTTTTGGATCTTCGTGAGCGATTGGTTTATAAAGTCTGTTGTAGTACTCAATAACCATTCTGTCTGAATTAAAGTAAGCTTCTGAAGTTCTAATAGCTTGACGCATTAAACGAGCCCATTCTTCTTTGTTATCATAGTATGTTGGAATAATTTGATTTTCAATAATATCCATCATACATTGGTGATCTTTCCAGTGTCTTTCTTCCCAAGGAATATCATCATCTAATCCTGCGTATTCGATTGTATAACCGTTAATACCAGGGAATGTACCTTCAACTGTCCAACCATCATATGTTGATAAGTGAAGTGCACCATTCATGTTAGCAGACATGCCTGAAGTTCCAGACGCTTCGAACGGCCTTAATGGTGTATTTAACCATACATCAGTAGCACGTTTTAATTTTGCACTTAATTCAAGTTCATATCCTGCAAGTACAACAACATTTTTCATAGTGTTAGATTTATGAAGAATTTTGTTGAACATTTCTCTACCCATAACATCATCAGGGTGGAATTTACCTGCAAAAATTAATTGAACTTTATTTTCATTTAATAATTTTGAAATTCTATCTTTGTCCATGAAGATAAGCCAAGCACGTTTATAGTCTGCAAATCTTCTTGCCCAAGTAATAGTTAAAACGTTTGGATCGAATCTTTTACCGGTAGTATTTGTGATGTAATTAAATACTTCTTTTTTCATTTCAATTTTTGCATCAAGCAATTCTTGAGATGTAGTTGCATTTTTAATTCTTTCATCTTGCCAGTAGTGAAGATTTACAGCGTTAGTGATTGCTCTGATAGGGCATCTTCCGTCAACCCAATCCCACATTTTGTTAGCAACTAAGCCATGAAGCTGTGATACTGCGTTTGCAATTCTGCTCATTCTTAATGCCGCAACTGTTAGTGAGAAATGTTCTCCACCAAGTTCTACAGCTCTTTCTCTTGAACATCCTGAGAAGAATCCACCTTCTAAAAGTGTATCAACCCAGTGAACTTCATTACCAGCTGCAACAGGAGTGTGAGTTGTAAATACAGTTCTTCTTTTTACTGCATTTAAATCACCGTTTGACTGTCTTAAAAGTTCAAAAGCTGCAGGAAGTGCATGACCTTCGTTCATATGGATACAATCAAAGTTGTAACCGATTTTTTGAAGTAATCTAACACCACCAATACCTAAAACAGTTTCTTGGGCGATTCTGATTTTTTCATCACCATCATATAATTTGTGAGAAATTGTTCTAGCCCACTCAGTATTTTCTTCTACATCTGTTGTTAAAAGATAAATAGGACAAGTTCCAAATAATTTTGGTTCTACTCTATATGCTTTAACAATAACTTTTTGTCCAAATACTTCCACTTCAACAGATTCATTTATATCAGTCAAGAAATCGTAGTGCTTTCTAATATAAGCAACTTCGACATTTCCTTCATGATCAATTCTTTGGTTATAGTAGCCGTATGACCATAACATAGTTACACCAACCATTGGCAACTGCAAATAACCTGCAGATTGCATGTGGGAACCTGCTAGAAATCCTAAACCGCCAGAATACGTGCTTAGAGATTGATCTATCGCTATTTCCATTGAAAAATATGCTACATTTGGTAATCCCATAATTCTCCTTTGTATAAATTCTAATAACTAACTTCGTAGAAATTTATATCAATAACATAACATTTTCGCAATAGTAATTCTAATTTTTCTTTTTTTGGTTTTTTTGATTTTTTGCTCGAAATCCTACTGCGTATGAATTTTAAGACCATTGTTAACTTATATTAAAATTATATAATAATTATTACGTTTAGCGTTTATTCATAATATTTTTGGGATAAATATAACTTTGCTTTAAATTATTGTAAAATTCGTTAAAAGTTGAACCAAGCATGACAAATAGAAACTTGAATGTTAATATTAAATCAATTAAATATAAGGATTATAAGTAAT
The DNA here is from genome assembly GCA_023415935.1 of Cyanobacteria bacterium OH_CDB_20. Lineage (GTDB taxonomy): Bacteria > Cyanobacteriota > Vampirovibrionia > Gastranaerophilales > Gastranaerophilaceae > JAEZIX01. Next base: position 3,547 of record JAEZIX010000047.1, on the reverse strand, counting down.
GAAATTAGCTGTTTTCGATTTTGATTCTACACTTATGACTGGTGAAACTCTTGAATTTATTGCACAAGAGCCTTCTTTGCAAGAGCAAATTAAAGTAATTACCAATGAAGCGATGGAAGGTAAGCTCGATTTTTTTGAGAGTTTAACAAAAAGAGTTGCTCTTTTAAAAGGCACTTCTTATGATAAAGTTTTGGATATATGTGAGAATCTTCCGCTAAATAAAGGCGCATATGAGGCAGTTAATGGCCTGAAGAAACTTGGATACAAAGTTGTTTGTTTTTCAGGTGGATTTAATATTGGCACAATCCCTGCAAAATACAAACTTGGACTTGATGCTGAGTTTTCTAACATACTTCATCATAAAGATGGCAAATTGACCGGCCTAGTGGGCGGAGAAATGATGTTTTCAACTTCTAAAGGTTGCATGATTCAAAAACTCCAAGAACTTTTGAATGTTTCTGTTGAAGATACAATCGCTGTTGGTGACGGGGCAAATGATTTAAGCATGTTTAAATATGCTGGCACAAGGATTGCATTTTGTGCTAAACCTGTTGTAAAAGAGGCTGCTAATATAATAATTGATGGATGCGATTTGTTTGAAATTTTAGAATATATTATTGAATAATATTCACATTTAAAATTTGCTTATTTTCTGTTGTAGCAACGATTGCCCAACTGATTACATCGAGTTTTTGCTCTTTTAGAGTTTCATCAATGTAATCAGAAGTTAAATCGTTTATCTTATCTATTTCAATTTGCTTTGTTAAAATCATTATTCTACAGTTACTGATTTTGCAAGGTTTCTAGGCTGGTCAACGTCTTTGCCTAAAAATTCTGCAATGTAATATGCTAGAAGTTGAAGCGGAACATTAGCAACTATCGGAGATAGTATTTCTGGCACTTCAGGTATTCTTATAATGTTTTCAAAGAGCTTATCAAGTTTTTCGTCTTTTGAAGAAGTAAGTGCTATAAGTCTAGCATTACGTGCTTTAGCTTCTTCTGAGTTTGACAAAATCTTTTCGTATGTGATATGTCCAGGTATTAAAATTGAAAGTACCGGCATTGTTTCATCAAGCATAGCAATAGGTCCGTGTTTAAGCTCACCTGCTGCGTATCCTGTTGCATTAATATAGCTGATTTCTTTTAGTTTTAACGCGCCTTCAAAAGCTGTTGCAAGGTTAATACCTCTTGCTATATAGATAAAGTCTTTTGTATTTGCAAACTTCTTAGCGCAGGCTTGAATTTCAGACTTGTCTGAAAGTATTTTTTCAATCTTAGTTGGGACCTGAATAAGGTCTTTTTTGAGGTTTCTTAAGAAATCTTTTGATAGTGATTCTTTTATTTCAGCAAGATGAATTGCAAGCAAATAGAAAGATATAAGCTGAGCTGTGTATGATTTTGTAGCAGCAACACTTACCTCAATACCTGCATTAACAGGAATCAAGCTATCAGCATATCTTGCCATATTTGAATCAGGTCTATTTGTAATGATTAAGACATGTGAGCCTTTTTCTTTTGCTTGTTTAATGGCTGTTATTGTGTCAGCAGTTTCACCTGACTGAGAAACACCAACAACGAGTGTAGAAGAGTTTGTTACGGTTTTCCTGTAGATGTATTCACTTGAAGGTTCAACATCAACAGCTATTCCTGTAAAGTCTTCAATGATGTATTTCCCGACCATTGCAGCATGAAGTGATGTACCGCAGGCAATGATTTCAATTCTATTCAAGTTTTTTAAATTATCTTTATTAAGTTTAACTTCATGAAGATTAATTGGAGCATCAATATCAAACAATTTACCGTTTAACACGTTTCTGATAACATCAGGCTGCTCATGGATTTCTTTTAGCATAAAGTGCTTGAAGCCCATTTTGCTTAATGCAATAGGCTCCCAAGGTAGCATTTCTATTGTTTTATTAACAACATTGCCGTTAACATCCATAATTTTTACAGCATCTTTTGTAACAACAGCTATTTCACTATCATCAAGGTAAATGGCTTTCTTTGTGTGTTCAATAATTGCAGGAATGTCACTTGCAATGAAGTTTTCACCCTCTCCAACGCCGATTAGAAGTGGTGCATTTTTTCTTACGCCAACTATTTTTTCTGGCTCGTCCTTGTGCATAACACAAAGAGCATAAGCACCTTCAAGTTTTTGAACAGCGACTCTGACTGCTTCTTCTAACGATTTAGTTTTAGCAAATTCTGATGCTATCAAGTGTGCAATAGTCTCAGTATCGGTTTCAGAACGGAAAGTGCATCCGCTTTTTTTAAGCTCTTCTCTTAATTCATTGTAATTTTCTACAATTCCATTGTGAACGAGTGCTAAATTTCCACAATTACAAGTGTGAGGATGAGCATTAACTGTTGTAGGTGCACCGTGTGTTGCCCATCTGATATGCCCAATACCGCTTGTTGCAGGCTTTAATTCTTCTTTATGATTTTCTAATAAATCTTTTAAATTTTTAAGTTTACCAACAGCTTTGTATACTTTAGTTTCACCGTTTACATTTATAGCAATTCCTGATGAATCATATCCTCTATATTCAAGACTTGTAAGTCCGTTTAGCAGAACGTCCATTACAGACTTTTTTCCCAAATATCCAACTATTCCGCACATAACAATTATCCTCTTTAATCTCTATACTTAAATTTTATTCAATTATTATACATACTACAAATTTTTTGTCATATTAAATATTTATAAAGAAACGCTCAAGTTTCTAATACATACTTATTATTTTGTTTATAGCACATTTTGCAGTATCAAAGATTTCATCTAATTCACTTTTTTCAAAAGGATTACCTTCTGCTGTAGTTTGAAATTCTATAATTTTTCCAGACTTTGTCATAACAACATTACTATCAACTTGAGCAGATGAATCTTCTGAATAATCAAGGTCAAGTCTGACTTCCCCGTCAATTAAGCCCACCGAAACGGCTGCAATTGGCTCAAGTATTGGACTTTCTTGAATTAGACCTTTTTCAATAAGTTTATTTACAGCAGTTTCTAGAGCAATATAGCCCCCACAAATACTTGCACATCTTGTGCCCCCGTCAGCCTGAATCACATCAGCATCAATAGTAATAGTTCTTTCTCCAAGTTTTGATAAATCTAGGCAAGAACGTAAACTTCTACCAATAAGCCTTTGGATTTCTTGTGTTCTACCAGAAATTTTAGAGCGCTCTCTTTGGCATCTTGTATGAGTTGCGGTTGGAAGAAGTGAGTATTCCGCTGTAACCCAGCCTCTTTTATCATCTCTATCCATCCATTTTGGCTTTCCTTCATCAACAGTTGCTGTAACAATTACTTTTGTATCTCCAAACTCAACTAAAACTGAAGCGACTGCATGCTTTGTATAATCTTTTGTGAATTTTACGCTTCTTAAGCATTTATTATCTCTTCCGCAACATCTATTAGACATATTTATCCTCCTAAATCATTATTTATTTTATATTCTATTTCATTTATGCTAAATTTTATTTATCATTATTATATTATAAGGTGGGTTATGGACAAGTTTTATTTAACTACTGCAATAGATTA
>JAEZIX010000112.1 GCA_023415935.1 Cyanobacteria bacterium OH_CDB_20 | reverse complement strand
ATATTCTTCATATTAATCACCGTACCTCTTATCAGCAAATATCATTTGCAGAGCACTTTCACTTCTAGCTTGATTTTACACTACACTTAAAGAATTTTCAATCAATTTTACTCTTGTTGATGATGTATACACTCTTTAATATAGGCTGTCAAAAAATATATCTTGACATGAAAAAGGGATAGTACCTTAATTGGTATTACCCCTAAACTTTTAAATAATATTACTATAATATCTAGTCAAATTTAATTAATGTGAAGAAATAAAACACTTCTCTTTTCATCCTATTAAATGCTCTTTATTTTCTCCAAGTGTCTTTCGTAGATGCTAGGTATCGACATAGATAATACCAATTCCCCTCAATATGATTATCTTCATATAACTGCCTAGCCTGAGAAAAACGTGATTGTAACTCTTCTGGCGCATCAATATACATAATTCCCACCTCATAATCTTCATTATCTAATTCATATGCACAAGACACTACTAACGTATTAATTTCTTCTCCCGGGCCCCTCAAAAATTTTTCTCCATAAATCATACGATATGGTTTTCCCTCTACCATATTAAACAAACGAGTATCAAATAGTTGCTTAGTAACTTTCACTAACTCAGAATCTTCCTCGAATTTTTTTTCATACTGAGTCCATTTTTCCAAATCGGAACCTTCTAGTTCTTCACCCATATAGTTACAGAGGGTATATCCATCAGGTCTAATTTGAAATGAATTATCTATAGCAGCGGTTGTCTGTTGAATATATTCTAAAGAATCTTTGTTTTCATTGTAAAATCTAATTACTTCTTCCTTAGAAGGATTTCTATACTCTCCTAGCTGCGGTCTCAGTTTAGTTTGGTATATGTAAAATAAACTCCCTCCTAACAATAGAGTAGCAATAACTATTGAAATAACCTTTTTATTCATTTTAACGCCCCTTTTTTAATAGACTATTATATCAGGGTCTTGTTGTAATTTTACTGCCTCCGATGTAGCATCAATAAGATTTCCCCTATGACTTCCCTGATATGCTTTCATAGTAAATGCGGTTAAAACCATCTCAAGGTCATTTGCACACATTTGCAACGTATTTTGAGAAAAATCATCAATTCTCCTTGCCCTTAATCGCATAATACATTATTTATTAATCTCAGTACCTATTTTAGGTTGCATTATTTCATTCTCCGATATAACATACACAAAGTCAGCTAGCCCAAAAGCATGGCCAAATTCATGTGCTACAATCATTTCATACTGAGCATCTGTAAGTGTAAATGCATCTATCTTTCCAGTAATAACATCTTTATATGATGGCTTTTTAAATAGTTGTATTTCACAAGAACTTGATGGCATCCAATCCTCCACAATGATCAGCATCAGGATGGGGTAAGATGAGGTATTCTAGCTCTTTGATTCCTAAGTTATTTAAATAGTCTATGAGGAACTGTTCATCATCATTGTCTGCTCCATCAATCATGGCATATTTACCATTGTCTGATATAAGGATGCAGTCTGAGTTGCCTGTTGATATGTAGTGGATGTCTATTGGTTTAATGGTTTGTTTTTGAGCTGTCGGTTTTGTTGTGGTTGCAAATATGATGATTGTTGTAAATGATAGTAATATCAATGTCAATAATAGTGATACTATCTTGTTTCTTTTCAAATTAATCTCCCCCTTTAAGCTAGCTTTCTATGTATTTGAATTACATGTTTTTAGTATATCTAGATATAATGTGTAAAATAACAATGAGAAACTTTCTCTAAATGACTTTTCGTTATCTATTGAGTTGAACTCCTTAACATTTTGAATAAATAATAGAATAATAAATATAAACATTATGGCATTGAGGATATTTGAAATTACACTTGGTAATTGTGTTATAGCATCAATCCATGATTGCAAAAACACTACAAAAATAGCCATGTATATTCCCATAGAGGAAGATACAAAAGAACTTTTATCCAATGCACCACTTTGGCTCCTATTAATAATATGTTCTACTCTTATCATTTCTAGATTACTGTTTACATTGTCACTAACCTCCGAGCAACGTCTTTTTATATCTAAATACATATTGCTAACTAATCGTTTATCAGTATACCTAATTACATCAAAATCTATAACATCTAACTCTTGTGTGCAATTAAAATTTACTTTAATAAGTTCTAGATAATATTTATTTACTTCTTCTTTATTCACTTCAAATATTTCATCCTTTTTCCCACCCATATTTCCCCTCTATTCTTACAGTTATTATAATAATTCTATCCCCATCCTCTTACTTCTACAACAAAAAAGACTCGTCATGTTTCGACAAGTCTCTATCAATCTCGTATTTTCTTTATAAAACATCTTATTCTATTTTAAACTCTTTTTAACTTTATCTATAATACTTATAAAAATATTTTAGAATTTGAAATTTATAATTGAACTTTAAACTGACACGAAAGTCTCTTTAAAACTCTATACCTTCAAATTTATAATAAAACTTCCAAGTCATCTAAAAGCCTACTTAAGTTTATCGTCCCATTAATATTCCTTTGTCC
>JAEZIX010000100.1 GCA_023415935.1 Cyanobacteria bacterium OH_CDB_20 | reverse complement strand
CCTTACATAGATAAATAAATTATATTAAAGGTGGTGAAAATTAATGCCTGAAATCAGAGTTGGCGAAAACGAAAGTATTGAAAGCGCTCTTAAAAGATTCAAGAAAAAAATACAAAAAGCTGGTATTCTATCTGAAATAAAAAGACGTGAACGTTACGAAAAACCAAGTATAAAAAGAAAACGCAAATCTGAAGCTGCACGCAAAAGAAGAGTGTAACTTTTATTGCTATAAGTTTATAAAAAGCGGATGATTCAATCATCCGCTTTTTGGTTATTCTTCTTCTTTGTTTTTGCCTAATATAGCTGAAACTTTATTCAGGAATTTTTCTTTATTGAACTTTAATTTCTGTATATAGTGCTGAATCTTTATTTCACTGAAAAGTTCTTGCATTTTTGATGTTGAGAGGGTGGATATCAGAATTATAGGTATTTCTGACATGTTTTCATCGCATCTTATAAAGTTTACAAGTTCTTTGCCGCTGTAATCAGGCATTTTTATATCAGTTATTATTAAGTCATAACGTGTTTGTTTTAGCTTTATCATTGCGTTTTGGGGTTTTGAGAGTGCAGTTACATTATAGCCTGCGCCAATCAATATTTTCTCCAGCAATGTCAAAGTTGTTTTAGAGTCATCTACAAGTAAGATATGAAATTTATCTTGTTTGGCCTTTTTATGGGGTTTTTGTTCAATTAATTTGGTAATATCTGTACTTGAAACATTAGCTTTTTCAATTGTGGATTTTACAAGTTCAGGAACGTTTAAAATTAAGCAGACTTCACCTGAAGCAAGGGTTGTTATTCCTGAAACATTTTTGATTTTAAATATAGGAGGAGCTAGTTTCTTTTGCAAGATTTCCTGATCGCCCAGTAATCTGTCAACTACGTATGCAATCTTTGAGTTTTCAGCTTCAATTACAATTGTTGTTAAGTTGTGACTTGTTTCTGACGTGTTCCTTTCGGTATCAAGAATAGAAGCAAGGTCAAAAATTGGTATGGTCTGGTTGTCAAACAATATTGTATGTCTACCATCTTTTGTGAAAATCTGTTTTCTGTCGAGCCACAATACTGTTTTTATTGTATTCATTGGTATTGCGTATTTTTTCTCGGCAATGCTTATTATGAATGCTTTCATTGTTGACATTGATACAGGAAGCTCTATTATTGTTTTTGCACCCTGATTAAGTTTTGACAACACTTTTATTTTGCCGTTTAATTGCGAAATTTTAGACTGAACAATATCAAGCCCGATGCCTCTTCCTGATATTTCTGTTATTTGATCGCCGGTTGAAAAACCCGGCCAGAATATCAAATTCATGATTTGTTCATTTGTCATAGAAGATATTTCTTCTTTTGTCAAAATCCCCTTTTGTTGAGCTTTTTCCTTTATTTTGTGAAGGTTTATGCCGCTCCCGTCATCTTCTATCTCAATTATAATTTTATTGTCTGATTGTCTTGCTGAAAGGTTTATTTTACCTGTTGGGTCTTTGCTCAATTTTATTCGCTCTTCTGGCGTTTCAATACCGTGGTCTATTGAGTTTCTTAAGATATGGATTAAAGGAATTTTTATCTCTTCAATTATTTTCTTGTCAACAGATGTATCGCCACCAGAGATTAGGAGTTCAACCTGTTTGTTGCTGTTTGCCGCAATATCTCTTATCATTCTAGGGAACATATGGAAGATTGTTGCAAGAGGCAGGACACGTATGCTTTTTACAATATTTTCTATTTCTGTAATTATGTGGTTTAATTTCAGATCATCTTCGTTTACTTGCTTATACAATTCGTTTACGCAGTTTGTTAAGTCATTTAGTTCGTTGAGATTATTCCTGAAAAGATTTAATATCTGCCTGTTAAAATTGTTTATAGTTTCATATGCAGGGTCATCCCCTTGGTGTTTTTTGTCAAAATATTTTATGTAATTTATTGTTTTCTTTAAAACAATGCTCCATTCTGTCAATTTAGAGTTAAATTGGTCAATTTCAGAAAGGTGCTTTTGGCTTTTTATACCGTTAATTATAAGCTCTCCTGTTTGAGAGATAAGGCTGTCCAGTTTTTTTGTATCAACTCTTAAGGTCTTAATTGTGCCAACTTCAAACATTTTGAAAAAGTCTTGCATTTTTTGAAACTGTTGATTCGGGTCAGGTTGAGTTTGCGGGGCAGAAAATTCTGCTGAAGGTGTGTCATTGATATCAATCATCTGTTCGACGATTGAGAGCCTCTGTAATAGAAGGCTTAAGTCTTCTTCTTCGTCATCATTACTTTTTTGGATTACTTTTTGAGTAACATTTATACTTTGGGTTAAAACAGAAATTATCTCGCTGTCAGGTTTAGCCTTTAGTTTTTTGATTTTATCTAGTATGTCATATATTTTTTTATAAATTTTTATTATGTCTTCGTTAAAATCCTCGTTGATGAGCGAAAGAAGGTGCTTTTGGGCATTGTCGATATAGCTTTCATCATATCTTATTTGAGAAATATTCCCTGAAAGATATTCAAGTTTTTCCTTTAGTTTATTGCTTTTTTTGTCAATTTCTTCTGAGATTTCTTCATTTTGTTCAGGGGAAGTGTTTTCCTGTTCGTCGTAATTCGTTAATATTTTTTCAATGTTATTTTCTTCGAACAATTTATTAAGACTATCCGTGATTTCTCTTACCTGTTTATTAATCTCAAAGATTTTGGACTCATTTAAAATTGCAGCATTTTTTAAAGATTGTTTTAGAGTGTTTGTTGTATGGATTACTTTTTCTTTTAGCTCATCGAAATTAGTTCTTAAAAATATTTCGTTGAGGCTGACAAAGTTATCATACAAGATTGCGATATGTGCTTCTTTTTCTTCGTCTGTATATCTTTCAAGCACCAGAATTGACTCTAATAAAACCGCTTTGATATTAGGTATTTCAGAATTAAAGTCTTCAGGTAAATTATTTTGTTTTGGAGTGGCATCTTCCTTTATGAGATTGCTTTCATCAAGACTTATCTCTTCACCTTTTATAATGTTGTCTAATATTTTTTGAGTTTCAATTATTGAGTCGCAATAGAAATCGTCTTTATACTTTACTGAGTTCTGGCTCAAATACATAAGAAGATCGGCGGTTTTGCACAGGGTTGTGATTATACCCTGCGAGGTTTTGATTTTACCTTCTTTGATGAGGGTTAATATATCTTCGACTTTATGCGCAAGGTTTTGAATATTGAAAAATCCTATCATTCTTGCGGCTCCTTTTAGGGAATGAGCGTCTTGAAAAAGATAGTTTATTATTTGAGGATTGTCAGGATCTTTTTCAAGGCTTACAAGATGATTGCTTAATTTTTCAATTATTTCAGTACTTTCATCGTTGAATATATTTAGAATTTCTTCAAATTCTTCAGGTAAAAAATTCATTAATTATGCCTTTTAGTTTATAAAATCTTCTTTGAGTTTGTCAGATATTTTAGAAAAACTTTCAATATTTTCAATGTTTTCTTGGAAATCTCCTGTAGTTTTTGTGATTTCTTCATCAAGTTTTTCAACATTTTCAAGGGCATCATCAGAAAGTACGTTTTGGTCTATAGTAGTACTCAAGATGTTTTCTATTCTGTTAGAAAGATCATTCATAATGTTTATTAACGCTTCAAAGTTGTTGTCGATATCGTGAGCAAGGTTTACTCCGGATTCAATTTCTTTTGTTCCTTCTTCTGTTGCCATAACTGTTGAATTTGTTGCCTGCTCAATTTCATTTATTAATGAGGATATTTTTGTTGTTGCTTGTTTTGATTCATCTGCGAGTTTTCTTATTTCTCCTGCAACAACAGCGAAACCTTTACCGTGTTCGCCAGCTCTTGCCGCTTCAACCGCTGCGTTTAACGCAAGCATATTTGTTTGTTCAGCTATATCTTCTACGATTCCTACGGTGTTACCTATTTGTTGGATATAATCGCTAAGCTCAAGTATTAGTTCTGCAATAATTTGAACCTTCTGCTTTAGCGTAAGCATCATTGAGATGTTTTCCTTTACGGACTCAGATTCTTTATATGAATAGCTTATAGATTCTTGTGCTTTTGCGGCTGCGTCTTGAGCATAGTCTTGAGTAATTGATGACGAATTTTTTAATCTTTTTATTGATTCGGTTAATTTTTCTACAATTTTTGAGTATTTTTCAGTTATAGTTTGTTGTTTTTTATTGCACTCGATGATCTTGCTTGAAGAGTTTGAGGTTTCTTCTATTCTTGATAAGACAATATTTTTCAAGTATTCAGCAAATGATGTTCTTGTGTAGTTATAAAGGTAAATAAACAATATTGTTAATATAGTTATTATTAGCAGTATTGTTACAACATTTTCAACCGTCAAAACGGTTATTAACGTTACGAATAAAAATGACAGAAACGATATTATATCTATTTGATTTTTTCTTTTTAACCTGACCATTATATTTGTTGTTTGTTTTGTCATTTTAAGCTCCTTTTATAATTGTTTTTTAAATTGTAACTTTCATTATAGGTTAAATCTTGTATTTTATAATCATTAATTTATTGTATAATTTTGGTTGAAGTTTAATATAAGGTGTTTCTTAGGATGGAAAATGAAATAGTCTCTAACAGTGCATATAACGGCATTTATGACGAGAATACTTCCCAACAGTTGTTTTTTGAGATCGCAGGGAGACTTTATGCTGTTGAAGCGTCTAGTGTTGTTGAAGGAATTATGTTGCCTTATATTAATATTCCTCAAAAAATGCCCAAACACATTATAGGCTTTATTAATTACGGCGTTCTTACCGTTAATGTTGTTGATTTACGCTCGATATTGAATCTTGAAGATAAACAATACTCTCTAGGTGATAAGGTTATTATTATTAGGACTGATGAGATGGTCTTTGGGATTATCGTTGATAATATTATTGATATTATTCAGGTTCCTGTGTCTGAAATTCAAGCGCCCCCTATAAATTCAACTGAAAATTATATTAAAATGATTTATTCTTTTGATTCTTCGATTGTTTCTTTCCTTGACCTTTCTGCAGTTGAAGAGCTTATTAAATCCGTCCAGCTTGAAAGTGAGATGAGTGAAACTAAAAATCCTTTTCCACAAGATGAGAAATCAATAGCTATTCTTGAAAAGCGTGCTGGCATGCTTATGAAAAAAGCAGAAGGATCATCTTTAATAAGCAAATTTTATCAGGACCAGTTTATAATTTTTATGCTTGATTCAGCGAGATATTGTATCAATATCAAATATATTAAAGAACTTGCGCCTGAGAAAAACATAAAAATAATTGAACTTCCATATACTCCATCTTATGTCGAAGGGGTTATCAACTTGCGCGGGGATTTCTATACTATTATTAATTTAGAAGAATTTTTGGGGATTGATAATGTTTCAGAAGCTAAGAAAAAGAGTCAAAGGCAGGTTATCATTGTTGATTCAGAAGAGTTTAAACTCGGCTTTATAGTAGATAGTATCAAAACAATCATAAATATTAGCAGCGATGAATTTGTCCATAAGGTGAACCCTAAATTTGAGTCTAAATATACTCTTGCAGATTTTATTCAGGAAGATATGGTTTATACAGTTTTAAATATGGAAAAAATCTTAACTGATGAGAAACTTTTTGTAAATATTGAAATGTAGCAGAATTTTTTAATATTTGATTATTTCTTCGTATGTTTTGAATCTAAAAAACGGGAAATGGGCTGCATTTTCGATTATTTTGAAGTTATTTTTCCAGTATTTTTTTTGTATCTCAGCGTTTAAAATTTTATCATTTTGTGAAATAAGCACTTTATCAAATGATATTTCTTGAGGTCTTTCTTTGTAGTAATTTTGCAAGGCGTTAAGCTCTTCTCTTGCGCTTTCAAGAGTTCGTTTAGGCTGGTTTTTGTTAAAGAGTATGAGTTCTTTATTGTCTTGTACAAGATAATTTCGCCTAAAATCAAGATAGTTATAAAGGTTTAACCCTTCAAGTTCTTTAATAACTGCTTTTGTTAATCCAAAATGTTCGTCTGCAAACTTTTGTGTTCCATTAATCGCTATTTTATAGGCGTTTTTAGGAAGTTTATCCTTTAGATAACTGCTCATAAAAACACCTGCGGAGTATCCAATTAAGTAGGCTTTTTCATACTTTGAAAAGTCAAAATCAAATTTTAAATCAGAATAATCAGATAATATCAAGGCATCTTTGTTACTCGTCAAGTGTTTTAAAGGGTTCTCATCTGAGCCCCAACCGTTAAAAAAGATGATTATTTCTTCAGAATTATTGTTTATGAAATATTTTTGCATGGGTCCTCCTGTTGCAATTGCAACAAAATATTTTGTTTTTGTATTGTATTATTCTACAACATTTTAATACAATTTTGAATCTTGTAATATCTGCCTAAAAGTAGTATTATATTTGTATTCTGTACCTGTTAGATTAGTTTTTAGGAGATTATTTATGAAGGAAATGATGACGCCTACTTTTATTATGGCTCAAGAGCAATTAGAAAAAGTTGGTAGCTTACTTAATATAGAACAAGGTATTATCGAGCGGCTGAAATTTCCAAGAAAAACCCTAATTGTTTCTCTTCCTATCAAAATGGATGATGGTACAACAAGATCTTTTACAGGTTATAGGGTTCAGCACGATTTGGCAATGGGGCCTTCTAAAGGTGGTATAAGATATTATCCTGACGTAGATTTAGGTGAAGTTGCAGCGCTTGCTATGTGGATGACGTGGAAATGCGCGGTTATGAATTTGCCATATGGCGGAGCGAAAGGCGGAATTTGTTGCGATACGACAAAAATGTCTGATTCTGAGCTTGAAAAAGTAACAAGAAGGTATACTACAGAAATCCTTACTATGATTGGACCTGAAAAGGATATTCCTGCTCCTGATATGGGAACCAACGAAAAAACCATGGCTTGGATTATGGATACATACAGCAACTATTTTGGCTATGCAATACCAGGTGTTGTTACAGGAAAACCTGTTGCATTAGGTGGTTCTTTAGGTAGAAAAGAAGCAACAGGCGCAGGTGTTGCTTATACTATATTTAACACAATTAAAAAAATATCTAATTCCAGCCAAAATGTTTATGATATAGCGGTACAAGGGTTCGGTAATGTAGGTTCTAATGCGGCAAAGTTCTTGTATAACGCTGGCCATAAAGTTATTGCGGTTAGCGATATTTCTGGTGGTTTGTATAATAAAAACGGAATTAATGTTGATGATTTAATAGCGTACGCAGAACAAAACAGGACTATAAAAGGTTATAAAGATGCTGAAGAGATTACAAATGAGGAGCTTCTTGAGCTTGAATGCGATTTTCTTGTTCCTTGCGCTAAGGAAAACGTTATTACAAAAGAGAATGCAGATAAAATCAAGGCTAAATATATTGTTGAGGGTGCAAATGGGCCTATCACCAATGAGGCTGATGATATCTTGAATTCAAGAAAAATTCCTGTTGTTCCTGGTATTCTTGCAAACGCAGGCGGTGTAACTGTTTCTTACTTTGAATGGGTTCAAGATATTCAAAGACTCTTCTGGGAAGAAGATGAAGTAATGAAAAACCTTGAAAAACTTATGACAAAGGCATTTGATGAAGTTCTTGCTATTGCGGTTGATAAAAATGTTGATTTAAGGACAGCAGCAATGATGATTGGTGTTTCAAGGGTTGCAAATGCTAAGAGATTAAGAGGTCTTTACCCATAATCAAACTTAAAAATAAATAAAAAAGCCTCCTCATAAGATGGAGGTTTTTTTATTCACTCGTATCTTCATTTAAGGCGTATATTTTAAGATATATTTCGTCGCCTTCTTTTATTTTTAGCTCTTCTCCTTTTTCTACAAAAGAAAGCGGAGAGTCTTTATATACTTTCTTAAAACCTGATGCAAGTCTATTCTCGCCTTCTTGAGGAGCTACTATGCCTTGTATAAATGAAATGCCTTGTGAAGCACCGGTTACAATGAAACCTGCTGCTGCTTTTCCTGCTGATTCTGCCAACTCCTTTTTATCAAGGGGCTCATAGTTGTATACGCGAGCAATAAATTTAGGGTCCTTTATTTTTTCTTTTTGATTTCCGTTCTTGAACTCAGTTGGATAAAAATCAAAATATGCGTCACGTTTTCCTCTTGTCGCATTTTTTACTTTTATTACTTTTCCAGTTATTATGGTTCCTTCCGGTATTTTATATCCGTCTTCAAAAATAAGGTTGTTTATTGTTTTTACTTTGAAGTTATTTTTAGGATCTGCCGTAGTATAGTCATCTTTTGCAATAACTTTAACAGCCGTTGCAGCAAAAGATGTGCCAGCTGTTATTAGAACTAAAAATATACTTACTATTAGCTTTTTCATAAAACTTCCTCTTACAAAAATTTTATCACATCATCTTATAAAGAGACCACAGAAGGAAGTTCTTTAATTTTATAAAAAAGTTCGGCTGCTTTTTGGAAATTTTTAGCTTCAGAACTCACGATAAACTCTGGTTCTTGAGATTTTTCGGTTGATAAAAGCCCTTTTTTCTCTAAATCTGAAATAATAAAATCCACGAAGCATTCAGATGGTTCTATGAAAATATCTTTCGGTGCAAATTTTGTTAAAATATCAAGAAGATAAGGATAATGAGTGCATCCAAGTACAATTTTATCAACGTTTTTATCAATAAGTTCAGTTGCATATTTTTTTACAAGTGAAATACTTTCTTCTGAGTCCTGAGTCTTTTCTTCTACTATTTGAACCCAGCCAGGGCAGCCAATTTCCGTCACTTCAATATTTGGATTATATTTATTTATCTCTTTTTGGTAAGCATGAGAGCTTGCTGTTGCTTGTGTTGAGAGTGTGCCGACACTTTTTATAGGCATCTTTGCGATACATTTTGCCGCTGTTTGAATTATAGGATAAATTTCAAAATCATAATTATCTTTTAAAACATCATAAGTTGTTGCAGATGTTGTGTTGCAAGCCATTACAACTGCTTTTACTTTTCTTGAAGCAAAGTAGTCGAATATTCTCTCCGCGATTTTTATAAGCTCTTCTTTTGTCTTTGTTCCATAAGGGAGATTTTTTGTGTCCCCGTAATAAATATATTTTTCATTGGGTAAGGCTTCGATAAGTTTTGAAAAAACTGTTAATCCGCCTACTCCTGAGTCAAATACTCCTATTGGATTATTGTTCATTTTGCTGTACTCTTGTTCTTTTTTGTTGAGTTTTTAAATACTCTATAATACCATCTGCTATTGCTTCTGCGGATTTACTTTTTCTTTCTTCCGTAAGTAACGCATTTCTCTCATTATCATTCGAAATAAATCCTAATTCAAGAAGAACCGATGGTGCCTCCGTGTGATTTATAACATAAAATTTTGACTTAAACAATCCTCTGTCTTTGCCTGTGACTTTGCCCATAATACTTTTGTGGATTACATTTGCAACTTCATATCCGTTTTCGGTATAGTAATGAGTTTCAATTCCGTAGACTTCAGGTTTTACGCTTGAATTTATGTGGATACTTACGAAGATATCTGTGTCTTTTGAATTTGCCATTTCGACTCTTTCCTGAAGCGAAACGGTTGAATCTTGCCAACGGGTTAATTCTACATGAAGTCCTTTCTTTGTGAGAATTGCAGCTGTTTTCTTTGCAATGTCGAGGTTTATATCTTTCTCTGCAATACCTGCTTTAAGAGCTCCGGTGTCTGCTCCTCCGTGTCCCGGGTCCAGATATATTATTCTGCCTGATAAAGATTGTTCTATCTGGCATGGCTGTTTAGGATGTTTTTTAGTTTCTGCTTTTGGAGTTTGAGGCTGAGGTGTAACAACAGTAGGCGCTTTTACTTGTTCTGCAAGGTTTTTAAGTGATATTTTAAGTTCAGTTGCGTTTAAACTTTCAAAACATTCAACTTTTGTAGCCTTGGTTGTAGGAATAGTTATTTTTATCCCCTGATTTTGAATAGGGGTAATTGTTGTTGTAGCGAATGGCGTTTGGGCTACTTTTTCCTGAAATGCAGAAGGCGTTATCCCAACATTGTATAGGTATAATACAAACGAAGAGTCGTTTCTTTCAATTGAGTGAATCACTGGTTCAGAGAAATTAATTATAAGATTATTTGTAGTTGGATCTGCAGGTTTTCCAATAATTGATGTAATAGTAGATGCTGTTGTTGAAAGTTTTACGTTAGCAATATTGTTTTTATTTGCAAGCAAAAGGTTTTGCAAGTCGCTTGAATATATAGGAATAAACAACTTTGGCGTTGGGCTTGTAATTACAACTCTTGCTGTTGTTGTGTCAAATTGACCTATTTTAGCGGTTTCGGTTTCGGAAATTTTTATTTCATCTCCTTTTATATCAGGGTTTACAGTGGTATTTTCAAGGTCAAAAACCACTCTTGAAGGGTTTGAAAGATAAAAAGGTTCATTTGTGTTTAAAATACCTATGCCACTTAAAAGAAGGTTGCCGCTTTTTACTATTGCTTTATCAATATAGTATCTGCTTTTGAGCCTATAGTCTGTTATTGTTGGTTTTTGTTGTGTTTCAGGAGCTTGGTTTGTTGCGATTGCTGAAGTTTGTTCTGTTGTTTCACTAAAAGCTTTTTGAATCTTGTTAAAGACTTCATCAGAACTTGCGGAATCTTTTTTTACTGAAACTATTTCTTGTGCTGTTGTTTTAGCAAAAAGAGTGTCCTTGGATTCTTTGTCAGAGTATATTTTCGTTAGGTAACTTTGTAAAGGAAGAAGATTTTTATAACTTATTACAAACCCTGTCCCTTGTTTTGTCATTGATATTTTATCTGAAGTTAGAGCCGATGTTCCCTCTATGACTATCCTTACAACGTTTGGATTTGTTGAAAACTGTGCAACTTTAACCTGTTTTATTATACTGTTTTTTAGCTCAAAATTTCCGTTAGGTCTTGCTAAAATGGCATTTTCTATATCAAAATAAACTCTTTCAGGATTTAAGAGTCTTCCTTTATTTATAACAACATTTGAAGGCCCGGAAGATGGTACTGTTCCCAAAAAAATCATCGCATCAGAGTTATCAAAACTTATATTTTTGATTTTCAGTACTTCTTCAGCTTGTGCATTGTTAACAAATATTTTGTTAAATATATTTAAAGGCTTTTCCCCAATTTGTATAGCAAAATTTATTATAAAAATCGACAAAAAACCGATTATTATCTTTTTAATCATAATATTAATAATAATCATAAAATGATTATTAGCAATAATTTTACATTGCTACATGTGGGCTATATTGATTAAATAGTAAGATTAAGAACAGGTGTTTCATGTCCTACA
The DNA here is from genome assembly GCA_023415935.1 of Cyanobacteria bacterium OH_CDB_20. Lineage (GTDB taxonomy): Bacteria > Cyanobacteriota > Vampirovibrionia > Gastranaerophilales > Gastranaerophilaceae > JAEZIX01. The sequence goes on along the minus strand of JAEZIX010000100.1, from coordinate 337 downwards.
TTCATAATTGAATTTATGAGAGAAGAATAATTATTATACTTTGCAATTTGTTCTTGGACGTCGCCGCTAAAAACAGCGTCTGATTTTTCCATATATTCTTGGACAGGAGCAAAAATATTAACCCTTTTGCCAATGCTTTCTTTAACCTGTTGCATTGTTCTTTCAGGAAGAGTTATATTAAACCCGAAGGGTCTGTTTAGTATATTGCTGTCTGACATTTTTACTCCAAAATTCGACGACTCACAAGTAAGTTATCGTTGTTTTTCTTATAAAACTTTAATGTTATTAGGTGTTTTGTAAAGCAATCGTTAAAAAACGTTACAATTCATTTTTTTGT
>JAEZIX010000093.1 GCA_023415935.1 Cyanobacteria bacterium OH_CDB_20 | reverse complement strand
GCTTTAACCTGATATGAATATGCATTATTCAAAAATTCAACATTTTTGATTTTTTTTGTTTCAGGATCAAGCTCCACCTGAGCCTTTGGGCTCATAATGTTCAAGTCATCCATTTTTACATTAACGTTACCATCTAAAAATATTTTGTTATCTTTATCAGAAAACTCCTGCTTGTTCGACTGAATTTTCAAATCAGCAGCAAACGCAAGTCCTGCAATAGAAATAACTGTAAAAATAATTAAAACTATTTTTTTCATCATAATAAACTTTTTCCTCTACCGTAAAGTTCTGTTTTAGTTCTTCCAACAATTTGAAAATCTGTTAATTTATTTGAAAGAACTGCTTTCGTACCATAAATAACAGCTTCGCCCGGCTTTTCGATACGAATACTGCCGACTGCAGTAATTTTTTCGTCTTGGCCAGACCAAACGATTTTGTTTGCTTTTACATTTGAACCATCTTTGTACACAATTACTGTATTGTCATACAATATAATCTGTTTTTTTTCTGAGTTATAAGTAGCTTGAGATGACTTGAAACTTGCAGTTACAACGCCATCAGTGTAGAAATTACCAATTACATCATTCAAATAAGCAATATTGTATTGGTCATCATAATGACCATTTTCTGCAAAAAGCTCCCAAAGCTTTGCACCATCTTTTGTTTCTGTAACAAGAAGATTATCAATGTTTACTTCTTTTCTCTCAAGTTCTTTATTAGATAGCTTTGCCTTAAAATCACGTGTAATAATGCCTGCGGAGATAAACGCCCACAAACATCCTAGCAATATTACGGTAAAAACCGCTATGTATCCTATATTTTTTTTCTTCACATCAAGGTCCTATCTATCCTTGATTTTAACATAAAGTGTTATATAAAGTTAATAAGTTTAATAAAATTTCAACGTTTAGCTTTTTTAGTGGATAATAAGAATATGAAAGATTTAAAAGAATACCAAGAAGATATTTATAAATGCTCTAAATGCGGCCTATGCCAATCCGTATGCCCGATATATAAAGCTACAAAAAACGAGAGCATACTTTCTCGTGGAAAATTTACAATCTTAAACGGCATAATAAATAATGAGCTAAAATTTACGAAAAATGTAGCCCAAAACCTTGAAATGTGTTTGAATTGCAATTTATGCAAAAATTTTTGCCCTAGCGGAATCGATGCAAAAGAAATATTTGCATCTGCAAAAAATGAATATTCAAAAAAACATAAACCATTCATCCCAAAACACATTATTGAACATACTTTTCTTATGTATTTAATAAAAATCTTTGGCGTTTGTTATAGATTTTTTAATGTTGATTTCTTTGTCAAAAAGCTACAAAATAATTTGATAGAAAGCTCTCTAGGCAGAAAAATCTTGCTCGCAGATTTTCTATTCCAAAATAAAAGCAAAAGAAAAAATCACCCGAATAAAATAACAAAATATAATATTGTATTTTTTGAAGGCTGCTTTAACAGATTTATAAATCCATCTTCTAAAAATTCAAGCATTAACTTACTAGAAGAATCCAGTTGCAAGATTTTAAATATTAAACAAAGATGCTGCGGAATTAGCTATTACTACTATGGAAATGAAGAAAAATTCAAACAAAATGCAATAAAAATATTAGATTCAATACCAGAAGATTGTGATTACATCATTTTTGACTGCGATAGCTGTATATCAATGTTTTCAAAAATAATTGAATACAGTAATTGCAAAGAAAAATTAAAAGAAAAACTTATCAGCCTGAACGACTTTCTTGTAAAAACAGGTTATAAAAAAGATATGCCTCAAGCAAAAGTACTTTATCACAAGCCATGCCACAATGAAGATAAAGAAATCAGTTTTCTTTCAAGAATTGAAGCCCTTGACATTAAGAAAACAGAGAGTTGTTGCGGATTCTCAGGAGATTTTGGCTTTTTACACAATAGCATTTCAACTGAGATTTCAAAGAAAAACCTGGAAAAATATAATAAAGAAAATTACTCACAAATAATTACAAGCTGTCCTTCTTGCATAATAGGACTAAAACAAGGCTCATTAGAAAACGAGAAAAACCTTGCAGTAAAACAATTATCAGAATTTTTAGATGAATAATTAATAAATTAATATTGACTTGAAAGATTTATCATATATGATAATAAAAGCTGGTTGAGCTTAACAGTAAGCAATCTAGCAGAAAAAATGCCGCGTTAGCCTGATGAAGGCAAAGCCGGAATCGTTTACAGATTGAGTAGAGCTTGCTCTAACAACTGAACGAGATTAAAAACTAAATACTAAAATGCCGCGTTAGCTCAGTTGGTAGAGCAAGGGACTGAAAATCCCTGTGTCCTTGGTTCGATTCCGAGACGCGGCACCATTCTATAAAGTAGAATATAATTGAATTACGGACACATTTAAAAGTCCGTTTTTTAATGCGAATTTTTCAACCATGTGTCATTTGTGTGTCAGGTGATTCTATTTAATAAAAAATGATGTAATGCAGCTTCTTAATAATGCTTAACAATTGCAATGCTACTAAAACTCTACTATAATACAAATAATAGCAAGTAGGCGTTTGGAATATTATAAAAGAATATTTTGTTGGAATATTTTTTATTGTAAAATTAATTATCCTCTGATATACTAAGTTCATCGTTTATCAATACAAATCAATACAAACCAAAGGGAGGTTATTTTGATTATTTTTGACGCCGAACAAATAGAATTAGCAATAGGGCCTTATTTATCTTATCTGCAAAAAATAACATTAGAAGCATTTAGAGATTTTCAACGAATTCGTGTAACAGAGGGCATTAATTACGACCCTTGGCATAGGGCATCTTTAATAAGAAATCATTTTAAAGATAAACTTGAAAAATCAGATTTGATTGATGGTGAAAAAATAACAATTGTACCCAGAAATAATACATTTTTTATTAATATAAATGGATATCCTGTGACTTTTAACAAGTTGAAAAAAGATAGAAGTAAATCCAAATATATAGATGATATTAATATGAATATAGCTTACAATTTTAATCAATTAAAACTATTTGTAAATTCTGCTTTAAGTGGTAAAAAGTTCGTTAGTGAAGAAATCCCACTGACATTCGGATATGTATTAAACTCTATAGGTACTGAGATTACGGGTTATTATTTAACATATCAAGTAGGTAGAAAAGTAGAGTGGTACAAAAAGGTCGAGTTCGAACAACCAATTATTATTACATCACCTCCTGACGATGATGGACCTAGAAAAGCGAGAATTACGATAAAATAAATCTAGATAGATAAATGAATTATTTAGGAAATATAATATATGGAACAAACAATCAATTGCGAAAAAATAATTATAGCAAGGGAGTTTAATAAATTAACACAGAAAGAATTAATTGAAAAATTAGAAGAAATTGACAAAAAAATCACGCAAGGAGAATTATCTAAAATTGAGCAAGGATTAAGAAAAGATATATCTGACGATTTGTTAGATGCTATATCAACGATTCTTGATTTTCCAAAAGATTTTTTCTTAACGCATTGGGAAAGACAAAACATTAAAGGTGGATTGTATAGAAAAAGGCAATCCTTAAAGAAAAAAGATGAAGGTTTTGTTGATAGTAGCGTGAACTTATTTATTCAAACATTTATTGATTTATCGAAAAATTTTGAAATAAACACTATAAAGATTCCTCATTTTTCTACTAATGAGAATACTTCACCTGCAAATATAGCTAAGAAGGCTAGAGAATTTTGGAATGTTGCTCATGGTCCAATTCAAGATCTTACAACCATGTTAGAAGATAATGGCATTGTTATAAATTATTTGAATATAAGTGAGCAAGAATTTGATGGTTATTCTTGCATGCTCGATAATTTTTATTTTATTTTTATTAATCCTGACATGCCGGCAGACAGGCTTAGATTCACTATTGCTCACGAATTGGGGCATTTGGTCATGAAAAATGAAAATATTCCTTATCCAATGTGTGACGAAGAAGCTAATAAGTTTGCTTCAGAATTCTTGATGCCTGAAGAGGATATTAAGCTTGATCTAAAGAATTTAAATTGCGAAAAGGCTTATTTCTTGAAGCCTAAATGGAAAGTGTCAATGGCGGCACTTATTAGGCGTGCATATGATTTAGAAGTTATAACAAAATCAAGATATACATCATTAAATGTTCAAATGAGTAAACTTGGATACCGAAAAAATGAACCTATTGCTTTTGAAAAAGAAAAACCTTCACTTTTTCAAGAAATAGTAAATTTGTATATAGAAACTAAAAATGAAACTTTAGATGATATAGCAAAAAGAACAAATATAAGTAAAAACGTTCTTTTAAAGTTGTATAAACCTCATCGTAATAATGTTAGAGCAATCAATTGATTTCTATTTCTCGTTCTTTTGATATTTTGAAATTAGGCGGCAAGGGCTTATATTCTTCATCTTTTTTATCATTGTCTCCCGCATTTACATTTATTCCTGATTGAAATTTTCTTAATTTTTTGTAGTCATATTCATAGGTAATTATCAAGTTATCCTCACCACCTTTTATAATGACTGGCATTAAAGAATGTGTTTTTTTGGGTAGTGCAATACAAGAATATCCATTTTCAGAATTATTTGAATGTACAATACAAGTATGTAAATCACGTGAAGTTGAACTAATTATATTATTAAAATAATTGGTATCCCTATTATAAGCATTTAGCGTTATAAAGTCGACAGAACCTTTAAATATTGATCTATCTTCTATTGATGCTATTTCAAAACAATTGTATGAACTAAAATATAAACCAGCCCATTGGATTAAATCATAGGTTCTTTGAGTTGAAGATGGCGGTTCGCAATTTGTATTTTTTATTTCTTCAATTTCTTCAGGAGAATAATTGTTTTTCAGTCTTAGTCTTACGAACGCATCTCTGTACGCTTCACCGTGAATGTATGGTAATATTGAGCATAAAAAGTTATAGCAATAGCCTTTGTTGTTTTTAAAATGTTTTAGTCCTGCAATTATCCCTATTTGTTTCAATTTAGCTTCTTCATAAATTAGTGGCAACCACTCGAAAGGAATTGACATTTCAGGAAACACAACTAAATGACATTTTTTTGATTGAGCATCTTCTAATAATGCCCTTATATCTTCATATTTTTTATCGCTCAAATCTCTATATAAAAAGTTTTTAGCTTCCTCTGGTTTTATGCTAAAATTTGCTATCCCCAATTTTAATTTAGGGATATGCATAGTTCTTGATTCTAAAATATTGAATCTTACTTTTTCTACATTTTGGGGATGACAACTACATTCATCAATTTCTCCTTTAATTGAGTTGGAATGCAGATTAATTCTTCTCCCATCTGCGAAAAGCACATTTTTGTAAAACCCAAATAAATCTTTTTTTGAGTTATAAATACATATAGGGCTTAATATTAATCTGTCTTCATTTAAAATTAGATGCTCCTCTGTTAAATCATCAAATTTAAATTCCAAGAGATTTCTAAACTCATTTAATGATTTAGCTTGCTCATTATTTTTAAAATATTTATTCGAGTAATTATACAGAGGAATAAATATTCGATTATTATCAATGATGTTAGAATTTCTATACTTTCTAACTGATTGTACTAATTTAGCATCGTGATATCTGAATTTGAATTTTTTATCAGGATTTAGCGAAAACGCAAGAGTAGCAGAATATAGTAGATAGTTGTCAAGATTGGCTTTTAATCTATTAGTTAGAAAAATGTCATTTCGATTATTTGAATTTTTATATTTGATTTTCTTGCAGGTTTGCTCTATTTCTTTGTGCAACTCAATAAATTCTTTCGCATTTCCATTTAAGATAAGATTTTCGAAGATTTTATACCAATATTGATATAACTCAATCAAATATTTCCCTTTTATTTCTTTTTTTAACAACTCTACAAAATGGTTATCATATTTACAGTTCTCGTTGTCTTGGACATAAAATCCAAGCTTGATTTTTTTTGCGAGATACACTGCTACATTGTATCTATTTAATTTATAGTCATCTATATTTCTCAGAATATTTGAAGAACCATCATAATTTAAGTTAAACATTTTTGTAGTAAACTCATCATCTATTTTTTTGAAGCTAGGTAAAAACCTAAATTCACTACTATTAGCTTTAATATCATTTTTGAATCTTTCAAGTATAGTTTTAGAACTATTGGCTTTTATATCAAATATTTTAATCTTATCTTTTTGAATACTTAAAGAGCTATACTTCTTTATTTGAAACTGAAAAGAGTTGTTCTTCAGTTTAAACATGTTGTCATCACTAAAATACGTTCTTATTAATGATTCGATAGGTTCGGCACTTTCTTCTGATAAATTACTTGTATTTTTAAATACAAAAAGAATGTCATCTACATAACGACCATAGTATTCTGGTTTTAATTCTTTTGTTACATAATCATCAAAGTCTTTTAAATACCAATTTGCAATCAAACCTGATGACTGTAAGCCAATAGGCAATAAGTTTTTATATTCTTTAAGCTCAACGTCTTTAGCCTTGATTTTAAGTTTATATTTATCATGAATGAGTTCAATTATATTTAAAAGTCTGATATAGTGCTTATTTTTAGGATATATTTTTAATTCATCAAATTTTAAGTCAATATTGTAATAGTATTTTTTTATGTCTAAAGAGAAAATAATTGAATCTTCCTTATTATCATATAAAGCTTCCGTCTTTTTTATGGCTTTATCTCGCCAAGAAGAATATTGATCGTAATATTTATGGAATAAATTTTTTGATTTTATTTTTCCTAAGCTACCTATATTTAATTTATAAGCATAAGCATTTTTTAAGTTTAATTTTTTTTGTAACCTTCCACCATATTTGATACACCATAAAATATCAATAATATGAAGCACTATAGGCATTTTAATAAAATAATTAACACTTTCAATTGAATAATCTATTTGTTCCATTGCATTACTTATAATGTTTTCATTTGAATCAGAATTTATTTGTTTCATTTTTTTGGGTAACATGTAAAAATCAATTTCATTGATATATTTCATAAGTTTAGATTTATAATACCCGCTGTTTAAAATATTTAAAATTTCTAAAAATTTTTCGTTTAAATCATATTTGTCTTCAAACTCAGCAATACTATTATGATAAAAATAGTTTTTATCATAATATATACAATTTTTTAGCTTTAGATAGGCTTCCTTTATATCCTTTAATTCAAAAGAATCTTTCATTTCGATTATTTTTTCATTACTAGCTGAGATTGAGAAGTTAAATGCTTATATATACCGCCTCTAGAGCTATTGTTATTATCCATACATATCCCCTTGATAACTTCAGTTTATATTTTTAATTCCTAAATGTCAATTTTCGTAAATTTAATAAACTTTTCAAATACAACTATTCTCTTCACCATATAATAATCTTTGTTAAAAAAGAAAGGATAAATTCTTTGTCACTTAAGCTTATAGAAAACATCGAAGAAGATTTAAAATTATCTGTTGAAGATATGATTCATGTTATTAGAAATCTTCGAAAAGATGTTGATTCTTTGAAAATTCAATTAAATAAATTTACAGAAAAAGAGACAAACGAAGAGGATTAAGATTCTTCTTCAATTTCAAGCAATTCTGAAAGACTCATTTCTAAAGCGTTTGCAATTTGAATTAACGTAGAGAACCTAAAATCAATTATCCCACGTTCAATTTTGCTCACGGAAGCTTTGCTTAAGTCATTCTCATAAGCAAACATATTGAGAGAAAGACCCTTTTCTAATCTAAGTTTTCTAATTCTTTCTCCAAAACGCTTTAATGATGTAGGTGTTTCATATTGCATAACACTAATAATAATGTTAATATCGATAGAAAGTGTTTCTAAGTAGAAACAGAAAGGTCCTATATGAAAAAATATTCTGTTGTTCTTTTACTATTTACTCTTTTGTTTAGTATTTTAAAGGCATTTGCAGGCAGTAGTTTTTGCGGAATTGGTGCTTCATTATATAAAACAAATCAATATAGTGATGTCTTTGTAAAAGAAGTTTACGAAAATTCTCCTGCTGCTAAATCAGGACTAAAGGCTCAAGATAGAATCCTAAAGATAAATGGAAAAGAAACTTGTAATTTGAGTCTTGAACAAGCTGTTAATCTGATAAAAGGAGAAAAAGGTACAACTGTAAAACTCACTGTTAGTTGCGAAAATGGTTTAAAAGATTATATTGTTGCTAAAGATAATTTTAAGGTTCCTTTGTCAGCTTACGCTCCTAAGTGGGAAGAGTTTTGCCCTCAAGAATACATGAATTCCGAATACCATGACATTTCAAGTATTAAAAATGCTAGAAAAAAAGAACTTATAGAAATGAGTAATTATTGGGCTATTAGAAAAGGCATTTTTGAAAAAGAAGTCGGGATGTGTTCATCTGATACAAGCAATCAAACAAATTGTTATATGCAGATTCGACAACTGGAAACTAATAAAAACTTGCAATTACAAAATGAGTTCATAGCAAAACAACAAGCAAATATGCAGGTAAACAACAATCTGCAAAGGCTTATTCAAACTCAGCAGTTAAATAATGGTTTATACAACATAAATACCAGCTTAAATGGAATAAATACAAACCTAATGATGTTGCAATTAAATGGACGATAAAATGGAATTTTTGTTATCTCTATTTGTTTTTTGGCTTGTAATAATTACAATTATTTTGTTTTTTGCCTCAATGTCAATTCAACGTAAAAATAGTAAAAAATCAGGCATGATAAATCTTATCAAGGAAAGTTATAAATCTTTTATCACTATGTATAAAGAAATAGCCATTGGCCTTGGCTCTCTATTAATATTAGGAAGTATTTTGGGCATCATTTGGGGATTAATTACTTTAAAAATGTAATTTTACCATTTCTACGGCTTCGGAGAAGGGTTATTAAATAATTTAAGAGTATAAATATATCCCTGAGTTAACTTCTATTTACGCTCGTTTGTCTATATTGGCAACGTTATTTGATTGAAAATATCTGTTTTCTAGTTTACTCATAGCTTCTTGTATGTGGGCGTTGTTTTGGTGAGAATATCTCATAACCATTTGCACCGTTTTATGTCCTGAAATTGCTTGAATAGTTGAAAGATCGACTCCTGCTTGCATAAGATGACTTATTGCTGTGTGTCTCAAGGTATGTCTAACAATAACTTTAGGGTCGAGTCCTGATTCTTCAATAATTTTTTTAAATGATTTATCGATATTTATAAAATGTCCCGTTTTAGAATATTTTGATGGGAACAAAAATACTTCATCTTTTTTAAGATTTTGTATGTATGTGTTTAAATATTCTGCCAGTTCCTTTGTTATAGGTTGAACTCTAGCACCTGCTTTAGCTTTAGGGATAAAAATAGTTAGATTTTTAAGGTCTATGTTTTCAATTTTTATTGAGAGTATTTCGGATCTTCTCATAGATGTGTTAAGCCCTATAAATATAAAAGGATAGGCAAAAGGGCAGGTACTATGCTTTGCGTTTTCTAAAACTGTATTAATTTGTTCAACTGTTAAGTAGTTAATTCTGCCCACCTGTTCTTTGAACTTTTTAGCTTTACAAGGGGAATTAGAAATCATTTCCCACTCGACTAATTTATTCATCATATGGGTAAACACTGCAAGATGTCTGTTTGCTGTCGCTTGGGCATAACCTCTATCAACCATATCTTTTTTGAATCTTTCAATATCAAATGATTTTATTTTCCCAACGGGTTTTGTTCCAAAGAAAGGATTTAAAACATCTCTGATTTGCTGTTCTTTTCTTTCAATATTTTTGCCGCTTTCTTGTCTTAGTCTTTCAATATAAATTGCTGCTGCCTGTTTAAAACTTAACGCCAATTTACGACCTTTAGGCATATTGAATCTATCAAGACAAGCATCGTTTTTGAGTTTAATAAGTATTTTCTCAACTTCTGAACGAGTCATATTATCCGATTCTTTACCGATAACTCTATGAATCCGTTGTCCATTAGCCCTAAAATATACTTCATAACGACCATCACCGTTATTTAGTCTTGTGAAAACAATATTATTTTCAACAATTCTTTCATTAGGTTTTAATTTTTTCATATTAGTTAGTGTCATTTTAGTAAACTTTAGTGCCATTGTTTTTACCTTATTTTATTGATATTTCTAGGTTTAAAGTAATGCGTAGGGGGATTTTTGTACACTATACCGCAGTATAGAAAGAAAAGGGGGCATTGTGCCCCCGTAAAGGAACGAAGGAAAGTTAATATATATCTGATAGTTTTGTTGGATTACCGATTTTGAGATTTAAGAATCTACCTTCACGATTTCTTGTCGTTTCAAGCTCTGGAAAGAATTTCTTAAATCGTTTTGTAATCTCTGTTGGGGCTGCAATTATCTTGTCGAATTTGTCATTATGGATTGCTCGCCTAAATTTGTTTTCTTCATTTAGTTCAACAAGTCCATTTTTAGTGCACCACCTGTGATAATCGCTAAGCAGTTCTTGAGGATGAATTCCCTCTCCGTCAAAACATAAAGATATCTTTGCATCCTGTATGTACTGATAAAGGTGGCTGGTGTCTTCTTTGACTCTGTCTAAAAGAGCTTCCATTGAAGAATAATCAATCCCATTTTTAAGAGCATTTTCAAATTCTTTAATAAGCCTATTTAATAAAGCCGGCAAGATATTTGTTATCACAAACTCTTTATCTTCTTTGAGTCTTGGGTTTGCAACTCTTTCATTTTCTTTGCAGTCTTCTTGTTTTTTATTCACAAAAGAATACTTAAAATGAATAATCGCATAACGGCTAGTAATGGCTTCTGAGGTAGTACCGATATAAGGCAACTCATTTATGTTAAAAATACCTACTGCATTAGGCTTGATTATCATAGGACTTTTGTATTTTTCTTCTACTTTCATCGAATCACCTGTAACAAAGTTCTTTAGCGTTTGACAAGAATCTAACGCTACCACTGCATTTTCTGATGACCAGTTGACCTTACTTGTAGCTAAACAAGAAAGTGAGAATTCTCTACTTCCGTCTGCTGCTCTGAATGCTTGCAGAGGCAATGCCGTTATTCCTAAACCTGCATATAAACACTCAATCCATTCTTTAAGAGTATCTTTGCCGTTGCTGCCCTGACCGTAAAGCATAAGTAATTTTACGGCTCTACTGTGGCGTTTTCTCATTTCTCTAAGGTCAAATGATGAAGCCAAAATTCTGAACAAAATCTGCTGACTATCTTTATCAAGCATTGCATCCATAACGTTGTCAAATATTTCTGAAGAAGCCTTTTCGTTATATTCAAATTCTGCTTTGTAAGTAAAGTAATATTCAGGAGAATGTGCAATTATCTCGAATTTAGGATTCAACTTTTCGTCATAAGTAAGGTGTAAATAACCATTTTTGACATTTATACCTGCTGGATTTACCTTGTCCTGATCAACGTAAGTTTTTCTAAGGATATACTTATAGGCCTCATCAACACATTTTGGTCTTGCAAGAGGAGTGTCTCCTTTTTCATCAATGAAGCTATCAAAGAAATGTGTTATCAAACTTTTAAGTTCTTGTTCATTGATTTTCTGATAATAACCATCTTTATACTCGTACAATTCTTCGGCAATTGTGATGTAATCAATGCAATCATGGAACAAATATTTAGCAGCAACGTGCCCCGGATTACTCTGACTGATTTCACCTGTCTGCAAATTATAACCGTGTTTTGTAGCGTGCCATAAAAGTGTTTTTGCCGTAATTTTATCATTAGTTCTATTACAAGCCCTGCGAACCAAGTCTTTTAAGTGCATACCTTTGTGCTTGAAATCAGGACTCCATTTTTCGATAATTTCTATGGTGGTCTCTTGATCCTCTAAGGCATCAAAAACAGCCCATACAATGTTTCTCCAAGTTTCGTAATTTGATATTGCAGGAATGTATCCTAGCATTTCCTCGACATCTTCTTTTGTTGGCTTGTACTCCTCTTCCAAAGAAACTACTGGCTTTACCGTTTCAGTATAACTATTAATCAGTTCTTTTGTTTTTTCTTTATCTAAGTAAGACTCATAGATTTCGGGATTCGAATCTTTTGAACCAAAATAGAATCTAGTTACATCGCTGCAAGCTTGATCTGCTTGTGGAAAAAGTTTCAAAATTGATTTTATTAGTTTCTTGTATTCGTTAGCCGATTCAATAGCTTCTTCAAGAACAAAGATTACTCTAAATCTATCTTTGCCACCTTTGCCGTGATTTGGAGTCGTGTAGATAATAGTTCCATACTTTTTAACAAATTCATTTTGTTTGATTTCCTCTAACTTGCTGCCGCCGTCAAAATCTAATGCTACAAAAGAAGCTGACTTGAAGTTTTTATCACATCTACTGTTTGAAGTTAATTCAACACAAAAAGCGTGTCCTTTGTTAATTTCTGCCGCAAATTCTGAAATAGTCCCTTCAAAAGGATTAAAAGATCTGTTCTTGTGTGCCGTAACTTCTTCTTTGTTTACAAATAGTTTGTTGATACTCAATTTAATTGTTCTGTTCATCGCCGATTTCTCCTCGTCTTCTGTTTCTAAAATTTCTGTTTCTTTCTTAAATTCTGTTTGCATTGATATTCTCCTTTTCTTTATATCTGCATTGTGCTGTGCTTGTGTGTTTGCCTTGACTTAAGAGCCATGAATCAAGGTCGTTTTTGTAATAAAAGACTCGCCCTTTTTTAATGTAAGGGGGTGTCTTATCTCCATCTGAACGCCATTGCGCCAAAGTTTTCTTTGAAATTCCCAAGTACTTACTGGCGTTCTCCGTGTCCATTCTTCCATCTGGGAAGATAAATAATTCGTTTGACATTGTTGTCTCCTTTTTATTTTGATATTTTTGAAATGCATTTCTTTTCCATTTTTTTATTATGCGACAAAGCCTAAAATTCAAATACCGTTTTGTTTTCGAGGTTTTTTCGATAAGAAAGCGATAAAATGGCGACAAAAAATTCGCATTAAAAAAGGACCTATTTTTAGGTCCTTAAAAATTTTATTTGTAATTTATAATGCTGCAATAAGATTTATTTTATCATTTATTTTATTGCCCAATCCTTTTTCATTTACAATTAATTCTGAGGGGATATTTTCTTTATTGTTTTTGAATTTTTCCCTTACAAATTTTTGAAATTTTTTATTAATCGTTTCTTTCATTTTATCAATAGATTTTGGTTCTATTCCAAAGACATCTTCCACCTCTTTTGAAAGGGTAAACTTACCTTTTTTGGTATTAATAATAACTAATTTTAAATATTCTAAAAGAGCCTTTGGTAGATTAAATTGGCAGTTTTTAAATAAACAAATTCCACTTTTAACATCCACATACAAATCATAAATTGATGGGTCGTAACCCATAAACTCTTCTTGATCCGTACCTTCATATATATTATCTAAAGCTTGTTTTAAATCTTTTGAATCCATAGCGCTATTATATGATATAAGAAACCTGATTTACAAGTTATTAAGGTGTCATGATGACAAGTCCCTCGAGAACTTTTTAAAAGGGAAAAATATAAATATATAAATATATTTTTTCTAAAAAGTTTTTTTAAGGTATATGACATCATGTCGACATGACAATACAGATTAAAAGACTGAAAACTTATTATTGTTAACAATTAACAAGCTTTTAATGAAATTTTCGAAATTAAAAATTAAAACTATTAGTAGTATTCTTTGATACTTTTTCCTTAAAAATGGACAACGGTTCAAGGTTCGTAGTTCATCAAAATTTAATCTTTAATCACTTTTCGATTAAATAATTATAATTAATTTAGAGATATAAATACTAAGGTTATTTATTTTAAATACCTTCTCCGACACATTATAACTTATAATTTTTATTTATTTTTGGATTTTTTGAATTTTTACAAGATTTAGCTCTAGTTTCATAGATAAAAAGACAATTCATTATAATAAAGACTTAATTAATAAATCTTTATTCCAACTACGCAAAACAAATGATAAAATTGTTCTATAATAAATTCACAAATAGGATCTTGATTATGAATGAAATACTTGAATTAATCGAAAACAAACAAGAAACAAAAAATTGCGATTTTAAAGATAGTTTTTCTTGGACTGATTTGGATAGAAATCATCAATGTGAAATAATAAAAGATATTATTGCGATGGCTAATACAAAAGATGGTGGACGTATTGTAATAGGCGTTGAGGATAGGACTTGGACTGTTAATGGTTTATCTAATGAACAATTGAAATCCTTTGACGTAACTCAAATAAACAATTTATTGCATGAATACTCTGACCCTAAACACTCTTGCTCAATAAAACAAGTGCATATAGGAGATAAAGAATTAATTGTTATCGAAATTCCAGAATTCACAGAAGATATCATCATTACCAAAAGAGGTTCTTCTTGTTTTGAAAGAGGTAGAGTTTATATACGAACAGATGCGGCTTCAAGTGAAATGGTTCCTTCAAATCATGAAATGAGAGAGCTAATAGGAAGAGCAATAACTAAAAAGGGAGACAATTTATTATCGAGCATAAATACATTAATCAAGGGTAAGCCCATTGTAGAAGAATTAGTAAATTATGATGAAGATATAAAAGTAGCAAATGACTACCTAAAAAATCATTATCAAGAAAAATTTGATTCTTTGGGATATTATGAACTAATTTCATATCCTATAGACAAAAAAAGAGAAAGAATTAACCTGAGCTCATTAGAACACATCATTAATAATTCTCTTGTTCATCTTAGAGGGCGTACATTTCCAACAGTAGCTAATTTTTATGTAACAAATGATGGTGGTTGTAGCTACTATGATTCAGATTACTATGGCTTGTTTACTAGGTATTATTTTACCCAAAATGGGTTGATTCTTTCACAAGAAATCTTTAGAGAAGATGGAGTTGGAGAACAGTCTAGAGAAGGAAATCTTATCATTGGTTATATTGACATAATATACACTATAACCGAACATATACTGTTTTTAAAACGTCTATATCAAAGTATATGTCCTAATGAAAATATAGAAATTGTTTTAAAATTACATAAAACGAAAGATAGATTACTAACGAGTTCTTCTCCTTACGCTCGGATACGTGGAGATTATGTTTCAAAAATTAATGTTATTGAGATAAAAAAACAATTTAATGAGGTTGAATTAAGGGCTTCATACAAAGATATTATTGTAGAATTTTGTAAAGAATTGTTTGTGCGATTTCAAATGCATATTTTCCAAGATGATGAAATAATGCGTTGGGTTAATGATTTGTTAAAAGAGAATTAAAACATAAAAATAATTCAATTTTTTCACAACATATTACCCAACTGGCTAGTCTTTTGGTAACAAAAGTATAGAATTAAATTAAAATTATAATTAAAATTGTATAATTTTTCATATATAAAAGAATGGGGTATGAGATGATCGAAGAAAATACTAAAACTGAACTGGATTTGAAAAAGAGAGAAAAACTGATAGATGAATTATTAGTTTTTATGAAAAACGAAATTGAACAACAAGGTGCAACTATTAAGAATTTTACATTTAATTTTATGTTTTTTTGTTCTAAAGAAGATTGCGATGATTTACCTGATAAACAAATACTAGAAGGGGAACATCTTACTAAATATAAAATGGTCTCTCATGTTAATAATAAAGAGTTTGATATTATTTTTAAATGTTGCATTACTCATGAGTATATAGATAGAATGTTCAGGGGGCGTGAATATAGTGAAATACGATTGACAAATAAGGGGATGGCACGTGCTAATTCGGTAGAAAAATCTACAATATATGAATCTAAGCAAGATAATTCTAACTCATACACTTTCACAGGGCCGATAAATGCTGAAAACATACAAATAGGTAATAACAATACTCAAAATATAGAAAAAATTATAAATAATCTTAAAAAAGAAGTTGAGAAAATTGATGCAACAGATGAGGAGAAGAATCAAGCAAAAGATATAATAAATAAATTTTTCTCTAATCCAATTGTTTCAGCTGTTATATCAGGAGCTACTGGTGCAGGTATAAGAATTTTAACAGGAGGTATGTAATGGAAAAAGAGTACATAATAAATATTAAATGTGTATTTTGTGGCTCAACAGATTTTAAAATACCTTATGAAGGTTATCAACCTGACGAAACTGAAATGGTTGAATGTGCAAACTGTGGTAAACTAAATGATTACGTATCAGCAAGGGAAGTTGTAGTCGATGAAACACTTGAAAATGAAATAAAACCTGCGGCTAAAAAGTATGTTGAAGATGAAGTCAAAAAAATGTTTAAAAAGTTTAAGTTTTAAAATAAATTTTTGCAAAAAATCATTTCGGAACCCTATGGAGTATATGGGTTCGCTTATATAAATTTTCTAACTCAAAAAGGACCCCTCGGGGCGTGTCTAGAAATTCTTTTTAAATAGGTATAAGGTGGTCATGTGTCAATCGTGTGTCGATTTATCTCAAAAACTATGTAATTCCCTAGAATTTAATAGATAAATTCTTAAAATGCCCATGGATAAAGAAGTAACCACGGGTAATATTCTGGAAGTATCTGTAAATAAAGGGATTTGCTCATGAATGAGCTGAAAATCCCTGTGTCCTTGGTTCGATTCCGAGACGCGGCACCACTTTAAAAGACAGTCACAGACTGTCTTTTTTATTTGATATTTTAATTCTTAAGAACCTTAGCTAAAAACTCTTCAGTTGACACAAGCATTTTGCTAATTTCTTCTTTATTTTTTCGCTCTAGATTTGATGTAATTATTTTTAATCTTGGGTTTTTGACAAAAAAATCAAAGTGTTTATAAATGAAACACCAAAACAAATTATCAAAAATTTCACACCAATCTCCTTGCTTATAATTACTCATTTTTTTTATGTAATTGGACGAAGAAATATAAGGTTTAGTCACAATTTTACCGCCGTCAGCAAATTGGCTCATCCCGAATATATTTGCGCACATTACCCAAGGATAAGCATCTATTGACATTTCCATAAACCATTTATAAACTTCTTGCGGATTGATTTCGCACAACAAAAAGAAGTTTCCCAAAATCATTAATCTTTCAATGTGATTTGCATAACCTGTTTTTAACAATTTTTTTATTGCATCATCAACCGGCAAAATTCCAGTTTCCCCATTATAAAACCTGCTACTTAATTTGTTCTCAAATTTCCAAAAATTAGATTGAAGTTGTTCTTGTCCTATCAAATTATAAATGCCCTTAACAAATTCTCTCCAACCAATTATTTGCCTTATATATCCTTCTTTAGAGTTTAGCGAAACATCTGCTATCAAAACCTTTTCGAGCAACTTTTGAGGTGTAATTAGCCCTATATTAAGAGCAAAAGATATATTTGAATGGAAAAGATATGAATTATCATCAAAAATTGCATCTTGATAAACACCAAAATACTCAAACCTTTCTTTAATAAAAGCATCAACCCACGAACCAACTTCTTCAAAAGTAGTTGGATAATTAAAAAAATCAAAAGTTCCGATATTTTTATAAAAATGTTTTTCTATATATTGTTTTGCTTCCTTCACATAAGAATTGTCTTTAATATTTGGAAGATTAGGAATTTCAATATCTTGAGGAATTTTTTGTCTATTATCTTTATCAAAAGTCCACTTTCCACCTTCTGGTTTTAGGTTTTTATCAAGCAAAACTTTAAGTTTTTTTCTCATATAAATATAAAATGAAGTTTGCGAATAATGATTTTTAGAATCATAAAAACTTTTGAATTCTTCATTTGAACTCAAAAACATAGGTGATTCTACAAAAGACACACTTAAACCAGAACTTTTAATCTTTTCTTCCAATTCAAAATTATTTAATTCGTAAGTTATAATTTTGCTAATATTTTTATTCTTTAAATATTCAATCCAATTTTGATCAAATTCAATATACTCAACCTCAATACCTTTTTCTTTAAGGTATTTTTCGTAGAATTTCATAGATGCTCTATGCAAAACCAATTTATTTTTATGAAAATTAAATCTAGTGAAAAACTTACTATCTTCTATCAGAAATGTTTTGCTTTTATTTTCAAACAAAGACAAATCTTCAAATAGTTGATTTGGAAATATGACATTGCAGGACTTCATAACCCAAATAATTAAACAAAGTATCAGATTAAAAAATTAAACATATAGCTAATGTTAAATCTACCAATTTTTGTGAAATTAAAAAGAAGAAAAGGAGTTTTGTATGTTTAAAAGTATAAAAATTATTTCTTATGTTCTTGTTTTAATAGGTGCATTAAATTGGGGACTTGTTGGGTTATTTCAGTTTGACCTCGTAGCTGCAATATTTGGAGATATGAGTATTTTAAGTAGAGCTGTTTACAGTCTAGTTGGTTTAAGTGCTGTAGTCTCCGCCATAACTGTTGCAATGTGCGCATCTAAAGAAAATATGTAATTTAAGGTATTTATCAAAATATTGTTTGTTACTCAATATTTCTCTTAAACGTCCAACTGGCAATACTTAGAGTTATTGTGGCAATTATTATTAAAGGAACAAGATTAAAAGCAACGTCTGCTACTCCCATATTTTTAAAGAAAATCCCTCTTGTAATCTCAATAAAAAATCTTATAGGATCAATCCACGTAATATACTGGAAAATTAAAGGCATATCTCTAATTGGTGATATAAATCCAGACAAAAGAATAGCAGGCATTTGAAAGGTCAAAACACCTAATATCGCTTGCTGCTGTGTTTTGCATATTGAAGATATAAATAACCCCACTCCAACTATCGCAAGCAAAGAAATTAGAGTTGAAATAAAGAATAACAAAATAGAACCTCTAAAAGGTACACCAAACACTCCTATCACAAGAGTAGACATAAAACAGGTCAATGCCATTGCAATCATCAGTGGCGGGAGTGTTTTGCCTACAAGGATTTCAAATGATGTTAGTGGACTTACTATAAGTTGGTCAAAAGTTCCAAGCTCTCTTTCTCTAGCAATAGAAAGAGCGGTGAGCAAAAGGGTAATAACAAGAGCAAGTAATGTAACTAAAACCTGCAAAATATACCATTGATAATTCAAATTCTCATTATACCAATTTCTCACTTCGTAGCTGACAGAAGCCCCATCTTTAGGACTTACAGTGCTTGAATAGTTATTCACAATTTGAGCTGCATAAGAACTCGCAATAGAAGCTGTATTTGTCTGCCTTCCATCAGAAATAATTTGGACGGCAACTTGTTTATTCGCTTTTATTGATTTTGAAAAATTATTCTGGATTTCGACACCAATTTGGGCTTTCTGTAGCTCAATAGCTCTTTTCACATCTTTTTCATTATTTGCATATATTATCTTCCTAAATCGCGGCGAAGCATCAAAATAGGAAATAAGCTCCCTTGACATCTGTGTTCTATCATTGTCTAAGACAACTGTGTCAATATTTTTCACTTCCATTGTAATTGCATTTGTAAAAATAAAAAGCTGAATTATAGGAATTACTATAACCATAGACCTGCTCTTAGGGTCTTTCCAGATGGTTATAAATTCTTTTTTTATAAGCGCTAAAATTCTTTTAAACATTATCTTTCAAGCCTTATATATGTCTTTTTATAAACTGCAGTAAACAAAATCAATCCCAAAATAGATAAAAATGCTGAATTTATGAACACAATCTCTGGCACAGTTCCTGCCATAAATTCACTTTCAATAAATGCAACAAAGTATCTAGGGGGCAAAATCATAGTCAAATATTGAAAAAATAATGGCATAGAATTTATCGGATACATTAACCCAGAAAGTAACAAAGCAGGTAAAAAGCCTATTGCTATTGCTGCTTGACTGGCAAGAAACTGATTTTTTAAACTTGTTGAGATCAAAAGTCCAATTCCAAGTGAAGTAAACAAGAATAGCCCGCCTACTGAAAATAAAACAAAGAAATTTCCCCTAAAAGGGATTTGAAATACTCGAACGCACATAAAAGTGTTGAACATCATAGATAACATCCCGAGAGTGAAATAAGGAATATATTTACCTAAAACAATATCAATTTTTCTTATCTGAGTACTTAAAAGTGCTTCCATAGTGCCGCGCTCCCACTCTCTGGCAACAACGAGTGCGGTTAAAAGAATCCCGATTAATGTCATTGTAATAGCTAATGAACCCGGTAAAATAAAGTAGTGGCTATTTATATCCTGGTTATACCAAAATCTAATATTTGAAGTAACCAAATCTTTTTTTACAAAAGGCGCATATCTACTGGACATAAGCCATTGATTTGTTATTTGCATCGGATAATTCTGAGTATAATTGGCTACATTAACAATACTTCCATCTGTAATTATAAGCATTTGGGCAGTTTTCTTAGCCGCAAGATTCTTTGAAAAATCGTTTGGAATTATAACAGCCCCATTTAAATGCCCGTTAACAATACTTTCATACATTTCATGTTGGTTAAAATAAACATTAGAATCAACATATCTACTACTGCCAAAAGACTCGACAAGAGTGGCTGTTTCAGGATTTAAATCATCATTTTTTATGCCAATATTGACTTTTACGGTATCAAGATTAATTCCATACATATAGACAAGTAGAAGTATTAGAGGCAAAACAAACGAAATGATAATACTGCTTGGGTCCCTGACTATCTGATAAAATTCTTTTTTTATAAACGCTGATAGTATTTTCATTTATTATCATGCTCCCTTATAAGTTTCACAAAAGCATCTTGCATACTTATAGCTCCGACCTTTTCCTTTAGTTCTTGCGGGGTTCCTATTGCAATTGTTTCCCCCCGATAAAAAAGACTAATCCTATCACAAAACTCCGCTTCATCCATAAAATGAGTAGTAACTAGAATTGTAATCCCTTTTTTAGAAAGTGATTTAATGTGATTCCAAAACTCTTTTCTTGCAATCACATCAACTCCTGAAGTAGGTTCATCCAAGAACAGAATAGGAGGCTCATGAATTAGGGCACAAGCCATAGATAGCCTTTGTTTAAAACCTAAAGGCAAATCCTTTGATGCTTGATTTTGAAGTTCACCAAATTCAAAAATCTGTATAATTTTATCTATTTGCTCATTTATATCACGCTTTTTTATTCCATATATTCCGGCAAAAAATTCAAGATTTTCCCTGACCGTCATATCCCCATATAGAGAGAATTTCTGCGCCATGTAACCCAAATTTGAACGCGCCTTTGAAGGATTTTCACAAATATCAATACCGCTGATTATTGCAGTTCCCTGAGTCGGCTTTGCTAAGCCGCACATCATCTTGAATGACGTTGACTTACCCGCCCCATTTGGGCCTAAAAGCCCAAATATTTCTCCTCTTTTAATATTGAAAGTATTATCTTTTACGGCATAAAAATCTCCATATTTTTTATTTAGATTAATTGCCTTTACAGGTACTTCAATCGAGCAGTCTGTACACTCATAGTTCAGGGCAATTTGAGATTCCTCTTCTTTATAACCACCCATAAGTTCTATTACCTTTGCCTCAAATTCTTCTGTGTTGTCGGCTAAATCAGAAGGTTTACCATCATAAATGAGTTTTCCATCGTTAAGTATTACTGCATCATCAAAACTTTGAGCCTCATCAAGATAAGCTGTTGACCATATAACAGTGGTGTTTTCATTAATCGAGTTTTTAACAAGCCTCATAAGTTCTTGTCTTGAAATAGGGTCAACACCGACTGAAGGCTCATCTAAAATTAAAAGTTCCGGGCTTCCTAAAAGAGTGCAGGCAAGACCGAGTTTCTGTTTCATTCCACCTGAGAGCTTTCCTGCTAGTCTTTCTTGAAACCTTTCAAGATCAGTAAAATCCAAAAGTTTATCGAAATTATGCTCAACATTTTTTAAATCCGCATACAGTATTAGATTTTCAATAACGGTTAAATCCTCATACAAACCAAACTTTTGGGGCATATAACCTATTTTTTTACTTATAATATTTTTTTGAGTTGCAGGATTGGATTCTAAAGTTAAAATTTCGCCCGAGTCAGCCACCATAAGACCTGTCATAAGCCTTATTAAAGTAGTTTTTCCTGCGCCATCTGCTCCAATAATCCCTGTAATTTTTCCTTTTTTGATATCTAATGAAAGGTTATCTATTGCAGTAATTTCGCCGAATTTTTTTATTAAATTTTTTATTTCGACTGCATTTGGCAAAATTTACTCCTTCAAGTCAATTTTGATAGTTGTGGGCATTCCTTGCCTCAAGAAGCTATCAGGCTCATCAATATAAACCCTTATCCTGTAAACTAGGTCAGTTCTCAAATCTTCTGTCTGAACTGTCTTTGGCGTAAACTCTGCGACAGGAGAGATGTAACCGATTCTGCCTTGATATTCTCTTTTCTTACCCGTATTAGGGTCAACACTGTCAGTTAAGACCTTTGCCTTCATATCATATTTTATATTGCCTAAATCTTTCTCTGAAACATAAGTCCTTATCCAAATCGGTTTATTTTTGGCAAGTGTATAAACCGCCTGAGCCTTTTGAACAGTAGCTCCTGGTTCTTGAACTCTTACCATAACAATGCCGTCATCTGGTGCGTATAGTTTTGTATAATCGAGCTGGTTTTTAGCAAAACTTTTGTTTGCAATTGCAGCATCAACATTTGCTTTGGTTTCATTTTTTGTATTTAAGATAGAGTCGCATTCCTGCTTTGAAATTGTACTATCTGTGCATAGAGGATTCTTCCTGTCATAGATTTCTTGAGCATTTTTGCTGAGCGCAGATGATCTTTCAACTTCGGCCGCAGCTTTCTCGTAATTTGCCTCATAGTCTTTTGCATCTAAAAGCGCAACTAAATCACCTTTTTTAACATCATCGCCTTCTTCAAAAAACATTTTTTCAATTTTTCCGGGCACTTGAAAACTTAAATCAACTTGCCTTATTTCAATATTTCCAAAAAGAGTAAGAACGCCATCATCTTTTGAACTGTTTAACAGAAAATAAATCATTCCGCCAACTAATATTAATATTATAATAATAGCTAATTTTTTCTTCATAATGCGCCTCCAACTGCCTTATACAAGGTTATGTAATTAACAAGACGGGTTGTCTTTCCTCTTGCTTTGTTCTGCTCAATATTTATAAGTTTTTCATTTTCAGAAAGTATTTCAGGGTAAGAAATTACTCCCCTTTCATATTTTTTATAGGAGCTTTTATATTTACTTATTTGATATTCAAGATCTTTAGCTAAATTATTATCAATCAAAGTATCAGACTTTATCATACAAAGCAC
>JAEZIX010000091.1 GCA_023415935.1 Cyanobacteria bacterium OH_CDB_20 | reverse complement strand
ACAACAGATGTTCTATATGCGGCAGACCTCACGGTTTTCACAGAGATTTCGGTCTTTGCAGAATCCACCTAAGAGAGATGGCTCATAGAGGTTTATTACCTGGCGTAGTTAAAGCTAGTTGGTAATTTTAAGTTAGACTTATAATTTTCAATAAAACTTTTGCTATACTGCTAGGTCAAGTGGGGCAAGGGACTAATATATAAAGTCACCATTTATGATAACAAGCATAATGCCCGAAGAATTTAGTAAGTAGATAGGGATTTTTTCCCGAAAGAAAAGGAATATAAAATGAATACAGATCCAATAGCAGATATGCTAACAAGAATAAGAAACGCAAATATCGTTTCTCACGCTGCAGTTGAAATGCCTAGCTCAAACCTAAAAGTTGAGTTAGCTAAACTTTTAAAAGAAGAAGGTTACATTTCAAGTTATGAAATAAAAGAATCAGGCAGTTTTAAAACTTTAAACGTTGAACTTAAATACGACGAAAAAAATAAGCCTGTAATTACTAATTTAAGAAGAATTTCAAAACCTGGTTTAAGAACTTATTGCAAATCTAAAAATTTACCACAAGTTCTCGGCGGAATGGGAATTGCAATTGTTAGTACAAGCAAAGGTCTTCTAACAGATAGAAAAGCAAGAAAAGAAAAAGTTGGCGGCGAAATTCTATGCTACGTTTGGTAAGTTTATACTTACCATTTTAAATTGTCGGGTGAAATTGGTAGAAAGACCCCTCAATAAACGAAATATACCGATAAGGAGAAAATAAAATGTCACGTATAGGTAAATTACCGATAGAAATACCACAAGGTGTGGAAGTAACAATTGAAGGACAAAAAGTAACAGCAAAAGGACCTTTAGGTACTGAAGTTGTCGAAGTTCGTCCTGAAATTACATTGAATAAAGAAGATGGCAAATTGCTTGTTGGAAGAGTTGATGAGCAAAGATTAACACGTTCACTTCACGGTTTATCAAGAACTCTTGTAGCGAATGCTATTACTGGTGTAAAAACAGGTTTTACAAAAAAACTTGAAATCATCGGTGTAGGTTACCGTGCTGCAATGCAAGGAAATACACTAAACCTTTCATTAGGTTATTCTCACCCAGTTAATGTCGAAGCGCCTCAAGGAATTACAATAACAGTTGAAGCTAATACAAAAGTTACTGTATCTGGTTCTAATAAACAACTTGTTGGTGATGTTGCAGCTGCAATCAGAT
The DNA here is from genome assembly GCA_023415935.1 of Cyanobacteria bacterium OH_CDB_20. Taxonomy (GTDB): domain Bacteria; phylum Cyanobacteriota; class Vampirovibrionia; order Gastranaerophilales; family Gastranaerophilaceae; genus JAEZIX01. Next base: position 6,314 of record JAEZIX010000091.1, on the reverse strand, counting down.
CTAAACGCCCTCCTGAAGTTTACAAAGGAAAAGGTATTAAATACGAAGGCGAACACATCAGAAGAAAAGCCGGTAAAACAGGTAAGAAATAAACAATAAAAACCAAATAAATATTACAAAATAAAGCCCGTATAAACCCTTGAAAAATCAAGAAGGTTTGGGTGAAAGGAAAGAAAAATGATTAAAACTAAAAACAGAAAAGAACATTCACAAAAACGTCATAGACGTATAAGAGTTAAATTGTCAGGGACTACTGAAGCTCCAAGACTAGCAGTATACAGAAGTACAAAACACATTTACGCTCAATTGATTGATGATGTAAAGGGTGTAACTATTTGTTCTGCTTCTTCAATCGATAAAGATTTGAAGAGTGATTTGGCTCACGGCGGAAACGTTGAATCTGCAAAAGCAGTTGGTGAAGCACTTGCAAAAAAAGCGATTAAAAAAGGAATTTCTGATGTTGTATTTGACAGAGGCGGTTTCTTGTATCACGGTCGTGTTGCAGCATTAGCTGATGCAGCTCGTGAAGCAGGTTTAAATTTCTAATATTTTAAAAAACTTTTAAAAAGACACCAGAGATGGTGTCTTTTTTGTTTTAAGAAATACTTGCAATTCCATTTGAGGAAGTTATGTTGTATATTTGAACTTCGTTTAAGAATTCTTTGTCAAACTGTAGCGTATCAACAGAGGTTATTATGGTTTGAGTATCATTTTCAATAGCCTCTAAAAGGTAGTTTTGGCGGATGTTATCGAGTTCAGCTAGTACATCATCAAGAAGTAAAATAGCGCTTTCTCCAATTTTATTTCTAATAATTTCAAGTTCTGAGAGTTTAAGAGCAAGGACTATTGTTCTTTGTTGACCTTGTGAGGCGAATTTTTTTGAATCAATCCCATTTATAAAAAATGAGATATCGTCCCTGTGGGGACCTACAACAGATTGAGCTCTTATAATTTCTTCTTGTTTTTTCTCTTCAAGTTGCATTTTAAACAATGCGAGGATTTCAGCATTTGATAAATCAGCATTTAAAATATTATCCATTAATGATGTTTCGTAGTCTAAAGTCAAAATTTCGCCATTTGCAATTGTTTCGTGTTTTGCTTGCGCAAATTTTGAGATTTCTTTCAGGAAATTAAGTCTTAAATAAATTATGTTGCTACCTGCAACCGCAAGCTGCTCATTCCAGACATCTAAAAGAGTCGAATCAGTGTTTATGTTGCATCCGCATCTTAAATCTTTTAAATAGTTATTTTTTTGAGTTCTTATTTTATTGTATTTTGAAAGTCTATCTAAAAAGGCAGGATAAACTTGCGAAATTGCAAGGTCAAGCCATTTTCTTCTATCTTCTGGTGAACCTCTTAAAAGAAGAAGATCAGAAGTTGAAAAACTTACTGCTGAAATATTTGATATAAATTCTGATGACTTGGATTTTTTTATGCCGTTAACTTTTAGAATTTTCTTTTTTGGTGGATTAATCGTTACATCTAAATCTATTGTGAGGTCGCATTTATTAAAATTTGCTTCTAAATAGGCAAAATCTTCATTCCATTTAATAAGTTCAGCATCCTGCTTTGCTTTTATCGAGTTTAAACTTGATAAATAATATATTGCCTCAAGTAAGTTTGTTTTTCCCTGTGCATTTTTCCCCACAAGCAAAACTTTATTTGAAGAAAAAGTTAAATCTAAATCTTCATAATTCCTAAAGTTCTTTAATTTTATATTATTTATAAACATATTAATAAAATTATATCAAATATAGACAGTATGCAAAATTTGCTAAATTTGTTATCATTAGAAAATGGATAAAGATTTTTTGAAAGAGTCGATAGTAAAAGTCGGCAAATATTTATATGACAAGGACTTAACCTCGGGAACATCAGGAAATATAAGCCTAAGATGCGGTGATAATTTTTTAATTACAGCTTCAGGAACGGCTCTAGGCTTCCTTGATAAAAAACAGATAACAGAAATTGATAAAGACGGTAATTCTGTTCAAAAAGGCGGGAAACCTTCTTCGGAAAAATTCTTACATCTTGAAATTTATAAAATGCGCCCTGATATCAAAGCAATTATTCACGTTCATCCTGTCATGGCAACTGTATTTGCAACGGCTCATGAGCCTTTAAATAAAGCAAATCTTGCAGAAAATATGCTTTATTTTGGTGAAATTCCTCTTGCAGAATATGCAATGCCATCTTCTGAATCTTTGGTTTTAAACACTGCAAAATATTTTGAAAATTACGATGCTGTTCTTATGGCAAACCACGGAATAATTGTTGGGGATAAAACAATTGAACATGCTTTCTATAAAGTTGAAACGGCAGAGAACTGGGCAAAACTTACTTTGATGAGCAAACTTTACGGCAAAGAAAAATTACTTCAAGATAGTGACCTTGAGGATTTAAAGGCATTAAGGGCAAGTCTTCACTAGTTTTGATCCTTGCTTTGTTCCTCTCCGTTCAAATTCTCTATCAATTTTATTTAAAACTTCCCATTTTTTAGAAACCCAAGTTGGGTATATTAAGTTTGGCTTTAATCCGTTTCCGGCAAGGCGGTGAACAGTTACTTCTGGCGGTAAAAGCTCTAAGAAGTCACAAACAAGTTCTACATATATATCTTCATTTTCAACAAGCCTAATTTTATTCTGCTTGTATATTTTTTCAAGTTCTGTATTTTTTAAAACGCAAAGCATGTGAAGTTTTACGCCATCGACTCCGAGTTCTGCAATTTTTTCTGCTGTCTCAAGCATCTCTGCTCTATTTTCAGAAGGAAGCCCAAGAACGACATGGGCGCATACATTAATATTTCTTTCTTTTGTAAGTTTGAATGCCTTTTCAAATGTTTTATAATCGTGTCCTCTGTTTATAAACTTTAATGATTTGTCATGAATTGTTTGAAGCCCGTATTCAATCCAGGTGTAATATTTTTCAGTGTAGGATGAAATAAGGTCTAATTTTTTCTCATCAACGCAATCAGGTCTTGTGCCGATTGATAATCCGACAACTTCTTGATGTTTCAATGCAGAATCATATATATATTTAAGTTCATCAAGCGGCTTATAAGTGTTAGAAAAAGCCTGAAAATATGACATGAATTTAGTTGCGCCGTATTTTTGCTTTGCTTGTTCTATGCCATGTATTAGTTGTTCTTCAACGGAAAATTCATTTGAGTAAAGCTGAGAAAAACTTCCCCCATCATCACAAAAAATGCAGCCTTTACTTGATATTGAACCGTCACGGTTCGGACAAGTAAAACCTGCATCTAAAGTTATTTTGTATACTTTTTCGCCAAACAGTTTTTTTAAATGGTCACTAAATTGATTGTATCTTTTATTAGCCATTGTGAACTGTCTGAATAAAATTATACGTTGTTATTTTCATCTTGAATAAGAGGCGGATAAAAATAGTGTTCTCCGCAGCTTGGACAAACAACTTCTTGTTGTTTACCTTCTTCAAGAGGCACAACTTCAAAAAGTGTTCTACAACTAGATTGTACACATCTTATAGCCCATGTGGGTCTTACAATTCTTGCCATTTTTTAATCCTCATACTAACTCTAATAATGTATTTTACCACAATTAAATATAGCACACAACTTTATTATAGTCTTTTTAAATGTTATGTCTTGCCGGTCAATTTGATAAAATTATTGCGGAGATTGATTATGCAATTTATTAATGTCTTTAAATATATTAAAAACATGTTTGAGCCAAAAGAATATGTGAGCTGCAATTGGCTTGAACATGGTATAAATTTTGACAGAAATTTTATAAGAATTTGCTGCATGCTTTTTCACAAAGCAGGAGGACCACCACCACTGATAGACTCTGCTCAAGCAGAATTTAGTTATGAAAAATATAATAAGATTATTAAAAAACTCAGAAATATAAATAAAAAAGGCAATATTATACCGTTTTGCAAAGGCTGTACTAATTTGGTAAGCAAAAAATGGGATAATAAGAATTATATTAGCTATATTAATTTTGATTCAAACATGTCATGTAACTCAAATTGTATATATTGTCAGTCAATAAAAGACAATAAAATATATTATAGATACGAAATTGTAAAAGATTTACTCCATAAAAGAATATTGGTTCCCGGTGGAGAAGTTATGTTTGGTGGGGGTGAACCTACAATCCATCCTGAGTTTGAGCAAATAGTCAATCTGATATTAGATAATAATTTTAATCATATAAAAGTCCATTCTTCAGGTATAAAATACAGTCAAGCGATAGAAAGAGCTCTTTCAGAAGACAAGGCAGAAGTGGTTATTTCACCTGATAGTGGAGAAAGTGATTTATATAAAACTATAAAAAGAGTCGATTGCTATACCCAGACATGGGAAAATATTACCCGCTATATAAGAGCCCAAAGAGAAAATAAAAGACAGGTAAAAATTAAATATATTATTATTCCTAATATTAATGATTCAAAAGAGCATGTTGATAAGTTCTTGCTCAAGTCAAAAGAAACAGCAGCCTCCGCGATAAGGTTTGATATTGAATGTGTCTGGTATCAAGATAATAGAAATAATGAAACAGTTTTGGCGCCGTACTTTGATTTATTTGTCTATGCAGAGAACAAGGCAAAAGAGCTTGGTATTGAAGAATTCTGCTATCAGGCTCAGGCTCAAACAGCAATCAATGAACATTCTAGACTATATGAAAAAGCTAAGATAATAGCAGCAGAAGCATGACACATGATTGCAATTTCAGAAATATAAAGTTTTGTAAAACGCCAAAAATACTGTCATAGTAAGGAACAAAGGCAAACAAAAAATAAATAAAAAAAAATTGCAAAACATGGGTTGTAAAAAAAATTCCTTTGAGTTAGATTATTAATTGTGGCACCGAGCTACAAACTGCGAAGCAGGTTAACCTGCATTCAAGGCAGACACTGGTCAAAACTTGATATAATTTTACAGGATTGACAGAAAGCTTTGCAGACAATTAAAATCTGTCTCAAATAACCAAGTAGAGTGGATTGGTCTGATTTCATCGGAATGAAGACAAAGATTGAAAAATAAATAACTAAAAAAGTGTTGACAATAAAACTGGACGTGATAATCTAGAAGATGTCACAAAAACAGTAAAAAATAAGTTAAGATTTTTTAAACTAATGGTTGACACAAAGTTTTGAAGTGATAATCTGAAAGATGTCGCAAGAAACGATAAGAGATTTTTAAGGAATGGAAAAAGGAACGTGATAGTTCGTTTTGCTGTCCCAAGAAAAAATTGAACTTTGAAAACAGAATAGCTGAAAACGAATATATACCTGTTGATTTTGTAATAAAATGAAACGGACAAATAGAAGCAAGTCGAGCAATTATGTTTCTTCGGAAGCATAATGATGGACATAAACTTTTCTGACAATGGAGAGTTTGATCCTGGCTCAGGACGAACGCTGGCGGCGTGCTTCATACATGCAAGTCGAACGAGAATCTGGTGCTTGCACCAGAGGAAAGTGGCGGACGGGTGAGTAACACGTAGGAAACCTGCCCTTGAGAGGGGGACAACAGTTGGAAACGACTGCTAATACCCCATATGAGCTTAGTTGAAATACTAATCTTGAAAACTCCGGTGCTCAAGGATGGGCCTGCGGCTGATTAGCTAGTTGGTAGTGTAATGGACTACCAAGGCGACGATCAGTAGCTGGTTTGAGAGGATGATCAGCCACAATGGGACTGAGACACGGCCCATACTCCTACGGGAGGCAGCAGTAGGGAATTTTGCGCAATGGGGGAAACCCTGACGCAGCAACGCCGCGTGATTGACGAAGCCCTTCGGGGTGTAAAGATCTGTCAGTGGGGACGAATTTTGACGGTACCCACAAAGGAAGCACCGGCTAACTCCGTGCCAGCAGCCGCGGTAATACGGGGGGTGCAAGCGTTGTCCGGAATCATTGGGCGTAAAGCGTTCGTAGGCGGCATACCAAGTCTGGTGTTAAATCCCGGGGCTCAACTCCGGTCCGGCACTGGATACTGGTAAGCTAGAATGTGGTAGAGGTAAAGGGAATTCCTGGTGTAGCGGTGAAATGCGTAGATATCAGGAGGAACACCGGTGGCGTAAGCGCTTTACTGGGCCATAATTGACGCTGAGGAACGAAAGCCGGGGGAGCAAATGGGATTAGATACCCCAGTAGTCCCGGCCGTAAACGATGGATACTAGGTGTTGTGGGTATCGACCCCTACAGTGCCGTAGCTAACGCGATAAGTATCCCGCCTGGGGAGTACGCACGCAAGTGTGAAACTCAAAGGAATTGACGGGGACCCGCACAAGCGGTGGAACATGTGGTTTAATTCGAAGCAACGCGAA
>JAEZIX010000043.1 GCA_023415935.1 Cyanobacteria bacterium OH_CDB_20 | reverse complement strand
GTTTAAGTACGCAACAATATCAACATCTTCATCAATTAAATAATCTGTTGTAATATCTCCAAACCCTATATCTTCTTCCAGAGCTTTTTTTATGTGCTCATCAACAATAAAATTATGAAGTAAATATTTTGTCATTTATGTTGCTTCCTTTTGAAAATGTTTTATGCTCAGGTTTTTGAGCCGTATCAGGATAGTCTGAACGATAATGAGCGCCAATTGATTCTCTTCTTTCAAGCGCAAATTTAACAATTAGCTCCGCTGTTATTAAGGCGTTTCTGATGTCATATTCTTCGCTGGAGTTACATTTGTCGGTATATCCAAATTCATCTCTTATCTCTTCTAGATCTTTTTTTGCTTGGAGTAAACCTTTTTCATCTCTTACAATACCAACATTTTTCCACATTGTATTTTGAATTTTATACATCAAATCGTCTGTATTAACTTCATAATAAACTTCTTCAGACTTATATTTGTTTATTGTTTCCATAATTGATTTGTCTATGGAATCAGATATTTCAAGGTTTAAGAATGAAAGGTGATTTGTAAGTTCATATGCGGTTACAACACATTCAAGAAGTGAATTTGAGGCAAGTCTGTTTGCGCCGTGAAGTCCGGTGCAGGCAGCTTCACCTATTGCATATAAGCCTCTTATTGAAGTCATAGCTTCAATATTCGTTTTTATTCCGCCCATTGTGTAGTGAGCAGCAGGTGAAACAGGTATGTAATCTTTTGAAGGATTTATATTATGTTTCAAACAAGTGTTAAGAATATTTGGGAATCTTTCAGCAAAAACGTTTTCAGGTATTTTAGTAGCATCAAGATAAACATTGTTGTAGCCTGAATCTTGAAGCTCTTTGTAAATTGAACGCGCAACGATATCTCTTGGTGCAAGTTCCATTCTTTCGTCATATTTTTGCATAAATGTATTGCCGTTTACATCAACCAGCTTTGCGCCTTCTCCTCTAACAGCTTCAGAGATTAAGAACATATTTTGTTCTTCTTGAATGCTGAGTGCTGTAGGGTGGAACTGGATGAATTCCATATCCTGAATTATAGCGCCAGATCTATAAGCAAGTGCGATTCCATCTCCTGTTGCTACAGAAGGATTTGTTGTATATTTATATATTTGACCCGTACCGCCTGTTGCAATGATTGTTGCAGAAGAATATATAGTTTCATATTCTCCTGTGTCAGAATTGAAGCAAATAAGCCCTCTGCAATCATTATCTGAGTCTATTAGAAGCTCAACTGCTGTTGAGTGTTCGTATATTGTTATATTTTTTTCATTTAAGACTCTTTCAACAAGAGCTTTTTCAATGCATTTTCCTGTAGCATCGCCGCCTGAGTGCAAAATTCTATTAACACTGTGGGCTGCTTCCATTGTAAATCTTAAGTTATTTTCCTCATCACAATCAAATTTTACTCCATAGCTGAGTAAATCTTTTATAACCGCATCACTGTTTTCTGATATGAATTTAACTGTTTCGTAGTCAGAAAGACCCGCGCCGGCCTTTAGAGTATCTGATATATGAAGTTCGATAGAATCGTTTTTATTTTCCGGAAGAACAGCCACGATACCGCCTTGAGCGTATCTTGAATTTGATACATTCAAACCTGATTTGGTGAGTATAAGAACACCATCAGGCAAATTTATCTCATCTGCAAGCTTTATAGCCGCATATAGTCCTGATATGCCGCTTCCAATGATAATTGCAGAGTATTTTGAATGTTTCATTGTCAGTGTCTTCCTTTGGTTTATTGCTATACATTTTAAAACAAAGGAAAATTTTTTTCACCACTAAATGTATAATATATATACTTTTATAAAGAATTATTTAAACTTTTACTTTGCTATTTAATATCCAGGTGTAGTTTGCAAGAAAAAAATTTTTAAGCTAAAATATGGAAGCCGTGCTCCATGGGGACTTAGCGGATCTCTCGACCCGAACGCTTTATGCGGGGTGCAGAGCCTACTGTGAGGCTTTCGCGGGTATGGTATTAAGTTTATTTATCGTTGATATTCAGGACAATTGCGGCATAGGCCGCCGAACCGTGTCAGGACGGGAACGTAGCAGCACTAAGACGTAACCTGTGGGTGTAGTTGTTTCTGGAAGGAGGTAAATATGCGAGGTATTGTATTTTGCTATTGTCGATAGGTAGTGGCACGGCATAAAAAAGGCTCTTTAGAAAGAGCCTTTTTTTAGTATGTTTTCATATTCTTTTTTTACAATTTCAATTGGAACGCTCAGTGTAGAGTAGTTTTCAAGAGCGTTTTCAAGATTTTTTCTGTATTCTGCAAAGTTTTCTTCCTCTTTTTCGACTTGAGCAAGATGATAGTAAAGGTCACCATTTACAGGATTTTCTTTAATGGCAGAAAGTAGAACTTTTTCCGCTTTGATATATTCTTCTTCGATAATCAAAATTTTAGAATAAAGTAAAGAAGCCTCAATATCTTTTGGATTTAGTTCAAGAGTCTTTCTGAGATTGTATTTTGCTTCAACTTCATTTCCAAGTTCCCAGTATATTGCGGCAAGATTAAAATGCGCCCAGCTATAGTCAGGACAGAGTTCAAGCACCTCTTTATATTTTTGGATTGCGGTTTCGATTTCGCCTTGCTTTTTATATTCAAATGCAAGATAAAAAATCGCAATATAGTCGTGAGGGTTTCCTTCAATTGCTCTTTCAAGATATTCAATGGCTTTTTCAGTTTCATTTTGTCTTGAGTGTATAAGACCAATATTGAATAGACAATTTGGGTCATCTTTATCGCAAGAAAGAACAAAGTCAAAAAGCTCTAAGGCCTTGTCATAATTGTTTTCGTTTATATAAGCGCATCCTAAATTATACTGAAAATCAGGTTCTTGAGGGTTTAAATTAATTGCTTTTACATAAGAATCAATCGCCTCTTTGAAATATTTAAGCTTTTCGTAAACGATACCAATATTATAATGCAGGCGGGCATCTTCAGGAAAAATTTCAACAAGAGAGAGCAAAAGACTAAGCGCTTCTTCATTTTCTCCAATGTCAAGAAGTTCAACTGCAAGCTCCCTCTTTGACTGGAAGTCATTGGGGTCTTCTTTGACTATTTTTGTGAGTTCTTCAATTCTATCCATAGAGCTATTCTAGCAGTTTTGTCTTTATAGTTCAATTTATTGAATTTTCTTAATTGCTTCAGGGATAAATTCTAGTAAATCAGAAGCAAGAGTGCTGTATTCTGTGAGTTTTTCGCTTGCAATCTCTCCTGTAATACCGTGAATAAAGGCTCCAAGAGTGGCAGCTTCCATTATTGTGAGTTTTTGTGCAATAAGACCTGATATAATGCCTGTTAAAACATCTCCTGTTCCTGCTTTTGCAAGGGCAGAGTTTCCGGCTTTATTTGTGTAAAGGTCTTTTCCATCTGTTATAACAGTGTTTTGCCCTTTTAACAAAACCGTAACGCCGAATTTCTTAACTGCTTCTTTTGCATAAAATTCTCTGTTTGAATTTATATCAATATTTTCATCGCCTAATAATCTTGCAAGTTCTTTTGGATGGGGTGTTATAAGTGTGTTTTGTGGAAGTTTCTTAATCTCCATAAGCGATATTGCATTGAGCCCGTCAGCATCTATTACAAGAGGTTTTTCGCCTTTATATTTTTCAAGAAAAGTGCCTACAAATTCTAATGTACTTGAAGTTGTGCTTATTCCGCAACCAAGGCTTATAACATCATATTCTTCTGTTTTTTCATGAATAAGTTTTGCGTTGTCTGCTGCGATACTTTCTCCGTTAAAACTTCTCAATGGAAGAAATGTGAGATTTGGCGAAAGCGAAGCAATATTATTTATAATACAATCAGGGCAAGCAAGTGTTGAATAACCAGCTCCTATAAGCATTGCAGATATTGAAGAAAGATAAGCAGCTCCCTGATAACATTTTGAACCTGCTATATTTAAAACCTTGCCGAAAGTCGCCTTGTTTGAGTTTTGAACTCTTTTTGGCATCAATTCTTTTGCTTTTTCAATATCAATACTTTTAACCATTTTGTCTTATTGCCTCATATATTACAACTGCAACGGAATTAGACAGATTTAAACTTCTTTGGCCTTTTTTCATTGGGATTGTAAGGCAATAATCACTGTTTTGTTTCAGCAAATCTTCATTTAAGCCTCTTGTTTCAGGTCCAAAAACAATAAAATCACCTTCTTTAAAGGAAACATCGGTATATTTTTTATCAGTTTTAGTTGTAAGGTAATAAAAGTTTGAATGATTATAATCTTTTTGTAATTCCTCAAGCGAGTTATATTGTTTGATATTAGCAGAATCCCAGTAGTCCAAGCCTGCCCTTTTTAGGTATTTATCTGTAATTGCAAAGCCTAATTTGCCTACCAAAAAAAGATTTGCGCCTGTACAGGCGCATAATCTTACAATATTTCCCGTATTTTGCGGAATTTCCGGCTCTACAAGAACCACATTAAAAGCCGCGTTAATACTATTGTTTGTCATATTTTGAAAAGAACCTTTTGCTTTCTAAAAGTACAGGAATTCCTCTAACAACACACATTACAACTGCCGTATAAGCAAGAATATTTGCAATTAAAATGAGTGTTGGCTGGAAGTTTATATAATATAAAAACTGGTCAACTGTCATTGGTTTATATTCTTCAATTTTAGGAATATGCGCAATAATCATAATGAAGAATGCAAAGGCTTTAGCTGCGCCATATACAGCTCTACTAAATCTTGAAGAAGTCAAGAATTCACCAAGTTTACTTTGCATCATTGTTGTATCACCAAAAGCGGTAAAGCCTTCAGCAAGAGCCATTCCTCTGATTGTGTCTGTTGTTAATCCGCGGGATACGACTAAGATAGGAATCCATGCAGGAACCCAGCCAAGAACTGAAAAAACAATCCAATAAGCATTTTCAACAATTCTATCACCTAAAATATCAAGCACAGAACCAAGTTTTGAGCATTCGTTCCTTTTTCTTGCAACATATCCATCGAGCCCATCAAGTGCAATTACAATAATAGTCAAGAAAAATGCACTGATATAAAAGTCTGCTTTTCCCAAGAATAAAAGCCACAATGTGAAAAATGCCAATATAATTCTAAAAACAGTTAAAAAATTTGCCACAATATCTCTTCCTCTTCCAATCTATTTTACTTTTTGCTTCTTGATAGAGCAAAATCAATTTTATCAAGATTTTTAGCTCTTTCGCCGAGCATTATTTTTTCTGCTTCTTCAAGTATTTTTGTTACATAGTAGCCGTTTTCGCCGTCGCTTCTTGCTTTTTTGCCTTGTTCAATACAAGAAAGAAAATGCTGACATTCAAGTTTTAGTGGTTCAATCTCAATGTAATCAAGGCTTTCTGTTTTAACAGCACCCGGAGCAGAATTGTCAAAAATTTGAAGTTTATTGGCAGGCAATGTGTCGTCAAAAATAGCGCTTGCCTTAGTTCCCCTTACAAGAAGGTTAACTCTCTTCTGCGGATGTATCCAGCTATCAGAGATTTGACCTACTGCGCCACCTTCAAATTCAATTGTTATGTGAGTTATATCTAAGATGTCGTTGCCGTCTGATGACGCGCCCGCAGCTGTAATAACTCTTGTAGGATTTTTATCAAGAATATAACTTGTCATAGAAACGTCGTGAGGCGCTAAATCCCACATTACACTTCTATCATTTTTAAAATGATTTATGTTAAGTCTGTCGCTTTGGATATATTTTACTTCGCCAAAAACGCCATCTTTAACAAGCATTCTCAAGCGGTTTACAGCAGGATGATAAAGTAAAAGGTGTCCTACCATAAGAACAAGACCTTTTTCTTCTGCTAAAAGAGTTAATTGTCTTGCTTCTTCGGCAACAGTTGAAATAGGTTTTTCTACATAAACGTGTTTACCTGCCATAAGCATTGCTCTAACAATCTTGTAATGCGTGTGGCTAGGTGTTACAACAATAACCCCTGTTATATCTTTATTTTCGATTACATCGTTGACATCAGTTGTTATTTCTATCTCTGGATAATCAACTTTTAACTTTTTTAAATTTTCTATATCAAGGTCGCAAACTGTGTGTAGGGCGTTTAAATTATAAAAATTTCTGACAATATTTTTGCCCCATAACCCGCAACCAATAACTGCTATATTACGCATTTTTCTCCCTGCTTTTTTCTCTTCATTATTTTATTGTATAAAAAGCAAAGTGCATACGTCAAATTAAAATTTTATAAAGATGTTTCTTCTTCTTTTTGTGAAGGTTCTTGTGAATTATCCTCTTTTTCAGGATTGATAGGTAATCTGACCCCAAATTTCGAACCTACACCAACAGTACTTTCAACAAACACTTTGCCTTTATGATGCTTTTCTATTGTAATTTTTACCAGGTGAAGGCCAAGACCCGTTCCTTTTATTGTATGAGTGGCATTTTCCACTCTGTAGAATCTTTCAAATATTTTTGATAAATGTTCTTCAGGAATTCCAATTCCTTGATCTTCGAAGGTAATTTCAATGTAATTCGGATCCCTTGCAACTTCTGCCCTAATCTTTATTTTGCTGCCCTCAGGCGAGTATTTAATTGCATTAGAAAGAAGATTTTTGAATGCTCTTTCAATTCCGTCAAGATTTATAGGTACCTGAGGTAAATCCGGCTCTTTTATTATTGAGAAGGTAATCGATTTTTCTTCCGCTAAAACTTTCATTGAATTGATTGTCTGCTCGAGAACAGGCACCAAATCCGTAGGCTTTTTAGGTAGATTTGCATCAGGTGATTCAAGCCTTGAAAAATCAAGAATCTCATTAACCATTTTATGAAGCCTTGAGGCTTCTTTGTTGATTGTTTCCATAAATTCTTTTTGGGTGTTTTCATCAAATTCACTTGCGTGGTTATAAAGAGTATCAATGTATGTTCTTAAAACCGTTACAGGTGTTCTGAGTTCGTGCGATACGTTTGAAATAAAGTTGTTTTTCAAGTTGTTTATCTCAACTTCTTTTGTAACGTCAATAAGAACAATGATATAACCGACATAATCTTGATTTTTTGAGAACATTGGTGAGATAACAGCTTTTAGAATGTGTTTATCTACTTCAATATTGAACTCAAGCGGTTTATTTTCCATGATATCAAGAGGAGTATCTTTAAATTGTTCTATTTTTTCTCTAAAACAAAGTTCCCCGTTGCTGTCGCAGTATACTTGGATTTTTGTATTTAAGATTTGATTTTCTTCAATTTCAAGCATTTTTAATGCCGCGCTGTTAACAAGTACAACATTATCAAAGTTATCGCATACGACAACGCCGTTAACGATACTCATCAAGACCGCTTCAAGTTTGTTTCTCTCAAGCGTAAGCTGGTCAATGTTTTGTTCTTCGTAAAGGTGAAGCCTGCTCGACATATCATTGAAAGCGGTAATAAGTTCTTTTACTTCGCCGCTTACCCCTTTTGTTTCAAGTTTGTACCCGAATTGCCCCGTAGATATTTGTTTTACACCGTGATGAAGGATTCCTAACTCCCTTGTTATTAATAGTGTATTAATTAATATAACAAGTGCAAAAACGCACCAGGCTATTGTAAATATTCCGAAAAGTGAGTTTCTGGTTGCGTGAGATACTGCTCTTATTCCTTGACCTGCAAGACCCACGCTTACCGTGCCTATTATAGTTTGTTTTCCTTCAATATTTGCAACTAATGGAGAACTTATTGAGACCTTTGTTTCTTTATATCTTGTCGGGAAATCATTTTTTGAGGAATAAATTGTATTTCCCTGATTGTCTTTAAACTCAATGAAAGATAAATCTTTATTGCTGTTAATAATTGAGTATGTATGTGTTTTTAGGGTATCAATTTTTTGTTCATCAGGTACATCTTTTGTTATCTCGATGCTTTCAATCGCAAGTGTTTTTGTCATAATTTGCGCAAATTCGCGATAACTTGTGTCGAGTTTTTTCTGTATGTTAATTATCGCAAAAACAGCAACAACAATTATGAGCAGGGTGCTCATAACAAGTCCGAATAGAATAAATTTATTTTGTGTGCTTAAACTTAAGCGTGATCTTTTCATAAAATGCAATCAAAAATGTACACTACGATACGTGCCATTATATAGTGAATTTTATAAAATGTAAAAAAGTTCACAAAAATTCAACAGCAAATACTTTTAAAAGAGGGGTTGACACAAAAAATCTTGTGGGATTTGGGTTTTAGGGGTGAAAAAACTTTTGTCAAAATTATTGTTAAAAAATGTTTAGCAAGAACTCGGCATGCCCGATTTTTCCTTGACTCACATAATTTAGTGAATATGATTATATAACGGATATGTATGACAATATTAATTATTATCAATGTTAGAAAAGCCGTAAAACATAGTATTCGTGGGAAATAGAAGAATTTAATATAAAAATTAAATAATATAAATTATGTAGTACACCACATATAGCGAGGTGAATGAATGTCGAGAAAACAATATTCTGAAAGAGTAACGCCAATGGGAATGCCTAAAACCCGTTTGGATGATTTACCAGATTTAATTGAAATTCAGAAGAAATCATTTGAATGGTTCTTAAAAGAAGGTTTGAAGGAAGAATTCCTTTCATACTCACCAATTAAGGACTATACCGGAAGGTTAGAATTACACTTTTTACCGAATTATACATTCGATAATCCAAAATACACGATTGAAGAAGCAAGAATCCATGACGCTACTTATGCAAAACAGTTGAGAGTTATGGTTCGTTTAGTAAACCGTGATACAGGTGAAATTAAAGAACAAGAAGTATACATCGGTGATATCCCTACAATGACAGATAAAGGTACATTTATCGTCAACGGTGCTGAACGTGTAATCGTTTCACAAATCGTACGTTCTCCTGGTGTTTATTTCAAAAGAGAAATTTCTCCAACAGGAAAACGTCTTTTCAATGCAACTTTGATTCCAAACAGAGGTGCTTGGCTTAAAATTGAAACAGATGCTAACGATGTTATACACGTTAAGATTGACAAAAACAGAAAAATCTTAGCGACAACTTTATTGAAAGCTTTAGGAATTACAGTTCCAGAAATGGAAACAATCTTTACTCACTTTGAATTCTTAAAGAAAACACTTGAAAAAGATACAACTGAAACTACTGATGAAGCATTAGTTGAAGTTTATAAAAAATTAAGACCGGGAGATCCAGCGTCTCCTCAAGGCGGACGTTCTATCTTAGAAGCTCGTTTCTTTGATGAAAAGAAATACGACATCGGTAGAGTAGGCCGTTATAAATTAAACAAAAAATTAAACTTAAACGTTCCTGAAACAACAAGAACTCTTACAATTCAAGACCTTGTTGCTTCAATTGAATACTTAGTTAACCTAACATATGACGAAGGTTCTGTGGATGATATCGATCACTTAGGAAACCGTCGTATCCGTTCAGTTGGGGAACTTTTACAAAACCAATTCAGAGTAGGTTTATCAAGAATTGAAAGAATCGTTAAAGAAAGAATGACTCTTCAAAATTCTGAAACACTTACTCCATTGAACTTGCTTAATACAAAACCTTTAGTGGCTTCATTAAAAGAGTTCTTTGGTTCATCACAGTTATCACAGTTCATGGATCAAACAAATCCACTTGCTGAACTTACTCACAAAAGAAGAATTTCAGCCCTTGGACCTGGTGGTTTGGTGAGAGAAAGAGCAGGATTTGCTGTTCGTGATATTCACCCTTCACACTACGGAAGAATCTGTCCGGTAGAAACACCGGAAGGTCCAAACGCAGGTTTGATTGGTTCATTAGCTACTCACGCAAGAGTTAATGACTATGGCTTTATTGAAACAGCATACTTTACTGTAAAAGATGGCATGGTAATCGATGAAGTTGTTTATATGAGTGCGGATGAAGAAGAAAACTTCCGTGTAGCTCCTGCAGATATTAAATTAAATAAAGACAGAACAATAAAAGATGAGTATGTACCTGTTCGTTACCGTTCAGAGTTTACAATGGGCGAATCAAAACGTGTTGACTACGTTGGGGTTTCTCCTATTCAGATCATCTCTGTTGCTACATCAATAATTCCTTTTATCGAGCACGATGATGCGAACCGTGCATTGATGGGTTCAAACATGCAACGTCAAGCTGTTCCTCTTTTAATTACAGATAGACCGGTTGTTGCAACAGGTCTTGAAAAAAGAGCTGCAAAAGACTCTGGTATGGTTGCTGTGACTGAAGTTGACGGTACTGTTGACAGAGTTGTAGGCGATGAAGTTTGGATTAAAGATCCAGCAGGCAAAACTCATAAATATCAATTAATGAAATATGTAAGAAGCAACCAAGATACTTGTATCAACCAAAAACCTATCGTAAAAGAAGGTCAAAAGGTTAAAGCAGGCGATGTACTTGCAGACGGTGCTTCTACTCATTACGGAGAACTTTCTTTAGGTAAAAATATCTTAGTTGCATATATGCCTTGGGAAGGTTATAACTTCGAGGATGCTATCTTGCTTTCTGACAGATGCG
>JAEZIX010000105.1 GCA_023415935.1 Cyanobacteria bacterium OH_CDB_20 | reverse complement strand
AACCGATTACCTATAATTTTATCTATAGCTCCAAGCACTGCAAAAATCACCATGATATAAACAATGATTTCGTTTATACTCATAAAAAACGCCTCCATTTATTTGGATTATCATTAGATACTTTTTCAGACTAAGTATTTTTTTATCTCCTTACTTGGAGATGGAATAATAGCTGTATTAGAATACTCATTCTCACTTAATATGTTCTTAATTTCTAAGAAACCATATTCAATACTACTTACAGGACCTGTTATAGTGAAAACCAATCTACCACTAATACATTGTGCTAATTGCATTTTAATGAGTTTAACATCACTTGCTTTCAAAACACGGTCCAGTGCTACAATTCCTGTGCAGACCTTATTAGTTTCTACAACACCAATTGCATCTATTATTTCCTTCGTTACATACTTATTTTTAAAAGCATCTATAACAACAGGAGATACTGCATGGAGTTTAAAGCTATCAACTAAAACTTTAGTATTTTGATTTTTTCCATGGTCAATAGCCTCATTTACTGCACCCTCATCTCCTGTTACAATAATTAAAAATTTACCAGGGCAAATGGTTCTACAATAAATGATTTCAACATTTGCCTTTTTTACTATTTGATCAGAAATCTCAATACCCTTACTAATACTTCTAAATTCAAGTGCACCTATGCTTCTATTCATTTTCTTCTACCTCTATAGAATCCACTATACCAACAATGGCTGAATCAATAGGACAATCTGGCTTATCTACTGCATAACGTGCAGACCCACCTCTTACCACTAATACTAAATCACCTACGCCTGCACCAATAATATCTGCGGCTACCACAAGCTCTGGTTTTTCTTCTTTGTGTTCTAAAAGAATCTTAAGAACAAGCAACTTCTGACCATTTAATTGTTCGTCTTTCTTAGTGGCCCATACACGCCCTATAACCCTGCCTATTTCCATAGCTTCTGCATCTCCTATACTCTTTTAATCTCAATATGATGCTTTCGTATATAATCATCTGCTAGCGGGGTAATAATGCAGCCTTTTGAAATAGTAACAATACAAATTCCTTCCAAATGTTTCTTAATAAGGTCTGCCTCTAAAAGTAACTTTTTATAAGTCATATCAAAGTTAACATTACCTGTAATGGGTTTTGGTGCTTTGTGATTATCTCTAGACTTTGCACTATTAAGTAATTCATCTAAATGACTAATACACTGAATACCATAGTTTTTAATCTTATCTTCGTAATCCATTAAAAGTGTGTATAGAGCTTTATGCGCATTCTCTTTGTAACGCCTGTATTCTATACCTTCTTCTAGCATATAAACCTGTTTCTCATTTAAAAGAGCTTTTAATATAAGACTTTCCTCTTCTGTAACAGGCGAGCTAGTAGCTAAATGGCCTAGCATCTCTATAGTAAGCTTAGTAATTACTATCCCTTCATAGCTTTCCTCGCTATTCTTATAAACACTACACTTATAAGCTTGCTTTAAATACTTTAAACCTACATCGGGTATGGGGCCAATAAATATCAGCTTCTTTAATGAAGTTTGTTCATTACATTTATCCTCTAGCCTTTTATAAACTTCATTCAAAATTTCATCTATCAAGGTTTGATTGTACACGCTCCCACCCCTTCTCATTTTATTTAATAATCATACCTAAGGTACCTTTAGTAAAACCACATGCATTTGCTTCATCATAGTCAATATGGATATATGTTCTAAAATCCTTACTTACACGCACTACTAAATCATCAAAAATAAGTGGTCTTGCTCCAAAAACTTTTACTTTTACAATCTCACCATCTGTTACATGGAATCTGTTTGCATCCTCTGGTGTAATATGCATATGCCTTTTAGCTACAATGAGTCCTTGTGAAAGCTTTACCTGTCTATCTCCATTACTCACTGTAATCTCAGGTGTTCCTGTAATATCTCCACTTTGCCTAATAGGTGCTTTAATTCCTAGGACTAAGGCATCTGTTAAGGATACTTCTACCTGAGAGGCTTTTCTTTCTGGACCTAATACAACTACGTTTTTCAAACTTCCTTTTGGTCCAGAAACGGTAACACGTTCACTACAAGCATATTGTCCTGGCTGAGATAATTCCTTTACAGGTGTAAGCTTATAGCCTATGCCAAATAATGTATCTACATCTTGTCTTGAAAGATGCACATGTCTACCAGAGGCTTCTACTTCAATAAACAATTGCGTTTTTAAGGCTTCTACTATGGTGTCTACTAATTGGTCTACTGATGCTGACATATAATCTCCCTTCTCTATACTGAATTTATTTCATCGATTTTATAGACTTATAGAACTTATGAGTTGGTCTTATATTTACCTGCTAAATATTTAAACATCATAATCCAGAATAATGAGGATAAACGGTTAAAAGACTTAATAATATCTTCTCTACTAACTTGTCCGTACTCATCTTTAAAAGCCTTATATGCAATAAGCTCTGTTTCACGTGTTAGTGTCCTTAGTTTATTAAGATAAGCTACCATTTCACCTTGCTTATAATTAGGTAAAAAATGACGTATACCGTAATATTTACTTGGATGATGAGAGTGTTCTCTAAGCTCCTTAGCATCTAAACCTTGCAAGGTAAATTCACTTATTGGTTCACCACATACTTCATTTCTTAATAACATTCTAATGAACTTGATAATTTCCTCAAGGTCTTTTATCATTTGGGGCAAATGCTGCTTTTCTGCAAAAATCTGTGTCATCACTATTTCTGCCTCTAAGCTATCTATTGCACCTCTGAAAGCAATGCGAGGATGATCTTTAAATACCAATAGGTTGCCTCTAAGGTGTGTCATATGCTCAGGTTTCTCGTTTAATTTAGCACCAAAGATAGTCTCATAGACTTCTACATGATCTGCTGTTACCTGTTCTTCACTCACCTTGGTCACCTCTCCTATAGGATTATCTTCTATCTTCATTTCAATGCCTTTTTCTAGTAAATAAGTTCTAGCTGAAGGTGTAATAATTTTATTACGTGCAACAACAATTTCACCTTTTTCTTTTAGCTGCCCACTTGCAAGCATTTGTCTTACATCATTTTCTGTTAATACGGACACTTACTCACCTTCTTGCCCTATAATATAGTCTGCTACCTTGTTGTAGAAAGAGGTTACCTAGATATAGTTCTAGGTATCCTCTTCTTGCCCTTAAAGGGCTTTTCCTATAGGAGCGTCTTATGCTTATGCATGACTATGTGGCAAGATAACGTCAACTTCTGAGTGAGGTCTTGGAATAACATGCACAGAGATTAGTTCTCCTACTCTCTCTGCTGCTGCTGCACCTGCATCTGTAGCTGCTTTTACTGCACCTACATCTCCTCTTACCATAACAGTTACAAGGCCACCTCCAATTTGCTCTTTGCCAACTAAAGCAACATTAGCTGCCTTTACCATTGCATCAGCCGCTTCAATTGCGCCAACTAAACCTTTTGTTTCAATCATTCCTAATGCATTTGTATTTGCCATTTTATTTTCCTCCTATAAAGTATAGTGTCATATGTTACACTACATCCTTAGTATTCTACTTTTCGCTAATTATATTAACTCTTTCATAATCCTTCTTACGATTTCATCAATTAAACTCTTCTCACAGCAACTGTTACCAATATTTGACGAAGAACAGCTCACACCAGCTTCTTGCCTTAGTGTTTCTATTTCCTTTGTTCCATAAGCTACACGCCTAATATTAATAAGATCTATAGGACCAATGTTATTAGAAGACGAGCTACCACCTACTGCACCACAGCCTAAGGTAAGTGCTGGGAATAAGTTAGTTGTGCCACCAACACCACCTAATGAACCCATGGTATTGACTAAAATACGTGATGCTGGAATATGGAGTGCAAAATGTTTTACTAACTCCTCATCATTAGCATGCATACAGAAAGTATGCCCTTTTCCTTCTAAATGAAGGATTTCTTGTGACTTCTTAAGCACAGCATCTACATTTTCTTCTACATAAAATGCAAGAATAGGTGCTAATTTTTCCCTGGAATAAGGGTATTCATGACCAACATTTACTTCCCTTCCAATGAGTACACGAGCTGCAGATGGCACTTTAGTAAGTCCTGCTAGTTTAGCAATGTGCTCTACACTCTTTCCTACAATTTGAGGGTTCATTGTACCACTAGCCCTTAAGATAAATTTAGCTAGTTGTTTATTTTCTTGTTCATCTAAGAAATAACCACCCTGAGCTTTAAACTCAGCAATTACCTTTTCTTCCATACATCTCTCAACGATAACGGATTGCTCTGAAGCACAAATTGTACCATTATCAAATGTCTTGGAATCTATAATGCGTTTAACAGCTAATTTAACATCTGCACTTTTATCAATAAAAGCCGGTCCATTTCCTGCACCTACTCCAATAGCTGGCGTTCCCGAAGAGTAAGCAGATTTTACCATTCCCGGTCCACCAGTTGCTAAAATGAGTTTAGTATTAGGATGTTTCATAAGCTCTTGTGTTGCATGTAAAGTTGGAAGCGTGATAGTGGAGATTGCTCCTTTTGGACAACCTGCTGCTTCTGCTGCTCTTGTTAATATATCTACTGTTTCTTTAATACAGTTTCTCGCACTTGGGTGTGGAGAAAAAACAATACAGCTACCTGCTTTAATGGAAATAAGTGTTTTGTACATAATTGTAGAAGTTGGATTAGTAGATGGTACGATTCCTGCAATAACCCCTACAGATACACCTATATCTAAAGTCTTTTCTTCTTTGTTATCTCTTAGAATACCAATTGTTTTTTGATCTTTAATGGCTTCATAAATACCTTTTGAGCCAAAGATATTTTTAATGACCTTATCCTGCCAACGCCCAAAACCAGTTTCTTCATTTGCCATTTTTGCTAACTTTTCAGCATTAGCAGCTCCTGCATCTGCAATAGCTTTTACAATTTTATCAATTTGGCATTGATTAAAAGTAGATAAAATCTCTTGTGCCTTTTGAGCTTCTATTAAAAGGTTTCTAACCTCTTGAATGGATTGTAAGTCCTTATCTTTTAGTTCCATTGGAGCCTCCTTACATAGTTGTCATGCATAGTCTATTTATTGCTTAGCCTCGGTTATCATCTTAATAAGTTCTGACTTTTTAGCTTCTCTTAATTTCTTTATAGGGACATTAATTCCTAAAGTCTGAATAAGCTCTCTAAGCTCTGTATTGCTTTTTTTACTCAGATCATCAGTACTTATTATTTCTTCATTAGTAATCTGCTCTATCCCAGTCTGGGGATTATCCTTTAATATATCTGATTCTGGGATCGAGGCATTGTCTTCTATTCTTTGAACTTCTTGCGCGGTTTTCACAGGCTGTATCTCTTCTTCCTGATACAAACTAAATTCAGGCGTACTTTCCTTATTGGTTTCGGTTTCGACTGCTCTTGGTTGTATTACTTTTCCAATCAAGCTTTCATCTACTCTTGGGATAACATGAGTTGCCCTAACCTTCCCAATCCTTTCAGCTGCTTGACCACCTGCCTGTACTGCTGCTGTTATAGCGCCTACATCTCCAAAAAGTTGTACTGTCATAATGCCGCTTCCAACTTTTGACACTCCACTTAGTTGAACATTAGAAGCTTTTAATGCGGCATCCGCTGCTTCTATAGCTGCTGGATAACCTATTACTTCTATAAGACCTAATGCTTGCATCATCTTAATAATCTCTCGGATTATCTGCTACAGTTTTTATAGCTTCAGCAAACGCAGCACATGCGGCATGACATGCAGATTGAGTACC
>JAEZIX010000104.1 GCA_023415935.1 Cyanobacteria bacterium OH_CDB_20 | reverse complement strand
ATATTAAAGTTTGGGTTCTTTTTACTGTTGTAATTTTTGCAATTGCACTTGTGCTTAAACAAGGAGTATTTGTTGCTTTACAGAATAAGAAAAAACCAAATCGTGTTTCACTAATTGCAGAAAAATTTATGCTTACGGTTTCAAGTGTATTTTTCATAGGTGTTTACGCGATTAACTTGATTTATTATCTGCAAGGGCAAAATATCATATTTGCTATTTTTGTTGCATTATTCTTTGTTTCGATGCTCGCCATAGTTGCCATAAGCGCTGGTTTTTTCAAAAATAATGCTCAAGAACTTCAATTTGACTCTGATAAAGTTGAGTATCAAGAAGATTTTGAAAAGGTTATAAATGCTTATAAAATGTGGATAGAAAAGTATATCAATGCTCTATCTGATTCCAAAATAAATGAAATTAAGGATAAACTCTTTAACTTTCAGTTAAAATCAATTGGGGAAATATTACTTGGGATAATTACAGCGCCATTTCTTGCTTATGGTGTTTCAAATACCTTAGCGGCTTGCTTTCCTGAAGCTGCAGGGTGGATTAGAATTTCAGGACTTAGATTCAGTCCCGTGTTTTTAGTTTTGGCAACTTTCCTTATTGTGTTTGCGTTTTTTGCTTTTGCTAATGCTTTTTATTCAGTTAGAAAAATTCAGGGCTCAAACATAATTAAGCAAGACGGTTTTAGTAATTATTTATATCATGGTGTTGATATATATGGTGTTCAAGGTATAAAAAAACTTGAAAACGATAAGCTGCGCTATCTTATTATTGGTATTTCAATATTGTTTATTGAAATTTCTATGAATACGTCATATTTTATGACCGAAATCGGTGGTGATATTCAGGGTATGTTTATGAGCATAATTGCTGCTCTTGTCCCTACTGCTCTACTTATTGCTGAAACTTATATGCTAAGTCAAACTAAATTTGATATATATGCGCTTGATGAACTTGTTTCAAAAATAGATAAAGAATAAGAAATGACACAGATAAAAGTTATATTTTTAATAATTTTGATGGTGCTTATAACGGCAATTATTGCGGTTAAACGTCCTGTTATGCACAAACAGGTTCTTATTGAAGATATTAACTTCTCTTTTGTGGCTGAAGCTCCTCAGGTTCAAAATTCAGAGAAAAATACGGAGCAAAAAAGCCAAGTTTCAAATTCTAACGATAAAGATGAAAATAATTCTGTTGTATCTCAAAATAAGCCTAACAATATCAGAGAAAACATTATTGCAAGATTTGATAATCAAAATAATACAGAGCCAAAAAACTTCATTCAAAATAAAAATAATATTGCCCCTAAGCCTCAAGGCCAGCAAAAAACTCAAACAAAGCAGACTGTAGCTTCAAATAATCAGACTAATCAAGTTATTCAACATCCAGAACCAGTGATTATTAAAAAAGAAGTAGTTGATGTTCCAAAGCAGCTTACTGAAGCTGAGGAGATTATTGCCTGGAATAAGTGGCGCTCTGACCTACAAAACCAAGTTATGAGAGATGCAAAAATAGGAGCACCTCTAGGAACTGTGTTTAAGTTTTCATTTACTGTGGACAAATTTGGCACAATTTCAAATCTTAAGGTTTGGTCAACAGACCCTATGTTTACTAATCTTGGTATTAGAGTCATAAGACCTATAATTGTTAAATATCAAGGGCAGCCAATCCTTAACTTCCCCGAAGGAACTAAACGTATAATTACAAATGTTACAGGAGGATTTGTAATGTCTACACAGACAGGGTACAGCAATCCTTCCGACTACTCAGACTATGAAACGGTGAAAAAATAACAAAATGTATAAATGTACTGATTGCGAAAAAACTTATAATAAAAAACCTGATTATTGCGATTGCGGCAATAATGATTTTCTTGAGTTTGGCGAAAAAAAACAACCGTCTATTCCTATTGTAATGCCTTTTAGCTATTTTTCACTTGCTGTATTTTTCTCTTGTATAATTCTCTCAATTTATACGGTTTTTTTCTTTGGCAATGGTTGGATAAATAATACTTCAGAAACTAAAACAAAAAGTTTAAAAGTTGCTCAGGCTAACATTCCTGATATTGAAAAAATATGGAAAGAAGTGCCAAGAAAAATAGAGCCTGCTCCTGTTACAATAGCTGAGCCAAAAGTAGAAGCTCCCGCAAGAATAATTTCAGTCTTTAGTCCTCCTAAAAACAAAGTTAAAGAGCAAATAAAGCAGCCAGTTGCTAAAATAGTTAAACCTCAAATTGCAAAAAATATAGCAACTGCTCAGAAAAAAACAAATCAAACCAATACAACCAAGAATATAGCCCAAAAGCCTACAACAGTGAGTGCGCCAAAAGCCCAAACTTCGCAATCAAATGAATCTGTTATTGAATTGAATAAATATAAGGCAGCATTAAGAAAAGCCTTGTTTTTTAATCTTGAAATACTTTCAGTGCAAGGGCAAGGTGACTGCGTAATTGAGTTTAATATAGATGATAGCGGAAAACTTATTAATAGAAATTTTTCAAAGACTTCAGATAATGTATCTGTAAATAATGCGGTTTATAAAATGATGATGAAACTGCCTCAATATTATCCTCCTCCACCATCATATAATGGTGAGAAACTAAGACTCAAGTTTACTTTTGATAACGGATCTTATGAAATAAATTACATTTAAAAAAAGAGAAACTATAAAATCTCTCTTTTTAAAATAGTTTTTTTACTTGGACTATTTATTATTTTACGTCTTTAATTACTGCATCAGTAATATCGTCACCGCCGTATAAAACAACACCTTTTGCTAGAACCATTGAATAGCCTTGTGTTTGAGCTTTATTTGCAATAACTGTTGAAATTGTAGTATCAATTTCTTTTAGTTTTTGTCCATATTCTTTTTCTATTGTTGAAGTTTTTAATTGTAATTCTTTGTTATATCCTTCTTCAAGAGCCTTTTTCTTTTTTGCATCAGTTTCTTTTTCTAATGATTTTTTTGCATTTACAATAAATGATTGAACATCTTGGATTTTTCTTTTTTGTTCTTCTTTTAAAGCATTTACTTGAGAAGAGTTTGATACAACTTTTTGAACGTCAACAACTGCGATTTTGTTTGTTGGTGTAACTGCAGATGTTGCAAAGTTGCTTAATGATAGACCTATAGCTAATGAACATACGCTAACTGCTAAGAATTTAAATTGAGTTTTCATTTTTATGACCCTCTTTCTATTATTACTAAATAA
>JAEZIX010000035.1 GCA_023415935.1 Cyanobacteria bacterium OH_CDB_20 | reverse complement strand
TTATTTCGGATGGTTTAAACATAACACCCTTTTCAATACAATACTCAACTACTTCATTAGGTATATCTTTTATAGCATATGTATTGCTACCACCATAATATTTTTTTAGAAACGAAAGTATTTTTTGATCCATGCATTATCTCCTTGCCTACCATTAATCCTAACCTTTATTATGACATTATAAGGTTATTTCACAGATATAATTTATCTTCTTCACTAAAACAATGCTTTTTATTTAAATAAACCTACTCCAAATTTTCTCCCTTTAAAAATACTTGTTCTGTAAAGGTAAATGAAATAAGAAACTCCTCACAAATCACTTAAATACCTTACCAATTAGACTATTTTTTTCTTTAAATCTATTGAGATAATCTTTCACATTCATTTTTTTACTACCTGAAGGCTTTATTACTTTTAAAATAATCTCCCCATCAGATACTTTAATTCCTATCCCTTCTTTATATAACTTTACTATTTCTCCATTTGACTTTTCTTTATAAATATCATCACCTATAATGGCTTCATATATTTTTATTTCTTTATCATCTAATATTGCATAAGCTACGGGCCATGGATTAAGTCCCCTTATTTGATTAAAAACTTCTATTTTTGTTTTATTGAAATCTATATGTTCATCTTCTCTTGATATATTATAACCAAATGTTACTTCTTCTTCATTTTGGATCATTCTATTTGCTTGTCCCTTCACAATACTTGGTAATGTTTCTATTAATAATTCTGTCCCTAATAAACTTAACTTATCATGCAACGTACCTACATTATCAGTTTTTTCTATTTCAATGCTTCTTTGGCTTATGGTATCACCATTATCCATTTTTTGACCCATATACATTATGGTTATGCCTGTAGTAGTATATCCATCAATAATAGCTCTATGAATAGGTGCTCCTCCTCTTAATTTTGGAAGAAGTGATGCGTGAACATTTACACAACTATGCTTAGGATACTGTAATATTACACTAAAATCAGGTGTACCCATAAATATTACTTTTAAATCCTTCATTATTATAATCATCCTTTCTATTGAAAATACAAAAGAGGATATAAAATATTCCATTTATTCTTAGCACATCACTCCACTTATGTAATAACAAATATATTTCTTTATTTATACTTTTACTGATTGTAAACATTATAAAACATATACGAGTCATCATTTAATTGAATAAACTCTGATGATACTAATATAGCCATTGCCTTTGCTGGTACCATTATTCCACTTTCACCTTTTACTACTTTTGCATTCATCTTTGTATGTGCTACTTGATCAATAATTACCTCATCACTATCTACTGTGAACTCAACTATCCTCTTTCCTAAAATCAATTGAACATGATCCCCTTCTTTCTTAACCTTATTCTCTCTTAAACCATAAGCTTGCTCAATAACATCAAGTGCTATCACGAGTTCTCCTTCGTCTGTACAAATAAAATCTTCCACATTAGTAATATCAAAAGAAATATTTCTATATTTACATGTTGGATAATCATCTACTTCTTTTCTTAAATTGATAAAGCCAGGGATTCCTATATTATCTCGTCCATAGTTGATTAGTCCATTTCCCTGAATCAGTAAACTATATTCAATCTCGGGAATTAATTGATAACTTGTGAGCTTAAAATTATGAAATGTGATGCTTTCTGTATCTTTTGACGTACCTGTAAGTTTTATCTTTATAGTTGATAAACTATTTTCGACTTTCTTTTCTACCTCTGCCTTCATATTACCTGTTGTCTCCACATTAACATCTTCAAAAAGTATCTCCTCATTATCAAGTCCCAATACTCTAAAGGTCAATTCTCCATCTTTAAACTGAAGGTTTTTTGTTTCAGTGATTGTTACTGTTCCACCAACTTGATTAGATAAACCATTTTTCACTTTTGCTGATTCTAATTCACTTATGCACGCTACTTCATCACACTGAACGAGTTGCAACTCATCCCACATCTTTGTAAGCTTCTTCGCCGCATTATCTTGAAGTTCTATCTTAAGACTACCATAGCCATGTAACGGTAATAACTTACCATCTCCATCTAGGGTAAATAATATAACTTGCCCTGCATCACTCGCCATCCATTTTTTTGTCATAGATGCCCTTGGATTTACACGCCTCAATTCTTTTAGAATATTTTTTAGCTTCTCTTCATCAATCTTTCCAATTGGCTTACCACTATAATAACTTTCATTTAACACAACCTTTAAATAGTCCTCTTCTGATTTGATTTTATATTCCATAAGTGGATACTTTGTCCCCTCATCAAAATTGTATTCATATACATAACCATATTGATCAAGATATCGCCCATTATTTTCATATCTCCAGTAACTCTGTAAATATCGTTCTAATAATATGATATCATTGGGATAAGTTTGTGATGTATTACAACCTATACAACATACTAAAAAACTACTTATGATTGCTACTAAAACCTTCTTTACTATTTTCCATCTTTTCATTAAATCCTCCCCCTTAATGTACTCCATCTTCCCCGTATAACTCCTCTGTTATATTATACATTCAAGAATATTCTGAATTCAACCATTGTATTATTACTCACAAAAAAAGAGGAGATCTATACTCCTCTTTTACAAACCTAGTTAAATATATTATAAACCCTTATATTCCCTCATACTTTCCACAACTCACAAAAAGCTACTTACGGAGCAGCATCACCTTTGCACATCAATGATTTTTAGTTGTTAAACTTCAAAGCCTTTCATAACTTCATAATAATCCGTTACAAAATGATCTGCTATCTCCTTCATTTCTGACTGCATCTCTTCTGTTTGATTATCAAACATTCCCCAAGCTGTCATACCCGCTGCTTTACCTGCTCTAAGGCCATTTGGAATATCTTCAAAGATTAAGCACTTATGAGGTACTACCTCTAAATCCTCTGCTACTTTTAAATAAATATCTGGGAATGGCTTCCCTCTGCCCACTTCACAAGAAGTACGAATCTGACTAAAGTAATCTCTTATATTTAATGCTTCAAGTACAGCTTCTACAAGTTCAATACTATTGCTAGTAGCAATACCCATTTTAATATTCTTTTCTTTAAGCCATACTAAAAAGTCTTTGGCTCCTTCTTTTAATGGCACCTTATGAGTATAAAATTCCCATGCCATCTCATTCCAACGTTCTTTAATAGCTTCTATACTCATTTCCAACTTAAAACGTTCTCTAAAATAAACAGCTGTTTCTGTAAAACTTTTGCCTTCTAATATTTTATCCATATCTTTAGGGACTGTAAGCCCTAATTCACTTAAAAAAGTCTCATCAATTTTTTCCCATACCCACATAGAATCAATTAAGGTACCATCTAAATCAAAAATAACTGCGTCATATTGTTTATTCATTGTTCTTCCCCTCGAGTTTGTCATTATTAATACATTTTGGTTTCTATAAAAAATATTATAACATCAAACTAAAGTCTAGCCTATTAGTACTATATACCTAATATAACGAGTTGCGCTAGTCAAGGTAAGTAGTTAGCATATACATCCACAATAAGATCACTCTCTGCTGCTTCATTAGTTGTAAATTCAGGTATTGCTTCTACCTTACATTCCCCTCCACTTATATCTATTTCTCCTGTATACAACACCCGACTCTCTTTATAAATAGTTGCTTCTACAAAAAAAGTATAAACCCCTGGTGACACTTGTTCGCCCTTTTCATTTCGCAAATCCCATAGATATATCACCTTTCCTGTATTCGGTGTTGCAGTTGTAATTGCATCCATCTGCTCTTGATCATATGTACTAATACCAGATTTTTTTACCCAAATTGGAATCGACTCAGCTCTCTGCTCATATCCACCTTGTGCCGTAAACTGTGTTGCACAAACTGTTTTCACCAAATCCCCCTCTTCATCCTCTATCCATATAGCATATTGATTAGATGAGTAACCTGATCGCTTTGTATAATCAAACCCTATAGCAACAGTTCCATCTGTTTGTACTTCAACCGGTTGTACCTTCGCCTCTCCTTTTTTACCACATCCCACCAGAGTACATGCTATTGCCCCAATTATCCCTACAACCAAAATATACTTTTTCATTATACTCTCTCCGTTTCTTATTCCCGATATTAACATTACTTACCTTAATAGTCCTACGGCATTTGCATCATATAAACGTCCCTATTACAATATAATATGTACATCTCTCAAATCCCCATGTTTGCCATTAATTTGCTGCATCACTGTATCCGTTATATCTATCCCACCTCGGAAGTTTTTATAAATTGCGCTTATTGTATATATTGGTCCCCATGGAATACCCCACCATCCTAAAATAAGACTAATTAATGAATAAATAATGCCTGGGCTTATCCTGCTTTGGGTGGATTTTACAAAAATAATTTTAGAAGTCTTCCTCACTGTTAACACTATGCAGGATAAACTATATTGATAAATAATAAACTTACCTCCTTTACTTATCTCATCATCTAACTCGTGATGAGCTGCTAGTCCTTCTAATCCCTTAATCCTCATAGTCTCCCCCCTTTTAATCGGCTAAATATTCAAAATATTTTACGCCTTAGAATCATATCATATCGTCCTAGATATTACAATGACTAAGAGGGTCGACGAACATATGGGGTATCACCTCTAAGTCCTCTACTACATTTAAATAGATATCAGGAAGTAATCTCTAATATTTAATGCTTCAAGTACAGCTTCTACCAATTCAATACTGTTGCTAGTAGCACTGCCCATTTTAATATTCTTTTCTTTAAGCCATACTAAAAAGTCTTTAGCCTTTCTTTTAATGGTACCTTTTTAGTATAGAATTCCCACGCCATCTGACTCCAACGTTCCTTGATAGCTTCTATACTCATTTCTAACTTAAAACGTTCTTTAAAATAAATGGCTGTTTCTAATAACTGCATCATATTCTCTATTCATTGTACTTCCCCTCAAGCTTGTCATTATTAATACTTTTTAGTTTCTATAAAAATATTATAAGATCAAACTAAAGTCTAGCCTATTAGTACTATCTTTCTAATATAGTATATCTAATAAGTAACCAAGCTATTATTCATATTTCATTCTATTCGAAAAATCTAATCTTCTAAATAAATCTACAGTTACTTTCTTCTAATGCGTATTTAACCTCTTCCCATTTAGGGCCTTTAATTAAAATATAATCCGTATCATACGTGGCTACCACCAAAATTCCTGTCTTCTGCCTAGCAATAATATCTGCTAAGAAAGCTATCATTCCATACTTTCCAAAAGAAGCATCTTCCGCTATTCTAAAACAACGCCAGTCATGTTCAACTTCTATACATGCTTTAGGTACTAGCTTTGTTGG
>JAEZIX010000003.1 GCA_023415935.1 Cyanobacteria bacterium OH_CDB_20 | reverse complement strand
GCAAAAGAAAAAATTGAAAAAGCAGGCGGAAAGGCTCAGTTAGTATAATGCAACAACAAGCAGCAAAAATAAAACCACCATCAATGGAAGAATTGATATCTATGTTCAAGGTATCAGGGCTTAAAGAGAAACTATTGTTTACGTTTTTGATGATAGTAGTTTTCCGTTTTTGTACTCAGCTTCCACTTTTTGGTATTAACAATGAAGTATTTTCGCACTTAGCTGCAGGAAATAACATCATTGGATTCTTAGATATGTTCTCAGGCGGTGCGCTTGGAAATGTATCTATAATTGCCCTTGGGATAGGACCTTACATCACAGCATCTATCATATTACAACTGCTAACGGTTGTAATTCCTGCATTAGAACAATTGCAGAAAGAAGAAGGTGAAGCAGGAAGAAGAAAACTTTCGCAATACACAAGACTTTTTACAGTTGTTATTGCAGCTTTTCAGGCACTTGTATTTGTGATGTTCCTTACAAGAACTGCATCTGGCGCTATTATGCCTGATGTAAATATGTTCTTGTTTGTAGTCGGTTCAGTCTTAATTCTTACAGCAGGTTCTGTATTCACAATGTGGCTTGCAGAGCTTATGACAGAGCGAGGAATTGGAAACGGTGCTTCAATGCTTATCTTTGTTGGTATCATTTCTAAAATTCCTGTCTATGGCAGCAGAACAGCTCAGATTGTTTCAAATGACGCGTCATTACAACTTGGCTTAGTCGTTTTGTTATTAATATTCTTTGCAGCAATGGTATTCATTGTAATAATGCAAGAAGCTGTGAGAAAGGTTATAATCGTAAACCCTAGAAGACAAGTTGGAAACAAAGTATATGGCGGAATGAATACATTTATCCCGTTCAAACTTAATCCGGGTGGTGTAATGCCAATTATCTTTGCAGTTGCAATATTGTTATTCCCTACAACTGTTTTAAATCTTGTTGGGCAAGCAAAGCTCCCTGAAGGTCTTATAAAAGACTTTATAACTCAATCAGCAATGCTTTTTAACCCATCAGGTTTATCTTATAACATAATATACTTCTTACTAATAGTTTGTTTGACATTCTTTTATGCTTCAATTATGCCAAATATGCAACCAAAAGAAATTGCGAACAATCTTAAGAAATATGGATCTTCAATTCCTGGCATAAAGCCTGGAAGACCAACTTCTGAAGCATTAGATAAGATTCTAGGAAGAATAACATTTATAGGCGCGCTTGGACTTGGTATTATTGCACTTGTTCCTTCTCTTGGAAGTTATATGACCAATATAACTACACTTCAAGGAATTGGGGCGACATCATTAATAATCATGGTGGGTGTTGCTTTAGACTTCATTAATCAAGTAAAAACACATCTTTTAGCAAGAAATTACGAAAGTTTCCTAAAAGAGTAATTACTTAAATAATTCGATAAAAAGGTAAATGCCGGAATGTAAAGCATTTACCTTTTTTGACGTATTAGTGCTATAATATGGCTGAAAATAGTTTATTATGAGGTTAGTTAAATGAAAAAACAATTAGTGTTCGTAGGACCTCCGGCAAGCGGAAAAGGCACTCAAACAAGCAGATTATCTAAAGAATTAAATTTACCACACGTAGATACAGGTTCATTGCTTCGTGAAAACATCAAAAATGGCACTGAATTTGGGAAAATGGCAAAAAGTTATATTGATAAAGGCGAACTTGTTCCTATTGATGTGGTTGTTAGTATCATAAAAGATAGACTTTCTCAGGATGATGCAAAAGCTGGATTTATCCTTGATGGTTATCCTAGAAGCATTGAACAAGCTGAAATGCTTGATGGAATCTTAAAAGAAATCAATGGTGAAGAAATGTCTCTAAAGGTACTTTACTTCGATATTCCTATTGATAACTTGATTGAACGTATTATTTTCAGACGTTCTTGCCCTGCTTGCGGAAAAATATTTAACATCAAGACTATGCCAATGGCAGACACCACAAAATGCGACATTTGCGGAGCAGAATTAGTTCAAAGAGCAGATGATACTGAAGAAATTGCAAAAGCAAGATTTGAAACATATTTCAGTCAAACAGCTCCTCTTGTTGATTTTTACGAAAAAAGAGGCGAACTTGTAAGAATTATCGCAACAGGAACCATTGATGAAGTATATTCAAAATTAATGGAAGTAATATAAATAATGGCAATCAAAAAAAAATCGCGCGAAGAAATAAAACTTATGAAAATGGCAGGGCACGTTGTTGCTCTTGTTCATCAAGAAATGAAAAGCATTATAAAACCTGGGCTTTCGACAAAATATCTTGATAGTATCGCTTATCAAATTATTAAAGATAACAAATGCGAACCTACTTTTCTTGGCTATAATGGTTTCCAAGGTTCAATCTGTGCATCAGTAAATGATATGGTTGTCCATGGAATCCCTTCTGAAGACACAATACTAAAAGAAGGCGACATAATAGCAGTAGATGTCGGTGCCACTTTTAGAGGTTATGTCGGAGACAGCGCGTGGACATATCCAGTCGGCGAAATATCAGACGAAAACAAAAGACTTCTAAAAGTAACTGAAGAAGCCTTATATGCAGCTATTTCTCAGGCAAAAGAAAATAATACCTTAGACGATATTGGCTCTGCAATAGAAAAAATTGCAAAAGCCAATAATCTGGGTATAGTTAGAGAATACGGCGGACACGGAGTTGGAAGCAGAATGCATGAAGATCCTTTTATTTTCAACTATTCGACAGGAAACAAAACAATCCTTAAATCAGGCTACACATTAGCAATAGAACCAATGTTAAATCTCGGATGCGACGAAGTGTACGTTCTTGATGACAAATGGGGCGTTGTAACCAAAGACCACAAATCATCTGCTCATTTTGAACACAGTATTTTAATAACAGAAAATTCTGCTGAAATACTCACAAAATTATCAGACTAGATTTGCTTGTTATAAAGGTTTTAAGCTATAATATAAATTGAGCAATACATAATAAAGGCACCAAATAATGATAGAAATGCAAGTGATGGGGATAGCAATAGATACTCGTTCAGGTTCTCCGATTGTTGTACTAAATGATAAAGAAAACAGAAAAGCCCTTCCTATCTGGATAGGTTCAGCTGAAGCAAGCGCAATAATCAGGAAAATCGAAAATATCCAAGTTGCAAGACCGATGACCCATGACCTTATGATTAATCTCATAGAAGAAACCGGCTACGTTATCAATAGAATTGAGATTAGTGATGTTGATAAAGAAACATACTTCGCAAATATTATCATGGTAAATGACGAAGGAAATGAACTCAAAGTTGATTCAAGACCATCTGATGCAATAGCACTTGCGATAAGAGCTGAAGCTCCAATATTCGTATCAACAAAAGTACTTGCTGACGGTTCTATTTCTTGCGACAGTGCAAAAGATGAAGAAGAAGCAGCTGAATTCAGAGATTTTATCCAAAACTTAAAACCTTCTGATTTTGAAAAACTGCTTAATAACGATAAAGAGTCTGATCAATAAAAATATTATATGAGTCATTATTACAGTCCTCTTCAAATAAAAGAGGGCTGTAATTGCTTTTATAGAAAGAATCTTTCTTTCTGTCTAGACCTAATTGACACAAGCCGATACAAAGTTCGTTTTTTCTTTTTGTTTCAAAAAAAATCATAATAATTAACTTCCTATTAATTTGTTGTATAATCTTATTAATAGAAATTTATAAAAAATCAACGAAACGGAAGGTAAATTATGGCAAAAGTAACAAAAGAAATGAGCATAATAGAGATTGTTCAACAATATCCTGAAGCATTGGAAGTATTCCAAAAATACGGACTTGGCTGTATCGGATGCGCTGCTGCAAGATTTGAAAACTTAGAAGCAGGAGCAAAAGTTCATGGCATAGATCCTGATGTGATGGTTGCTGATATCAATGCAATAATAGGAGAATAATAATCCATTTAATAAAAAAGAACACTACAATGTAGTGTTCTTTTTAGTATAAAAATTCTCTATTCGTCAACTCTAACTTGAATTGGAACGGTCGCAAATCTTGAGTATTCGACCATTTTACAGCTAAAATCAATACTTTTAACTTTATAATTGCTTTTAATTTCTTTATTTTCTTCTAAAGAATTACGCAACATAAACATCATTATTTTATCATTCATATACCATGCCCCACTAAAAAAGCTTACTCTTTAATAAAAACATTCTGAAAATAATTATTGCGCAAAAGACAATTAATGTTCACAAATTTTAAAATATGCCTCATTTATGCTACAATGTGCAAAAGGAACTACACATGATAAAATACGCAGTAAAACTATTAAAAAACAAATTCTATGCTCTTGAAATCCCTGATTTTATTGAAGTTGAGCATGGACAAATGGTTCTTGTAAGGACTGATAAAGGTGAAGAAGCCGCAAGAGTATTTCTTGTACCTCCACCTGTTGCTGAAAAATGGAAAGATAAAAAACCTGAATTTCTTCCTCTTGTAAGAATTATGAATGATAAAGATTTAGAATCCCTCAAAGAGCTTGAGGCACTAGAAGAAGAAGGCTACAAAAAATGCCGTGAACTTATAGAAAAACACAAATTAAATATGAATTTAATTGAGTGTAAATACACTTTTGATAGAAAAAAGGTTTCTTTTTACTATACAGCTCCAGAGCGTGTAGACTTTAGAGAACTATTAAAAGACCTGACTCAAGTATTCAAGAGAGTAAGAATAGATTTGAGACATATTGGAGTAAGAGATGAAACTTCTCTTTGCCAGGGCAACGGACTTTGCGGAAGACCTTTCTGCTGCTGCTCATTCAAACGTTCTTTTGAATCAATTAACATAAAACTGGCGCGTGATCAGGGAATGCCTATTACACCGGGCAAAATTTCTGGTACCTGCGGAAGATTATTATGCTGCTTGAGTTATGAATATCCAAATTATATGGAAGCAGCTAAAAAGATGTGCCCTGTGGGTTCGGGTGTTATGACTCCTGACGGTGTAGGTTGCGTATGTTCGCTTCATATTTTAAATGATAAAGTTTCAGTAAAACTTGAAGATGGCAAGATAAAAGACTACGGAAAA
The DNA here is from genome assembly GCA_023415935.1 of Cyanobacteria bacterium OH_CDB_20. Taxonomy (GTDB): domain Bacteria; phylum Cyanobacteriota; class Vampirovibrionia; order Gastranaerophilales; family Gastranaerophilaceae; genus JAEZIX01. The sequence continues at coordinate 434 of JAEZIX010000003.1, read as the reverse complement.
GACGATATTGAAATGATTGATATCGATGTAAATATCGACATTGATACACCATACAAATACACTGACGGCTCAGAAGAGCCTGTTGATATAAAACAGCTTGAAGATGACAGAAATAGCTCGACAGGCAACATCTAATCAAAGCTAAAGTAATAAATTATTAAAGCGGCAATTCTACATTAAAAGTGGTTTTGCCGTTTTCTACACTATCGACATCAATTTTACCTTTGTGGGCAACCACGATTTGATTTGCAAGGTATAATCCCAAACCTGTACCCATTTTTCTATATTTATTCACGCTAGTATAGAATTTAGCGAAAACGAGTTCAATATCTTCTTTTGAGATACCTTTACCCTCATTTGTAACCGATATGATAACACTTTTATCCTTTTTAAAAAAGGAAATTTCTACTTTGGAGTTTGCTGTACAGTATGAA
>JAEZIX010000092.1 GCA_023415935.1 Cyanobacteria bacterium OH_CDB_20 | reverse complement strand
CTTCAAAACTACATGATCTATAAATCCTACTATTAACCCATCTTGCAAAATGCTTAAGCCTTATATCACCTTTTTCATTCTCGTTATATATCATTGCAAAAGGATCTATCTTCATTTCTGTTAATTTCCTAAATCTGTACATATCCTCTTCAAAGGTTGTGTTATAGCCTATTAGCATGAAGCACATATGCTTATACGGTTTTATGTATTTACTTAAGGTTTTAATACCTTCCATTACCTGCTTTTCAAAACCCATCAAATCCCATGCGTAATGGAGGCTTCTAAGGTGCTTTACCTCGCTTAATGACTTAGCTATATCATCATTTACAAGTCTCACATCACAACCTTGGTTAATGTCCACAATCAATCCTCTATCTCTAATTTCGTGTAATTTGTCTATACAGTATGGATCCGCTGTTAAGTTATTGTCGTGTAAGATTAATACACTACTTTTCGGATTTATGAGGTTCTTAATTTCTGCCACATCTCTAAAATCCCCTTCTTTCTTTGGTACAAAACAGAAACTACATTTCCTAACGCATCCTCTTGAAGTAAATCCCATCCCAGCATTAACAATCTCTGTAGCCTTTTCAAACTTTCTAGCCTTAGTCATGATGCCCCTCATTCGCCCTGCAATCATTTCTGCTGTATAGAGGTTATAATCTGGTCTACTATCTTCTATCTCTTCATGTAGCACCTTTTTTAAGTCCCATCCTGTGCCACCTATTTCAATTTTATCTCCATAAAATTCTTGAAGTCTTAAGCACTCATTATATGACCTAGTGAATATGGCGCTGGCAAAGATTTTCTCATATTCTCTACCAGGTGCCACAAATTCTACTTCTTCACCTAAAGACTTATAGTATGTACTAATCTTCATAAGTGCTAAGTTAGGTATCTTGCTATCTACGTCTATAAGTCCTATCATTAGTTCACCTTCTAATACAAACTTAACTGCTCAAATGCTGATATATTAGCATTTTCTTTAATTTCATCTTTGAGAATATAGTCTTTCAATGACTCTTCACGTATAAGTAATCCCGCCCCTTTAACACCATCATCTCTAACACCTTTTATTACAAGCCATTTTTCTTTTTTCTCAAATACATCTCTATCCCAAATCTTTTCTATTGTCCCTTTGCACGTATGCCCTGGTATTTTAAAAGATAATGGCATTCCATCAAAAACCTTCATATGCTCACCTTATTTCAACTTTTTACAAAGACCTAATGCTCCTGGTGCTGTTCTTGGAAGTCTTTGATATTTGTCCTTATAAGGGCAAGTATCTTGAATCTCACACTTCCAACACTCGCATTTCTTATCTTCATTCTTGTAAGTGTCCATAATTTCTCTCCTTTCAACCTCAACAAAAGTCAATTTGCTCTTACATCTACATGTATAAAGTCACCTTTTTGCAATTCAAGTCCTTCTTTTGCCAACATACAAGCTAATTCACATTTAGTTTGTTCTGTGTCCATCTTCTCTTGCATTACATCATCAAAGCACTGTTCAATGCATTCCGTTCTTCGTGTAACCTTAATGATTATTGTTTCTGTTACAACCATGTTTCACCTTCCAAAAAGTTATTTGTTACTTTCAAAACTGCAATGCCCATCCATAGCGAATACATGGCAATATACACATGGTTTTTCAAAAATTTCATGGTCTCTATTTATGCAATGCTCACATGGACTTATACAAGGTGCAAATCCTTTACTAGCCATCTCACAATTTATCTTTAAATCACAACCGTCACACTTCATTATGCTCACCAGCTCTTCTAAAATGTTCATATCTAAACTTTCTAGTTAACCATCTTTTGTATTTTTCATCATCTTTCTTTATGTACCCTATAAAACCATGTTGTTTTGAATACTTATTATCTACTTTTACAAAATCATACATCTTACCTTTCTCAAACAGTGTCCCATCTCCAAACATTGTTTTTACAGTATGTACGCACAATAACTTTTCTTCCAATATCACACCTCCTTTTCAAAAAACACTTTGTTTTATGCTATTCCTAATTCTTTCTTGATTTCATCTTTGCTATATCCTAGCTGCCATTCACACCCTTTTTCTACTAGCCTTTTGCAAAACTCTTTATAGCTAATTGCATCTTGTGGCAAGTAACCTATTTCTTTTGCCTTTTCAATTATGTTATCTTTTGTTGTAATGCTTACGCCCCAACAAGTAGCATATAAGCCACCATAACCATTATTACCATCACTATATTTACCTGTTACTATCCATTCCCTAAAATCATTTACAAGTGCCCATAGAGTGCCACCATGTGAAAATCCCCAATGTCTTCAATTAAGTTCACTGTAAGCACATATAGCTTTTCTTGTATAATCATCAATGAAATATACTCTATTGTTTCTGATTTCAAATTCAGCTAAATTTCCTTTTGTTTCAAAAAAACCTCTATCTTGCTTAGAGATCACTTCTAATAGTTGGTTAATTAACTGGCATCTTTCTTTTTTCCCCACACTTTCATCTCCTTAATAAAAATCAACTTTGAGTTACTTAACCACTTTAACAATGTGCTGATAGTAATAACATTCCTCTAGACAGCCTTTAATTTTGCCATAAAAATAATTACTAAATGTCCTCGTTACTTCTATTTCAACTACATTGTCATAGCTTATTCTGTACTCAACTACTTGCCCTACTTTGATGTTCTTTTTTAGCCACGAAATTCTACTCTTGCTTTTAATAACTGCTTCGTCTAGCTCTATTTTTAGCTCAGGACATGGCTTCTCTTTTAGCTTACTCTTATCAGACTTTGCAGCAACAACCGCTTCTTTTTGCACTTTTTTAGCCATATCGTATAGTTTCTTATCAACTCTGCTTACTAAATACAGCCTTTCTTGTGCTGCATATGCGGATATGTTAGGGTAGCATTGTTCATTTGCTACTTTTAAAGTGCATTTATTCTTGATTATGTACTTAGCTATAACAATTCCCTCTCTTGCCCTATTAGGATTGCGTATTGGCATGTTGCTTACTCCTTTCGTACTTCGCTTTAGCTTCTAAGTGGTCTAGGACTGCATAAACTAGACTCTGCCATAAGCCACTACCCTTATACTTATTGCAAATAGTAGGTAATTCTTGAGCTAACTTATCAAAGTCAGTGTCCTCATAGTTAGCTGCTAGCCACTCCAAAGCTTCTCTAAACATTTCTTTTTCTTTCCTCATATTCCACCACCTAAAAAGGTAATTGATCGTCATCTATTTCTGATTGCACATAGGTTTTCTTATAACCATAACTTTTCTTTAAGTCTGCTGTTGTGTTGTAAAATCTTCTACGTTTCTTATCAAAATACATTACTGCATTTTTATCACTTGTTCCTGTAGGCCGGTCTTTTAAGAGTGTAATAGTGGCATCCCTTGGGTCTATCATTACTTTATTTTTAGGTGGATTGTCTGTGTAATCTTGATACTCTTGCTTAGCTTCTTCACTTGTCCTGCTAATAGCAAATACATAGTCGGCCAAGTTTGTAATATCCCCTGTACCTGCCACGTCAAATTTAGTTATTTTCCCATCTGCCTGTGGTTTTCTTGGATGTGCTACTAGGTGTACTATGGCATTATATTGCAATGCAAATATCTTAAGCTCGTTTACAAAATTCTTCTGCAAAGTCAATTCATTGCGCCCATCTCCAAGTTCTATCTTCATAAGGTTATCCAGTATAAATACTCTTACACCTTTGCGCTTTGCCAACATTCTCATGGTGCTTAATAT
>JAEZIX010000036.1 GCA_023415935.1 Cyanobacteria bacterium OH_CDB_20 | reverse complement strand
GGCTGTTCGCCCATTAAAGCGGCACGCGAGCTGGGTTCAGAACGTCGTGAGACAGTTCGGTCCATATCCGGTATACGCGCAAGAGAATTGAACGGAGTCTTCCTTAGTACGAGAGGACCGGGAAGAGGGAACCTCCAGTGTATGGGTTATCGCGCCAGCGGTAAACGCCCAGTAGCTGTGTTCCAAGCGGATAAGTGCTGAAAGCATATAAGTACGAAGCCCACCGTAAGATGAGTTCTCTCACTGGGTAACCAGGTAAGTCCCCACGCAGATTACGTGGTTGATAGGTCAGAGGTGTAAGTATGGCAACATATTCAGCCAAATGATACTAATAGGACGAGGGCTTTTCCTATCAATGAAAAGCACTGATGATTATTTATAGTTTTATGCAGCTCTCAGCGTATGAGCTTGAAAGCTCATTGAATGCTTATGCATTCTACAAAAGCTTTCTGGTGACAAAGCGGCAGGACACCACTCGTTCCCATCCCGAACACGATCGTAAAGACTGCTTGCGGTGACAATACTTGGAGGGAGACCTCCTGGGAACATAACTAGTTGCCAGATTCATTTTTAAAAAGACCTGATTATTTTAGTCAGGTCTTTTACTATTTAGTATCGCTATGTAAATTTTTTCATGCCCTACATTCTAATCTATTATTTTTCAAGTTCATAATTAATTAGTTCAATTATTCTATTTCTACTGGCAAGAAAATTTTGTGAAATATTGGCAAAATATATTTTTAGTTCATATTCTGAAATATTTTCATATGCAATTTTGGTTGCTTCGAGATTGTAAATATTCTTTGTTAGATAGTTTTCAATAATGTAATTGCATTGTGCTATTGCTTCTTTAAAACATTCAATGTCTATTTTATAAATTTCAAGTAATTTGTAATGAATTGCTCTTATTTCTTGATAAGTTTTTTTTATGTCAGAATTATTAACAAAAAAATTTTTTGCCATATTTAGTGTTATAGGTTCATTATTTTCAAATTCAAATAAACCAAGGTCTTTATCAATTTTATGATGAAAATTGATAAGTATTTCAACAACTTCAATTAGTAATTCATTTTTTCTTTTTATAAATACTTCTTTTCGATATAGTTTGTTATTATGTTCATTTGTAATTTTTGTAGTGTAATATATTGCTGCAAAATTACCAAATAAGGTAATAAAACATCCTAAAAAGGCATAGTAACCTTCATTTTCTTTTATGTAGTCGACATTGTTAATCAAGAACACTATTAATACTGATAAAAAGATAACAAATAATATTAGTGCAATTTGATTTTTAAAAATTGATGATAATTTCATATAATTTTTTATTTTTCTTTTTTGTTTAAAATCCTGCCTGATTATAGCAAATTTGACTAATTGTGCAAATTTGTTACGTTCATTCTTTCTTTTTAATATTATGTTTCCGACGGGTCTTCCAGACGGGGTCTCTTTTTTATAAAAGAGACGTAAAAACTCCGACCTCGGTCTTCGTATACTAATTAAAACTAAACTCAACTTAAACTCGCAAATTCTACCTCTCACAAAACGATACTTAATCGTTTCGTTCGGCAGAGTGCTCAAACAGTTGCGAGTTTTGATGTTGTTTCGTTAATTTTAATTGTACACTGTGACAGGGTCGGCTTATTTATGTTTAACGACAAGCTGCTATATAAATCTCGTTAAAACAAAACTGTTTTTAAGTTAGCATGTAGGGTGGAAAATATTTGCTTACTCCTACTTTATTTTACAGGCTTTGAGAGTGAGCTTTCCAATTGGAGACAGTCAAGGGCTAATTGATTTGCCACTACATCATTTAGTCCATTGTTCCTTAATTGCAAATAAATTGTAGCATAATTATTATAATAGTTTGCAAAAACTGATAGTGCATTTCTTTGTTTTTCGGTTATTTGTGTTGGTTGTGTTTCATTATCTTTTTCAGCATTTGAAGAACTTTGTCTGATATTGTTTGGAGCTTTTATTAAATGAACGTTTTGCCCAAATGATATTTTCATAATTTATATTCCTTATTATATTTTCCTATATTTGTTAATACTCCTGAATGTAATATTTTTTTAGATTGGATTAATATTTTTACAAATCTTTATTTCTTTAATTTGTACAATATCTTCTTTGTCATATTTCTTTTTCTCTTTTTCTCTTTTAGTAATTTTCCCCGTTGTACTTTACTTTTGACCACTTTATAAACTACAAGCTTTTAAGAATTGTAAATAAATCTTTTTGAATTTTAGCACTCAGGCAATGTTGTTTTATCAGATCTCTTAAAATCGATGAGTATTATAAAAAAAGGAATAAATATGAATATTTCATTTGGACAAGCATACAGCGTGCAAACACCAAGTTTAACTCATGCAAATAATTTGCGTAATAGAATTGAAGACGATGCTAATGGTCTAAGAACAATAGGAGAAAAGAGCAAAAATGTTACAGTTCTCCCTTTTGCAGATTATCAAAATTACAGTGCTTTATGTGGAAGTTTAATAGGTAGTGGTGTAAAAGCTGAATTGGCTGTTTCTGCTGCACAGAAAGCATATGAAAATTCTGCTCAAACAGTTGATTTGAGCGATCCTGAAGCCTGGAAATATTCATCGTAAATAAACCATATAAAAATATAGCGAAGAAGCCTTTTAGAAGGCTTTTTTTGCTTTTTATAGGCTTTTAATTGAATAAAATCTTTTGCAACATAATACTGCATTTCATTTCTTGTATAACTCGGCGTTTTGTATTAAAATTCTTATTATAGGTTAATTTAGGGTTGTTCATGCATAAGAAAATATATTTTAGTTTTTTTGTAATATTTTTAATTTTCTTATTGGTGATTCCGGCTGTTTTTCATAAACAATTTTACAAGCTGGAAGAGCGAATTGACGATTTTAAGCAGGTTATAGCCCTTAATCTAAACAAACACGGAGAAACAGAATTGCGAGATAAAATCGTAATTGTTTCTATGGATGATATGACTCCTTTTGAGCTTAGTCAGTATCCGGCTTTGAACCTTAAAAAATGGCCTTTAGGTCGAGACACTTGGAGTGAGGTCATTAACTTTATTGAGGCGGGTTCTCCAAAGACTTTGAGTATTGCAGTTCCTTTTCAAAATTATGAAGATATTACACTTAGCGCAAATTCTTCTGATTTAATGTTTGCAAATACTTTAAGGAAGTATAACAACATTGTATTGGGGACTGTTTTAACCACTCCTGAAACAATTTCAAAAAATTCACTTATGACAGAGGTGAGCGATAGGATTGTCAATCCATATAGACCGATGAGAAAGTCTTTAGATATAAATATTATTAAGAAGGATTTTCCGGCTTCTGTTAATTATTATTCTTATTTGCCTGTTCCGTATATCTTTTTAGATAGTTCTGCAATAGGTTTTTTAAATCTTCAGTCAGGTTCTGATTCTGTGGTTAGGTATTCTCAGCCTGTTTCAAAAGTTATAACAGGTTCTGCGTCATATTATATGCCTTCTTTTGCTTTTGCTACTTTCCTAAAATATATCGGTTACGAAGGTAAAATTGACTATAAATCAAACAGGATTTCACTTGGAAAGTATTCGATTCCTTTAAATAATTCTGCTCAACATCCAATTACATGGCGTGGAACTTCAAGAACTTACGATTTTATCCCTTTAAGCAAGCTGATTATCGGGATGAAAACAACAGGAAAGTCTTTTAAATACAACAATATTGTTTATCCTAGAGAATATTTCAATGGCAAAATTGTAATTATTGCGCCAACTCAAACAAACTTAAATACTCATAATACATCGGTTGAAGACGGCATGACTTCTGCAGAAATATACGCTATGACTGTAGAAAGTTACATACATGATGCAAAACTCGGAAATTTTGATCGCATAAGGTTTATAAAAGAGATTCCTTTTGGGGCTGATATGCTTATTGCTATTATATGCGCGGGATTGCTTGTTTTAAATACAGTAATATTTAGAACCTCTTGGTTTTCTTTATGCAATTCATTATTGTTTTTGGGGCTGTTTTTGGTCGGCAACATTTTTGTATTTTCGTACCCTTCGATAAGAGTTAATGTTTCTGTCATTTATCCTGTATACCTTATGTTTGTGGGGCTTGCTTCTGCTTACTTCTACGTGATTTTTATGGAAAATTCCAAGAAAAAATCAATAGAAAAAATATTTGGAAAGTTTGTTTCAGATAGTGTTTTACAAAAACTTCTGAAAAATTCAAACAATTTTGAATTAAAAACCGAAACAAAAGAGATTACGGTTCTATGTTGTGATATTGCTAATTTTGCGGAGCTTTCAGAAAAAGATTCTCCTCCAAAAGTTATGGCTAAATTAAACAAGATATTTGAAATAGCAATTGAGAAATTTTTTAAATATAACGGTACGCTAGATAAATCCTCGGGAAATTCTATAATTGCTTATTGGGGCGATCCTATTACAACGGGAAATGATGCTTTGAACGCTGTTAAAGCAGCAGTTGAGATTCTTGAAGCGGTAGAAATAGAAAATGATAATCTTGATGAGGATGAAGTAAAATCAGACGTGAGAATTTCTGTTAATACCGGCGAAGCTCTTTTTGGCAGAGTTAAAACAGGTAAAATAGCCCAATATACTGCGCTTGGCGATACTATTAATATCGTGGATAAAATGAGAGAAATATGCTGCCATTTTAACAAGAAGTTTTTAGTTTCAGAAAAAACTTATCATCAAACAGACGGATTTATACAAGCTGAGTTTTCAGGTAATATAAAACTTAAAGGAAAAGAAGAGCAAATAAAACTTTACGCTCCAATTTTAAGTAAAAACGATGATTAATATTGATTCTTTGACCATAGAGGCTTTTGTTTCCGAGAATGCAGATTTCTTTGAGGGAGCAAGGGTTCAAAAAATTCAGCAACCAAACAGAAGAGAGCTTATTTTAAATATAAGGTCTTTAGGCGAGTCTAAAAAACTTTATATAAACATTAACCCTGAATTTTATCATATTTGTTTTATGTCAAAGGAAAATGAGCTTAAAAGGAATATTAAAATCCCAAAATCAGCAGCTATGTTTTGCATGCTTTTAAGAAAGTATCTTGAAGGTGCAAAAATTATCGAGATTAAAAAGCCTTCTCATGAAAGAATAGTAGAGATATATTTTGAATATTATGATGCTCTAAAAGCCTCATCAAGGTTGTGTCTTGCAATTGAGCTTATGGGAAAACACAGCAATGTTATACTTTATAATGCTGAGACCAAGATAATACTTGGGTGTGCGCATAATGTTGGTGCGGAAAAGAGCAAAGAAAGAGAGCTTCAAGGACTTTTGCCTTATATATACCCACCCAAAAAAAGAAAAAAGAACCTTTTAAAAACTTCTTTTGGGACATTTATAGAGGTTATTTCTGCTTCAGATTTAAATGTTGAGACGGTATTATCTGACTCTTTCTACGAAATAACAAGGCCGATGGTTTTGATGATTACTAAAGGTAAATCAATTGAGAAAGAGAAACTGTATGATGAACTTCTTAAGGTCGTTTCTTTTCAGGATTTTGCGCCAAATATATCTTTAAATTATGAGGATTTTTCTATTTCTAGAAGAGAAAATTCAATTGAATGTGATTCTGTAAATTCAATGATAGATGAGTATTTTACTTTTCATCAGACAAGGCTTCTTATTAGAAATCTAAAAAACAAGCTGAATGCAATAATAAATGCTCAGCTAAAAAAGCTCTACACATTGAAATCTAAGCAGGAGTCCCAGTGCGAAAAAATCGAAAAGGCCGAAATATACAAGAAAAAGGGGGATTTATTAATTGCGCACTCTTATGAGATTAAAGAGTTTGAGAAAAAAGTTACTGTAAAAGACTACGAAACAAATGAAGATATCGTAATTGAGCTTGACCAAACTTTGAATGCAATCGAAAATGCAAACAAGTTTTATAAACTCTACAAGAAAGCAAAAACATCATTTGAGCATGCGACTGAACTTTTGAAAGAAACTGAACTTCAAATAAAATATTACGAAGAGCAGAAGTATTTTGTCCAAATAGCATCTGAAATGTCAGAGCTAGAGGATATTTTAGAAGAGTTAAAGCCTGAAAATAAAAAGCCACAAGAAAAAGAACTTAAGTGTGAAGTTAAAGATATTAGTGGTTTTAAGGTATATGTGGGTAAAAACAGCAAGCAAAATGATTATATATTGTCTAAGATTTCATCTTCAAATGATATTTGGTTTCACCCTCAAAATGGCGCCGGCGCTCACATAGTGCTAAAAAGAAACAATGCACAAGAGACTGTTCCTGATGAGGTTTTACTAGAGGCTGCAAAACTTGCGAAAACATATTCCGCTCAAAGTACAGGGAGCAAGATGCCTATTATCTATACACTCTGTAAATATGTTAAAAAAGCTAATTGCAAAGGGCTTGCCTTTGTTACATATAAGAATGAAAAGGAAATATATTGCTAGTTCCATTTTCATAAAACTTAATATAAACTATATAAGTACAATTGTTGCATAAATTGTGAAAAAACTCACGGCTCGCGAATAGGAGGCTCATTCCTTAAAAAATATTTTAAATATCAAACCCTTGTTATAAAAGGTTTCTTAAAAAATATATAAGAATTGTAAAAAATACACTTGCAAAAAAATTATCTATGGATTATACTTTTATTAGTGAAATAAATCACGATAGAAAAAGGAGATAATAAATATGGTACAGAAAAACAAAAAAACCATTGATAAGCTTGAAAAAGCCCTTAATGCTTCTACTGTTGTAAATAGCGTAGATTCATTGGAACAACTTATCAATAGAGTGAAAAGAGCCCAAAAAATCTACTCAACTTTTTCTCAAGAAAAAGTCGATGAAATATTTAAAGCCGCAGCAACTGCTGCTGATAAAGCTCGTATTCCTCTTGCAAAGATGGCTGTTGAAGAAACAGGAATGGGTGTTGTAGAAGATAAAATCATCAAAAATCACTTTGCTGCTGAATATATCTATAACAAACATAAAAACGCAAAAACTTGTGGCATAATCGAACAAGATAAAACTAATGGTATTAAAGTTGTAGCAGAACCTTTGGGCGTAATCGCTGGAGTAATCCCAACAACAAACCCAACATCTACTGCAATATTTAAAGCTCTAATTTCATTAAAAACAAGAAATGCGATTATATTCTCGCCTCACCCTAGAGCGAAAAAAGCAACTATTGAAGCTGCTAGAATTGTTTTAGAAGCTGCTGTTCAAGCAGGCGCTCCGTCTGATATTATCGGCTGGATTGATGAACCTTCTATTGAACTTTCAAATATGCTTATGCACCACCCTTCAATTGATTGCATCCTTGCAACAGGCGGTCCAGGCATGGTTAAAGCAGCATATTCTTCAGGAAAGCCTGCTTTAGGCGTTGGTTCAGGAAATACTCCTGCTGTAATTGACGAAACAGCTGATATTAAAATGGCAGTTTCTTACATATTGATGTCAAAAACATTCGATAACGGTATGATTTGTGCTTCTGAGCAAGCAATCGTTGCTGTTAAAGATGTTTATGAAGAAGTTAAAGCAGAGCTTCAATATAGAGGCGCTTATATTTTAAACAAAAAAGAATCTGAAAAAGTAGCTAAGATTATCCTTACTGAAGCTGGTTCAGTGAATCCTAAAATTGTAGGTCAACCTGCATATAAAATAGCAGAGATGGCTGGAATAACAGTTCCTGAAACTGCTAAAGTTCTAGTTGGTGAAGAACCTGCGGTTTCTGATGATAGCCCGTTTGCTTATGAAAAACTTTCACCAATTCTTACATTATACAAAGCAAAGAATTATGAAGAAGCTGTTGAAATGGCGCATACTTTGGTACTATTAGGTGGTGCAGGTCATACATCAGTACTTTATACTGACGCAAGAACTCAAGACAGAATTAACTACTTTGCAACAAAACTTCCAACAGGCAGACTCCTAATAAACTCACCATCATCACAAGGTGGTATCGGTGATTTATTCAACTTCAGATTAGAGCCGTCATTGACTTTAGGTTGCGGTTCTTGGGGTGGTAACTCTGTTAGTGAAAATGTTGGAGTAAGACACTTGCTAAATTACAAAACTGTTGCTGAAAGGAGAGAAAACATGCTTTGGTTCAAGGTTCCGCCAAAAGTTTACTTCAAAAGAGGCGCTGTTGATTTAGCTCTTCGTGAACTTCAAGGTAAAAAACGTGCGTTTATCGTAACAGACAGATATTTGTTCAACTCAGGAACAGTTTACAATGTAACAAACGTTCTTGAAGAAATGGGAATTGATTTCCAAATTTTCTTCGACGTTAAACCTGATCCTACTATATCAACTATTAATCAAGCATTAGATATTATAAGACCTTATGAACCTGATGTAATAATCGCTTTAGGCGGCGGTTCGCCTATGGATGCTGCTAAGATTATGTGGTTAATGTATGAACAACCTGATACTGTATTCGATGATATCTCAATGAGATTTATGGATATCAGAAAGAGAATTTGCGGTATTCCTGATTTAGGTAAAAAGGCAATGATGGTTGCTATTCCTACAACTTCAGGTACGGGTTCAGAAGTAACTCCATTCTCAATCATAACTGACGATGAAACTCACGTTAAATATGCGATTGCAGACTATGCGTTGACACCTAATATGGCGATTGTTGACCCTAACTTTGTTGATACAATGCCAAAAGGTTTAACTGCAGCTTCAGGTATTGATGCATTAGTTCACTCAATTGAGGCTTATGTATCTGCTCTTGCAACAAACTTCACTAACTCAAATGCTCTTGAGGCAACAAAATTGGTATTCAAATACTTGCCTCGTTCATACAAAGAAGGTGCTAACGACCCTATCGCAAGAGAAAAAATGCACTATGCTGCAACTATAGCCGGTATGGCATTTGCAAACTCATTCTTGGGATTGTGCCACTCAATGGCTCACAAATTGGGTGCAATGTTTAACGTACCTCACGGTGTTGCAAATTCACTACTAATCAATCAAATCATTAAATACAATGCAACTGACTGTCCTCACAAACAGTGCATATTCCCGCAATATAAGTTCCCTAACGCAAAAGCAAAATACGGTCAAATTGCTGATGAGTTAAGACTCGGCGGAAAAAATGACGACGAAAAAGTTGAATTGTTAATTGCTGCAATCAATAAGCTCAGAAAAGAACTTGACTTACCAATGTCAATCAAAGATTTTGGAGTTTCAGAAAAAGACTTCAATGCAAAACTGGATGAACTTGTTGAACTTGCATTTGACGATCAATGTACAGGTGCAAACCCTGCATATCCACTAATGAAAGACATAAGAGAAATTTTTGTAAAAGCTTATAACGGCGAGATATAATTTTCTCAAACTGTAGACGGGCGAAGAACTTTCTTCGTCCGTTTTTTTAAAATAGTGATTTTTTTCACAGTCTGTGATAATATAGTTCCAACAAAGAAATTAAGAAGAGTATGAACAAGAAAATATCTGATAAAGTAATAAATAGACTTACTCTGTATCATTGCATATTGGTCGATTATATGGAAAAGGGCATAGAAAATATTTCAAGCCCTCAAATAGCGTCGCTGCTTAATATCGATGATTCCCAGGTCCGTAAGGATGTAAGTTATCTTAATAATATAGGCAAATGCAGAGTCGGCTACATTGTAAGAGAGCTTAAAGAGTCTATTGAAAAGACATTGGGTTTTGCAAAACCTAAAGATGCATTTATTATTGGTGCAGGTAATTTAGGTTTAGCGCTTGCAAAATATACCGATTTTACAAATTATGGCTTAAGCGTCCTTGCTCTTTTTGATAATGATCCTGTAAAAGTTGATATGTCAGTTAATGGTAAGCAAATTTTCCACGTGTCAAAACTTCCTGACTTAACTCAGAGATTGAATGTTGAGATTGCAATTTTAACTGTTCCAAGAGATGTTGCTCAGGCAACTGCTGATTTTCTTGTAGATTCTAATGTCAAGTATATTTGGAATTTTTCTCCAACAGTATTGAAAGTACCTAAAGGAGTGCAAGTTTGGAATGAGAATTTGATGGGCAATTTCTTGCAATTTACATATGGAATGCAAGATTAGGGGTTAAATTCTTTAATCTTTTCTATGCAAAAATCAATTATCTTTTTCTCAAATTCAATGCCTTGTTTTGAGTTGTAATTTTTTCTTTTCCACCAGGCTTTTTGATAGTTTTTATCAGGGTATGGAAGTTTTAAAACATTTATTTCAGGGTAAGAATCTATAACAATATCTTGAGTATCAACTATTACAAGTTTAAAAGGTCTAGAACCTCTCAGTTTGAGAAGCTCATCGTATGTTTTGTTTGCGTCTTGAGCGTCCCCAAGTATTTGCAAGAATAGAATCGGTGCGTCTTTTTGAACCGTATCTCTGAAATTTTTTATTCGGTTTGTGTACATTTCTATAAGTTTTGATTTGTCATATTTACCGAAACTTTTTTCGTGTATAAATTTTATTAAATCAGGCTCTTTTGCCCAATATTTTTTACCGAAAATTTTGTTTTCTTTTGTGTATCGAAAATTTTCAAAGAAAAACTCAAAGTCAGAGGATAGATTTTTCGCAACTTCAAACGTTTCAAATACTGCAAGATCAAAAGGTAAAGATAGTTCACCCTCATCTTTTGTTTTTTTGAGTCCCCATCTTGTTAAAATCACTCTTGGAAGACAATTTAGCCCTAGTGAAACTATTTCGCAGTTGATGTCTTTTATTTTTTCTCTATTGATATTGTTCATTATTCAATCATATAGAAATTAATGCGATTAATCAATATTTTGTATATAAGCCGTCTTGTACTATAATAAATATAAGAAGGAGATTTTATGGTTGTAAAAGATATTATTAGGCGGTTTATATTTTTGACATTAGGCGCAGCTATTGCCGCATTTGCTTTAGAAGGTTTTTTGGTCCCAAATCGCATTATTGACGGTGGAATAGTCGGTATTTCGATTATGGCTCATACCCTTACTATGCAGTCTCTTGGTATATTTATATTTTTCTTCAACCTGCCGTTTTTGTTTTTGGCATGGAAAAAATTCGGCAAGAAGTTTGTGTTTTCAACACTATACGCTGTAACTATGCTTGCTATTTTGGTTTCGGTTTTTCATGAAACTCAAGTAACAAATGATTTGACACTTGCAAGTGTCTTTGGTGGCGTTATATTAGGACTTGGGGTTGGGCTGATACTTAGAAACGAAGGCTCTCTTGACGGATCAGAAATTGTTGCCATCAGATTTGCTAAAAATAGCAGTTTTTCTGTTGGCGAAATAATAATGTTTATTAATATCTTTATATTCGCTCTTGCAGGCTTCTTATACGGCTGGCGTCAGGCAATGTATTCTATGCTTACTTATTTCATCGCTTATAAGGTAATTGATATTGTAATTGAAGGTTTAAATGAATCAAAATCCGTTCAAATAATATCTGACTATTCTGAAAAAATTGGTCAGGCAGTTATGAGCGAAATGGATGTAAGTGTTACTTACATAGAGGCAGAGGGCGGTTATTCAGGCGCTAAAAAAAGAATTCTATTTTGTATTATATCAAGGCTTGAAGTCACAAAACTCAAAAAAATAGCTAAAGATATTGATCCTACAGCTTTTATCGCGATAGAAAATGTGCATGAAGTTGAAGGTGTAAGAATCAAAAAGAAAAAAATATAATAACCTTTGAAAAATTAATACTTTTGAGTTAAATTAGTATTTAGACGAAAAAGGAAATGTGAGAGAATAACATGACATCCAAAACATCAATGAAGACAAATGATTGCGGTGAAATAAGAAAAGAATTTATTGGCCAAAATATTACACTTGCCGGTTGGGTTTCTACAGTTAGAGATTTGGGCGGAATTATTTTTATTGAATTAAGAGATAGAACAGGCGTATTTCAGCTTGTTTCAGACCCTAATAAAAACCCTCAGGTTTATGAAGTTGCACAAAAACTTAAAAATGAATATGTAATTCAGGTAAAAGGAAATATTTCTCAAAGACCTGATGAAACTTATAATGAAAAACTTCCTACAGGTGAAGTTGAAATGTATCCGGCAGAAATTGAAATCCTTTCTGTTGCAAAAACATTGCCTTTCCCGCTTGAAAGTGAAGATGTTTCAGAAGACGTACGTTTAAAATACAGATATTTAGATATAAGACGCGAAGAAACTTCAAGCAGATTAATCCTAAGGCACAAGATTGTGACTGCAATTAGAGATTGTTTGAATAAAAAAGAATTTGTTGAAGTTGAAACGCCTATACTTATAAATACCACTCCAGAGGGCGCTAGAGATTATTTGGTTCCTTCAAGAGTTCACGAAGGTAAGTTTTTTGCGCTTCCTCAATCTCCTCAAATATTTAAGCAGTTGCTTATGGTTGGAGGATTGGAAAGATACTATCAAATCGCAAAATGCTTTAGAGACGAAGATTTAAGAGCAGATAGACAACCTGAATTTACGCAAGTTGATATGGAAATGTCTTTTGTTAATCAGGAAGATATTATCGAAATGGTTGAAGATGTTCTTGTTGACGCTTTTAAAGCAGCAGGCGTTGAAGTTAAACCTCCATTTGTTCAAATCTCATGGCAAGAAGCAATGGACAGATTTGGTTCGGATAAACCTGATACAAGATTTGGACTTGAGCTTTTTGATGTAACAGATATTATGGAAGCATCTACTTTTACAGCTTTTAAAGATGTAATTGAAGCAGGCGGAATAGTTAGAGCAATTAGAATTCCTGGAATTGCTAACTATTCAAGAAAAGAAATGGATGATGTAAGAAATCTTGCTATACAGTTTGGTGCAAAAGGTTTGGCTTGGGTTACTTATATGGAAGACGGAGAAGTTAAATCTCCTGTGTTTAAGTTCTTAACTGAAGAACAAATTGCAGAAATCCAAAAACGTGCTCAGGCTGAAAAAGGTGATATCGTTTTCTTTGTGGCTGACAAACCTAAGACAGCTTATGATGTGCTTGGAAGATTTAGACTTTACTTTGGTAAGAAGCTCGGTTTAATTGATGAATCCAAACACAATTTGCTTTGGGTAGTTGATTTTCCTATGTTTGAGTGGAGTGAAGAAGAAGGCCGCTTTATGTCAATGCACCATCCTTTCACATCACCTAATTTAGAAGATTTAGAAAAACTTAACAACAACGATTTAGGCAATGTAAAATCAATTGCATATGATATTGTTTATAACGGTACAGAACTTGGCGGTGGAAGCGTTAGAATCCACTCTTCAGAAGTTCAGGAAAAAGTGTTTAAAGCACTTGGATTGAGTGATGAGCAAGTTCAAGAAAAATTTGGCTTTATGGTGAATGCACTTCAATATGGAACACCTCCTCATGCTGGGCTTGCAATAGGTTTGGATAGATTGGTTGCTCTTTTATCAAGAACTGACTCAATCCGTGACGTTATTGCATTCCCTAAAAACTCATCTGCAAAATGCTTGATGACAGGAGCTCCTGTTACTGCAAGTGAAGATCAACTTAGAGAATTGCATTTGAAACTTACAGTAAGACCAAATCACTAATTTGACTAAATAAGATTTTGTTAAATGGAAGATGTAAATGAAATTTGGGCGAAAGTCCTTGATATTGTGAAAGAGAAAATACCCGAGTCATCGTATGAGCCTTGGGTGTTGCCTTTAGTTCCCCATGATTATAACGGTACTCAATTAACAGTATTAAGCGGCCAGATGCTTGCAGTTCAACTTTTGGCAAAAAGCCATGCTTCAACTATTACAAAGGCATTGGCGGATATTTTGGGACATGAAGTTGAATTTAAAATCATTTACGATGAAAATTTATCTAAACAACTCAAGAAAAAGAGCCAAAAAACAAAAAAAGAAGACCTAATTGCAAATATTGAAAACAAAGTTGGTACAGGTAAATATGATCATCTAAAACAGATGCATTCTTCTTGCAATTTGAATTTGAAATACAAATTCGAAAATTTTGTAGTTGGTGAAAACAATAAATTTGCATACGGAGCTTCTCACACTGTTGCAAAGAATCCGGGGAAAAAATATAATCCTTTATTTATATATGGCGGAGCCGGTCTTGGGAAAACACACTTGATGCAAGCAGTCGGGCATTATATATTGATGAATACCGATTTGACAGTTAAGTATGTAAAATCAGAAGAATTCGTAAATGATCTTGTAAACGCTTTGTTTAAAGGGTTAGACAAGAGCAATAAAATGAATAAATTTAGAGAAAAATATAGAAGTGTTGATGTTCTTCTAATAGATGATATTCAGTTCATCGAAGGCAAAGAACGTACCGAAATGGAAGTCTTTAATACTTTTGAGGCGCTTCATAGTGCTGGAAAACAAATAGTTATAACAAGTGATAGACCGCCAGAGAAGATTTCTGCTTTGTCAGATAGGCTAAAAAGCCGTTTTGAGTGGGGGCTTATGGCAGATATTCAGGCTCCAGATATTGAAACCAGAATGGCGATTTTAAGCAAACTTGCAGAAGATAATGGAATGTCTATTCCTATTGATGTAATTGAGTTTTTGGCAAGTGTTTATAAAAATAACATAAGAGAGTTAGAAGGTGCATTTAACCGTGTAAGTGCTTATTCAAGCATCAACGAGACGGAAATAAATATCAATACTGTTAAAAAGATAATCAATTACTCTGAGGTCAAGAAAAACATTACTATTGCAGGGATTATTGATATAGTTTCAGAATATTATAATGTTTCGCCTGACGATATGAGAAGTGCAACAAGAGCCTCTAAGATATCATCAGCAAGACAGGTTGCGATTTATCTTTCAAGGGAAATTACCTGCGAGAGCTTCCCATATATAGCAGATGAATTTGCGAAAAAACATACCACTATTATTTATTCTTGCGAAAAAGTTCAAGAAGAGCTTAAAACAGATACTAGGCTTAGAGAAGATATAGAAAAGTTAAAAGAAAAAATTAATGCATAATATGTGTTAAAATAAATTTAAAAAGGCAGGGGACAGGGAGAATATGAATTTTACGGTTGATGAGATATTAGAAGCAACAGGGGCTGAACTTATAAGGTCTATAAATTCAACCGAAACCTATTCTATTTCAACAGATTCGAGAAACATCAAAGAAAATCAGTTTTATTTGCCTTTAAAAGGTGAGAAATTCGATGGGGCTGCTTTCATTGATTCAGCTTTATCAAATGGTGCAAAAGGAATTTTTGTATCTGACAAAGCATTGGCAGATAGGAATTGCGACTTTATTTTTTTAGTTGAAGATACTAAAATTGCATATCTTGAGCTTGCACGATTTTATAAAAGAAAAGTTAATCCTGTAACTATTGCAGTCACTGGAAGCAGCGGAAAAACCACTACAAAAGAAATGATGTTTTCTGTTGTGAGTACTGCGTTTAAGTCTCATAAATCTATCTTGAATCACAATAACGAAATTGGTTTATGTCAGACACTTCTTTCAATGCCTGAAGATACAAGGGTTTTGGTTGTTGAAATGGGGATGAGAGGGCTAGGCGAAATCGAGCTTTTATCAGAATTTGCCGAACCTGACATTGCAATAATTTCTAACGTAGGTTCAGCTCATATAGGGCGTTTAGGTTCTTTAGAAAACATTGCGAAGGCAAAATGTGAAATAACTTCTTATCTTGATGAAGATGGTGTTTTAATAGCGCATGACTCAAAACTTATAAAAAATGCAAATGCTTTTGAAGGTGAGACAATATATTTTTCTCTCGATAATGAAAATCTTGAAGATATTGAGCTTTCTCAATCAGGCAGCAGTTTTACCTATAAAGGCTTTAGATATCAGTTAAATATTGAAGGAGAATATAACATTGAAAACGCTCTTGCTGTAATTGAAGCTGGGCTTGTTTTAGGAATGAATGAATCTGATATTGCAAAAGGACTTGCTGAATATAGACCTATTGAAAAACGCTGGGAAACAAAAAATGTGGGAGGCTATAATGTTATCAATGACAGCTATAATGCTAACCCTGATTCTGTAAAAGCTGCTGTAAAAACATTTTTACAAAATGCAGACTCTCCAAAGGTTGTTGTTTTAGGCGATATGGGTGAACTTGGCGATTATGAAAAAGATTATCACAAAGAAATAGGGAAATATCTTGATGATTTTTCGTTTGATTTTCTTGTTACAGTTGGCAATTTGGCAGGGTTGATTAAGCCTGAAAATCAGAAAAATTATAAAAATTTTGCTGACAATAAATCTGCCGCGGAGTATATTAGAAGTAACATTGAAAAAGGAGCAAATATTTTACTTAAAGCTTCACGTTCAATGAAATTTGAAGAGATAATTGAGGAGTTAAATAAATGATTTTAGCAATAGTAGCAACACTTGTAGCGCTCGTTCTTTCACTGCTTTTAGGTGTTGTTTATGTTGATTTTTTAAAGAAAAATACACTTAATCAATATATTTTAGATGGTATTCCTGAAAACCACGCTAAAAAGGCAGGAACGCCAACTACAGGAGGCGTTTTTCTTGTTGTAGCTACGATTGTTGCTTCAATAATCGCGCTTTTACTTGAGCAAAAATTAACAACGCAGGCTTCAATAATTCTTTTGACGTTTGCTTTCTTTACTTTTGCAGGGTTTAAAGATGATTTGCAAAAGATAAAAAGCCACCAAAATAAAGGATTAACGGCAAGAGGGAAGCTATTTTTACAAATAGCAATAGCTCTTTTACCGGCATTATATGTTACTTTGTCAGGGCAAACAGCGGTTACATTCGGTCATCATTCAGTTAATTTGGGTTGGTTCTATCCTGCATTTGCGGTTTTCTTAGTCACTGGTGTTTCAAACGCAGTTAACTTGACAGATGGTTTAGACGGCTTAGCTTCTTCAAACGTTGTAGTAGCAATGGCAGCTTGTACTGTAATATCTCTTATTATGGGAAATGTTGATATAGCAATTATTTCGGCTGCTACCATGGGTGCAACACTTGGATTTTTGTACTTTAATAGACATCCTGCTCAAGTATTTATGGGAGACACAGGCTCTTTAGCTTTAGGTGGAATGCTTGGAACACTTGCAGTAATGGGAAAATTTGAACTTTGGCTTATCCCTGTAGGTTTTGTTTTTATGTGCGAAACATTATCCGTTATTCTTCAGGTTACAAGTTTTAAACTTACCGGAAAAAGAATTTTTAAAATGAGTCCAATACATCATCATTTTGAGCTTTGTGGGTGGAGTGAAACAAAAATTGTTACAGTCTTTTCACTTGTGACATTCATTTCTTGTTTGCTCGCTTTAGTTCTATTTGTAAAGGTTTATGCAGGTTAATACAAAATGAAACGAAATTGGTTTGAGAAAAAAATTCTAATATTAGGGCTTTCAAAAAGCGGAGCTTCAGCTGCAAAATATTTAAATTCAAAAGGGGCCGAATGTTATGTTACAGAAGCAAAACCCGAAAATGAAAAAAATCATGATTTGGTAGTTGAACTTCAAGAACTAGGAATTAAAGTTGAAACGGGTGGACATAGTGATGAATTTCTTGAAGAGGCTTATATGGCTATCACAAGTCCCGGGATTCCCCCTCATAGCGAGATTTTTAGCAGGCTAAAAGAACGTAATACTCCTGTTATAAGCGAAGTTGAGCTTGCTTATCTTGAAACATATACTCCTTTTGTAGCAATTACAGGAACTAACGGCAAAACAACAACAACAGCACTCATCTCGCATATTCTGTCTCAAAAATACTTGGCGCCGGCATGCGGTAATATTGGCGTTCCGCCAACTTCCTTGTTAGATGAAAAGAATGATTATTTGGTTTGTGAAGTAAGCTCTTATCAACTTGAAATGAGCCCTACTTTTAAGCCTCAAATAGCTTGTTTTCTGAACTTTACGCCAGATCATATTGATTGGCATCAGGGGCTTGATAATTATTTTAAAGCCAAAGCAAGCCTTTTTGCTGACCATAAAAGACCCGCATTTGCTGTTTTTAATGCTCTTGATGAAAAAGTTTTTGAATTTGCAAAAAATTACAATGATGAAAAATATTTTTTCGGAAAAGAATTTGAAGAAAATTGCTCTTACATAAAAGACGATGCAATTTATTTTAAACGCCAAAATGAAGAAAAAATTATTGATTTAAATGAAATTCCGTTAGTCGGACAACATAACTATGAGAACGTTATGTGCTCTGTAATTGTCGCAATGCTAATAGGACAAACAGCTTTAGAGGTTAGAGAAGCAATAATGTCTTTCAAGGCAGTTGAACACAGGATTGAATATGTTGCTGAGTTCCAAGGCAAAAAGTTTTATAACGACTCAAAAGCTACAAACCCTGAAGCAGCCAATGTTGCACTTACTTCATTTTCTGGAAAATCAATGACACTAATAGCAGGCGGCAGGGATAAAAATACAGACTTAACAGAATTTTGTAATTTAATCAATCAGAATACAAATCATGTTATATTAATAGGGGAAGCCTCTCAAAGATTTAATGAAAATCTTTTGAAAAATGGTTTTTCAAACATAATTTTTGCAGATTCTTTGCAGGCTGCAATCGATAAATCACTTGAACTTGATAACGAAATAGTTCTTTTGTCGCCAGCATGTGCAAGTTTTGATATGTTTGACAGCTACGAGCATAGGGGAGAAGTTTTTAAACAGTATGTCTTATCAAAATTATAGAAACAGAATGTTTCCCGCAAAAACGGAAACTACGATAATATCGCCACCTGATACGACAATAATGCTTGTTGTTACTTTTCTTGTTGTTTTAGGCCTAATGGCGGTTTTTTCAGCGGGTGCTCCAAAATGTATACAGTGGGGACAAAACCCTGCAAGTCTTCTTTTGAAACAGCTACTTGGTTTAATAATAGGTTCTTTCGGGCTTGTTTATTTTTCAAAATATGATTATAAAAAATTGAGTGCTTGGGCAGTTCCTTTCTCTTGGGCAGTTGTTTTTATGCTTTTTCTTGTTGATTTTACTCCTTTAGGGCAAACAACAAACGGTGCGACAAGGTGGATAAATCTTGGTTTTATGCAGTTTCAGCCATCTGAGATGGCAAAACCCGCTGTAATTATGCTTCTTGCAAATGCGTTCTATCATGACTCTAATCTTTTTAACGAAGTTAAAATTAAAAGGTATTTTCTTCCAATACTTGTGATTGTAGGGCTTGTTCTCAAACAACCGAACCTTAGTATGGTTATTTTACTTGGGCTTGTGAGCGTTACAATGTACTGGATTGCCGGCGGCAAAATAAAAAGACTTATACTAGGCGGAATCGCTGCTATTTGCGCAATGATACCATTTTTGCATGCTTATCAGCTATCAAGAATTACAATCTGGCTCAAGCCTGAGAGTGATCCATTGGGTGCTGGTTATAATATAATTCAATCTTTAATTGCCTTTGCTGCAGGTGGTTTGTGGGGTGTAGGTTTTGGTAATTCAAAGCAAAAGCTTTTCTGGCTTCCAGAAGGGCATACAGACTTTATTTTGGCTGTTATTGCAGAAGAATTCGGCTTTTTAGGTTGTGTGTTTATTATTGCGCTTTTTATAACATTCCTTCAAAGAGGCTTAGTCATTGCTTCAAGATGCAATAATATGTTTGGAAAACTTCTTGCAGCTGGGATTACGTTCTCAATATTTGTTCAGGCATTTATAAACATGGCTGTTGCGAGTTCTTTTATGCCTGCAACCGGTGTACCTCTTCCTTTTATAAGCTATGGTGTTACTTCACTTGTTGTATCACTTTGTATGGTGGGCGTTTTGCTTAATATTTCAAAGAAAAGAATTAGAAAGATCAAAAATGACGTTGTCCAAAGAAGAAGGTAAGGTTTATTTTATTTCAGGAGGAGGAACCGGAGGGCATATTTACCCTGCAGTTACTGTTGCTGATGCTCTTTTGGAAGAATCTGATACCCATAAAATCTTTTATATAGGTAATCCTGACAATTTAGAATTTGATATTATTTCAAAAAAAAATAATATTACATTTCTACCCGTGAAGGTTAAAGGCATGCCTAGAAAGGCAGGGTTTGGCTTTATAAAATGGCTTTGGGATTTAGAAGTTGCAACATGGAAATCGCTTTTTTATATTTTAAAATATAAGCCCGATGCTATTTTTACAACAGGTGGATATGTAAGCGCCCCAATTCTTTTTGCGGCAACAATACTTAAAAGACCATTTATGATACATGATTCAGATGCTTCTCCAGGGCTTGTTTCGAAGCTGGTTGCGCCTTGCGCAAAAGTTGTATCAGTCGCTTTTGAAAAAGCTAAAGAGGTTTTAAACTCTGATAATATAATTTGCAATGGAAATCCTATAAGGACATCTTTTGCAAAATATACCAAAGGGGAGGCTTTAAAAGAACTTAATCTCGAAAATAAAATTACAATACTTGCTATGGGGGGCTCTCAGGGCGCTAAAAGCATTAATAGTGCAGTTGTTGAGATTATTAAAAAATTTGAAACAAGAGATGATATCCAAATAATTTTGCAAACAGGTAAAAAGAATTTTGATGAAGTTAAAAAAGCACTGGATGGTATTAAAAATGTTAATGCTATTATCAGGCCTTATTTTGAAGATATGGCTATTCCTTTAAAAGCTGCTGATATTGTCATTGCAAGAGCCGGTTCTTTAAGTTTGTCTGAGATAAATCTATTGGGCTTGCCTTCTATACTTGTTCCTTACCCATATGCGGCTGCAAATCATCAGTGGAAAAACGCTATGGAAATGGAAGAAAAGGGCGCTTCAATTTGTCTTGAAGATTCAAAATGTAACGGTGAAAGCCTTTATAATATAATCCAAAGTTTGATTGAAGATAGTAGTAAACTTCAAAAAATGGCGACAAGCGCTAAAAATCTTGCAAAACCTGATGCAACAAAACATATAGTTAACGAACTTAAAAGTATAATAAAATGACAAATTTGTATGAAAATGCAGTAAAAGAACTTACTTCAAAAGGTAAGTTTTATATTTCATTGGGGCTGGAAAGGGTTTCGGCAGTTCTCGAACTTTTAGGTAACCCACAAGAGAATCTGAAAATAATCCATGTTGCAGGCACAAACGGCAAAGGTTCAACTTCGAGGATGCTCTCAGAGGTTTTAAAGACAGCAGGGTACAAAGTTGGTCTTTATACAAGTCCTCATCTTTTAAAGTACACAGAACGCGTTAAAATCGATAATCTGGACATTTCTGATGATGAGTTTTCTGAAAGAGCCTTTGAAGTTATGAATTTGGCAGATTCAAATTCTATTCACCTTACAGAGTTTGAAATTTTAACGGCTCTAGCTTACAAATATTTCTTTGATAAAAGAGTTGATATTGCAATCATAGAGACAGGTTTAGGTGGTAGGTTAGATGCTACAAATGCCATTTCTAAGAATCTTTTTTCTATTATTACATCAATTTCAATTGACCACAAAGACAGGCTGGGAGATACAATAGAAAAGATTGCATTTGAAAAAGCCGGAATAATAAAACAAAATTGTCCTGTTATTGTGAGTGAAAGTAATAAAGGGTATCAAATTATAAAAAAACAAGCCGAATCAATAAAATCTATGATTTTTAGCCCTAAAGTAGATGTTCAGCTTGTATTTGAGGATGATACAAATTTTGCGATTTTTAATAATAAAAAATATGAATTTTCTCTTTTGGGTTTATGGCAGAAAGACAATCTGAAATTAGTTTTAGAGGCTATTAATATATTGAAAGATAATTATAGCTTTATTATTGATGAAAATTGTATTGAAGAGGCCCTTAAAAGCGTTAATTGGCCTGCCAGATTACAGTATATAAAAAGTAAAAATGTCATAATAGACGGGGCTCATAACGAAGATGCAGCTATCAAATTAAGAGATAGTCTTGATTTTTATTTTCCTGATAAGCAAAGAACCTGGATATATGGCTCTTTGAATACTAAAGAATATGAAAAAATTATAAACGCACTTTTTAGAAAAGAGGATGAAATTTATTTTTGTCACTTTGAGAACAAAAATTCAATCTCTTTTGATGAAATATCAAAATGTACTGAATATAAAATAAATTCGGTAAACATTTGTAAAGCGGAAAATATATTAAATTATAACAACATAAACCATGTAACAATAATAGCAGGTTCATTCTATATGATAGGTGAAATGCTAAGTACCATTGAGAATACAGGTTCCATATTTTCTTAATGCTGTCTGAATACTTCATTTGTCTTGAATATTGCCGATAGATATTACCCAGTTGGATAATATACGTTTCAAGTTTTAATAATACTATGGTGTTAACGGCACACATACAAGCAATAAGGTTATTATACGGAGGTAAAGCATGGTTGCAACAAGCTCGAAGCAGGATACAATCAAAGTTGTTATTGTCGAGGACTATAAATTGACTAGAGTTGGCTTAAGATCAACCCTGAACGAGTTCGAAAATATCGAGGTTATTGGTGAAGCAGAAGATGCTACTAAAGGACTCGAGATCATCGAAAAAGAAAAACCTGATGTTGTGCTTATGGATTTAGGCCTTCCAGGTATGAATGGACTTGAAGCAACTCAAAAAACTAAAGAAATATCTCCAAAAACTAATGTTATAATTCTTACTTCTCATGAAAGAGGGGAAGAAGTTATTGCAGCACTTGGCTCTGGGGCATGCGCTTATTGCCTTAAAGATATTGACCCTAAAACTTTATCTGAAGTTATTAAAAATGTTGCAAAAGGGGCATGTTGGCTAGATCCTGCTATTGCCAAAATGGCACTCAACCTCTTTCCAAAACCTGAAAATACTGCACTTTTACCTTCTTCAGAAGTTACAGATGCAAGGGCTCAACTTACTGAACGCGAGCTTGAAGTACTAAAACACTTGGTTAAAGGAAAAAGTAATACTGAAATTGCCAAAGAGCTTATCGTCAGTGTGCATACTGCAAAAGCTCACGTTTGTAGCATTTTACAGAAATTATGCGTGGATGACAGAGTTCAGGCGGCTGTAAAAGCTATAAAAGAAAATATTATATAATTCATTGATAAGTTAACTGTATTGACACTAAACACAGATAGGAAGAGTTCTACTCTTCCCTTTTTTTTGTGTTTATAAGTTAGTAGCAATTTGTTCGCCAAAACTGCCAAATACCAAATTTATATTTTTAACATTTGAAAACCCTTCCTGTTCAAGGATTTTTATTAATTTTTTTTGATTAGGATAGTCTCTAATGCTTTTTGATAAGTATTTATAAGGTGAGTTTTCATCTTTTATGAACTTGTCTATTAGAGGGATTATATGGTTCAAATATATAAAATAAAATATATTAAAAGGAAAAACAGGATGACCTAAGTCTAGTATACAAAGTACACCTTCTTTTTTTAAAAGGGATTTAATTTTTCTTATGCTCTCAGGTATATTTGCTGTATTTCTTAGCCCAAAACTTATAAAGCAAATATCAAATGTGTTTTCGAATTCTTTCATTTCCATAATGTCTTTGTTTTCAAATGATATGTTTTTGATTTTTGAGTATTTGCGTTTTGCAATCTTAAGCATATTTTCTGAAAAATCGAATCCAATAATTGTAGAATTCTTAAATTTTTGAGAAAGTATGAGCGCCATATCTCCTGTACCTGTGCATAAATCTGCGATTTTTAAGTCTTTTTGATTAAGGTTAAAAGTTTTTAAATAATTTGAAAGATTTTGAACAGCTTGCTTTTTTATTGTTAATTGCAGCCCAAAAGACATAATATTATTAGCAATATCGTATATTTTATAGATATTATTAAATAAACTTTTAATAGAATTTTTATCTGATTTTTGATACAAGGGCAATTTTCTTTCTAAAATTTTTTTATATATTATAGGTTAGTTAATGGGAAAATACTATGTCTTATTTTAATTCGTTGGGTGAAGTAAGGTCTTCAACAGATAGAAGTGTTATGAGTGCTCAGGATAATCCTATTGAAGGCGAAGAAAAAGCACCTGTTGAGTCCGCATACAACAGAACAGGCTTGTACAGTGCATTTATGGCTAAATATATGCCAGCTTCAATAAAGTATGCCAGATAACGCTATTTTATTCTATAAAAGACGTTAGCCACAGCTGTTACTTTTTTATCTATTGTCGATGAATCATTTATTCCCATGTCGCTTACTGATGTTGAATCAGGAGGTGTTATTTGAAATACACCCATTCTAACCGATAGAATTTTTCCAACGTGATTATTATTTGCTTTAAGCATGGCTTTTGCTCTTTCTTTAGAGTCTTTCGTTGCTTCTTGAAGCAATTTTACTTTGAGTTCTGCGAGTTTTGAGTATTCATATTCAGGAGCATAAGAATTAAGTGTAACACCTTTGTTTACAAGGGATTGAATTTGATTTGAAAGCTCTTTAACTTTATCAACATCGTTTGAATTAACTTTTATAATCTGAGTATAGTTGAAAAAGTCAATCTGATTTGTTGTATATCCTGTTTTTAAATCTACCTTATATGTAGGGTAAGAGTTTACGGTTTGAGAATCTATTTGTTCTGGTTTAATTCCATTTGAGATTAAAAAGTTTTTGGTGACAGGTATCTGTTTAATAAGGTTGCTGTAGGCTTGCGCGTTGGTTTTTCCTTGTGCAGAAACCTCTATTTTCCAGCTTGCAGAGTCTGATTTAACAACTTCATATGCGGTTCCGGTTACCGAAATCCCGTCTTTTCCTATGTTTTTAGTGATTACACAAGCACTCACAATAACTGAAAGTCCTAATATTAAGGCCAAAATACTTAACTGAAAGTCTTTAATTTTATCGTACATGCTTTTTCCTCCTGCAAGTTGATAAACAATTATAATATGAATTCAAAAATAAATATATACTATAACAGTGTAATCTATCGGCATTATGAGGGCAAAGAGAGTCTTTGTTATTATAAGAATTATTAGAAAATATTTTTTATGCTATTTACAATTAAAATCTTTTTTATTAAAATAAGGTTACTCCATGGAGGAGTGCCAGAGCGGTTTATCGGAGCGGTCTTGAAAACCGTCGTACGTGACGAGCGTACCGTGGGTTCGAATCCCACCTCCTCCTTTTTGGAATTAAAGAGAGGGTTCTACTTTATAAGGGAACTAGCCCCCTTATTGATAAATTATAGGAATGTGTATTTATGAGCAATGATTTGAGAAGAACTTTAAGCCTCCAAGATTCAATTTCAATGGTGGCTGGAAATATGATCGGCTGCGGAATTTTTCTGGTTTCAGCTGAGACTGCGAGAATTGTGAATTCGGCATGGCTTTTACTTATTGTGTGGCTTGTAGCAGGTTTGGTTTCTCTTGTTGGAGCTCTTGCTTATGGTGAACTTGCTGCCAATATTACAGATGAAGGCGGCCAGTATATGTATCTTAAAAAGATATATAATGACATCACAGCATTTTCCTATGGTTGGACATTATTCCTTGTAATTCAAACAGGTTCAATTGCTGCAATCTGTTTAGCATTTGCTAAATTTATGGGCATTTTGATTCCTTATATAAGCAACTCGATTTATCTGGTTTCGTTTGCACTTCCTTGGGGCGGTGATTTCCATATCAGTGTTCAGCAGGTTTGCGCAATATTTGTTTGTATATTTTTAACTTACGTCAACTCAAGAGGTGTTGAATACGGAGTTATTACTCAAAATTTATTTACTGTCACAAAAATAATATCTTTAATTGCTATTATCGTCTGCGGTATATTCTTTGGACTTAATTGGGATGTAATTCATGCAAACTTCCCTAAAGGTTGTATGGCAATACATTTAAATGATATGCATTTAATTGCAACAGCGACCGTAGGGGCATTATTTGCTGCTATTACTTGGAATAACCTTACTTTTATTGCCGGTGAAATTAAAGAACCTGAGAAAAATATACCAAAAGCAATGGTATACGGTGTTGGACTTGTTGTAATCCTTTATTTGCTTATTAATGCGGTTTATGTTTATACAGTTCCACTAGATGCTATTAAAACAGCTCACGATGATATCGTTGCAGCTTCTGTTATGGGCGCAATGTTTGGTAAAATCGGTGAAATGCTTATTGCTGTTGTTCTTATGATTTCATCTTTTGGATGTGCTAACGGTATGATTCTTACTGGTTCTCGTGTATATTATAAAATGGCAAAAGACAGACTTTTCTTTAGAAATCTTGCAGTTATAAACAGAAGAACAAAAGTTCCTGTTAATTCTCTTTGGTCACAAGGTCTATGGATTTGCGCTTTAGTGCTTTTCGTTGGTGATTATAGTGCGATGCTTGACTTCGTTATTTATATTAACTTGATTTTCTATGCGATAACTACTTTTGGTATCTTCATATACAGAAAGAAATTTCCTGATGCACCTAAAATCTTAAGGGTTAATAATATTTTACCTATATTGTTTATCGCTTCATTGGTTTATATAGTTGGTTGTTTAACTGTTTATAAACCAGCATATACATTGCCAGGTCTTTTGATTACTCTTGCCGGTTTGCCTGTTTATTACTTCTGGAAAAAATCAAAAGATAAAAAGAGCTTGAATAAAACTAAACAAGAAGGTATTATTATAAATAAATAATTTGTTAATTGTTTTGGTGATTAATTAACCGAGTGGAGTTTTATGTTAATTGAAGATTTATTGGAGATGGCTGTTAAAAGAGGAGCAAGTGACCTCCATCTTTCAAGTAATTTGCCACCGGTTGTAAGAATTGATGGAAGACTAATTAGAACCGAGATGCCCGATTTGACATCAGAAGCCGTTGAACGTTTGCTTTTTCCTATGCTTTCTAACGAACAAAGAAGAATTCTAGAACAAACCTGGGAATTAGACTTCAGTTACGGGATTAAATCATTGGGACGATTCAGGGTTAATATTTATCGTGATAAAGGTAATTATGCTGCAGCTTTCAGGCTTATTAACAGCAGAGTTCCTTCATTCAACGATTTGGGATTACCGATGATTGTAAGAAAAATCACAGAAAAACCAAGAGGATTGATACTTGTTACAGGACCTACCGGTTCAGGTAAATCAACCACACTTGCTGCAATGATTGATTATATTAATGAAACCCGTGCAGAGCATATACTTATTATCGAAGATCCGATTGAGTATGTTCATACATCAAAGAAAAGTATAGTGCATCAACGTGAGCTGGGGCAAGATACAAAATCTTTCTCAAACGCTTTAAAATCAGCTTTACGTGAAGATCCAGATATCATACTTGTAGGTGAGATGCGTGATATTGAGACTATCGGTCTTGCAATAACCGCAGCAGAAACAGGCCACCTTGTTATGGGAACTTTGCATACATCTTCTGCAAGTCAGACGATTGACCGTATAATTGACGTATTCCCTGAGGCACAGCAACAACAGATAAGAATTCAGCTTTCAAATACTTTGCTTGCGGTATTCTCCCAAACTTTACTTCCTCTTCTTGGCGAAGATGGAATCAGCAAGAAGGGTAGAGTTATGGCGCAAGAGGTTATGGTTGTTAACTCAGCTATTGCCAATCTTATTAGAGAAGGCAAAACTGCTCAAATGTATTCTATGATTCAAACAGGAAGCCAGCTTGGAATGCAAACTCTTGAGAGTGCATTAAAAGAGTTATTTCTTCAAAAGAAAATTTCATTGGATGACGCCCTTCAAAAATCACAAAGACCAGAAGAATTTAAGCGTCTTGCGGGCTTATTGAGGTAAGTTAAAATAAAAGAGAAGGGTTACAATTAAATCAGCAACAAGAAGATAAACGGTTGCTTTGATTGCAGCTTGTGTTGTTGATATTCCCACATTTTTTGCTCCGCCTTCTGTTTCATAGCCTTGTGTTGCACAAACTATTGTTATAATCATTCCAAAAAGTGCGCCTTTAAATATGCTTATGTAGATATCTTTTGTATTTATCCACAACCAAACGGAGTTCATGTATCTGTTCGGGTGAAGCCCTATTGTATAAAAAGAGACTATCATTCCGCCTAAAATACCGAAAAGTTCTGCCAAAATTACAACCATTGGTACGGTTATGGCAGCTGCAATTAGCCTTGGCGCAAAATAATATCCAACGGGGTTAACTTTTAATGTTTTTATTGCGTCGACTTGAGAGGTTACTTTCATATTTGCAATTTCTGCACTGATTGCGGTTCCCGCCCTTGCTGAAATTGCAAGTGCTGCAAAGCCTGGCGCAATTTCTCTAATCAAAGCGATTGCAAGAAATCCTCCTACGTAATTTTCTGCTCCGCTCATTAAAAATTGTTTAGATACCTGCAATGCTATTACGACTGCTGCAATAAACACTATAATAAGTGCTATTGGCAGCGAGTCATAACTAATCATTGCAGCTTTACTGATTACAGAACTGAATCTGACATTTCTATCAAATATGTATTTGATAGTGGTTATAAGATTCTGAATACATAATCCTAGAAAATCAATCATAAATAGGCATACACCATTTTTTATATTTATCAACTTTTCCTTTTACAACTTCAAAATACAATTTTTGTAATTCTGTTGCAATAGGGCCAACTTTTCCGTCGCCAAGTTTTCTGTGATCAATTTCTACAATAGGGCTGACTTGAGCGCCAGTTCCGCAGTAGAATGCTTCATCTGAGATATAAAGTTCGGTTCTGTCTATTACTCTTTCTTCTGTTTCTATGCCGATATCTTTTGCAAGCTCCATAATTGTATTTCTTGTTATACCGACTAATATATTGTCTGTTTTTTGTGAAGTTACTAGTTTGCCGTTTTGAACCAAGAACAAGTTCATAGCAGAACCTTCTGTGACGTGTCCATCGGCAGAAAGTACAATTGCATCATCAAAGCCTGATTCTTTTGCATCGGTAACGATTAATGCAGTATTTGCGTAGCAACCTGATACCTTTGCTCTTGGAGGAATTGCGTTATCATCAGATCTTCTCCAGCTTGAAACACAAACTCTTAAACCTTTGCTTGTGTCAACATAATCACCAAGAGGGATTGTGAACATTAATAATGAATCAGGGTTGTCTAATAGACCCGGTCCGATTTTTAATGCGCTTTTGTAGATTTGTGGTCTTAAATATGCATCTTGTCTATAGTTATTCTTTTTTAAGAGTTCTTTTGCAATAGCACATAGTTCGTCAGCAGTGTATTTGCAGCCCATGCGCATGATTTTGCCGCTTCTCAGCATACGTTCCATATGCTCTTTTACTCTAAAAGCATACATTTGGTCTTCTTCTTTATTGTAATATGCTCTAATTCCTTCAAAAACAGATGTACCATACAAAAAAGCATGGTTTCTGACAGGAATTGTTGCATCCGCCATTTTTACGTACTTGCCGTCCATGAAAACAAAATCTTGTTCTGCCATTTTCCCTCTCCTTAATTTCGTTCTTATCACACATTAATATTAACACATATAGCACCTATATGTAATAATTAATTTTATATAACTGAAAAATTATCTTGATGTAATCTTATCAAATATTTTCTTTGTCTTACTGTTTTCTTGTTGTGGAATTGCCATAAAGTAAGGATTTTTATATGTTTGATAAGTATTGTTAGCAGGTGTAGTAGCAGGAGCTTGGCTAGCTGTTGCTTGAGTTGTTGCACCTTCAACAGCTACTGTTGCTGTATTATTTTGCTCATGTTCTTTCTTATATTTCTTTTTAGTTAGCGCTTCGTTCATTGCAGGAAGCCCGAAACCTAGAAGTAGTGGTATTACTACAAATATTGATAAGAATTTGAATTTGCTGTTCATTGCTTTTGCTTGTTTTACAAATTCATTATTGTCACCTTTGAATTGAGCATATAACTTGCTGATTTTTTCAGGTGCTTCTTCCATTGCTTTTGCAATATAAGATCTTATTGATCTATCATCTGCTTGTTTAAATGTTTCAGCGCTGCCACAGATATCAGATAGAATTTCTTTTGTAGCATCAGTTCTGTGGAATAATTTATTTAAATTTCCGCCGTTATCAGTGATGTAATCGCAGAAGTGAAGAATTCCTTTTCCATCTTCAGGAGCATCAATATTGCTATATCTTGAGATTATTTGGCCACTGTTAGCAGGACTAAGTGTGCTTGTTGGCATAAAATAATCCATAAATTTTTGGAATTTGTTTTTATTTGCAAAGTTTTCAGGTTTTTTCATTAATACGAAACCTGATTTTTTCTCATTTTGTTTCAAGAACAATTTGCTCAATGCAGCAGCACCGAAAACGATTGTACCTTCAGAAGTTATATCTCTTCTTAAGATTTCTTGTCTGTCGTATTTGTCTTGCGCTTGGATTAACCTTGGAACAAGTACGCCGCCTAACATTGCAGCAATCATTACAGGAAATGACATATCAAGTCCGTCATAATTAATGTTTTTTGCAAGTTTTCCTATTGTAGAGCTTTCATTAAGAATTTTACCTGCTAAACTAGCTGCAGAACCGAAATTTGGAGAAGATTGTTTATTTGTATATGAATTTACGCTTTGAAGTCTCATTATTTTGTTTCTCCTTCCGGTTTTTTTGTTTGATCATCAGTAGGAGCGTTTTTGACTTCTAATCCTGCCAAACCTGGGTTTTCTTTTGAAATATTATAAAGTTTTGGAATATAAGCAAGGAAAGCGATTACCGCTGTTGCCATAGCAGCATTTAATCCAAATCTTGTAACAACTCTTTTAACATTGAAGTTATCAATGAATTTTTTTGCTGAATCTAAGACTGTATCTGATTTCATATGTTTTAATGCATCATCGCCGTAGTTTACCATATGTTTTACAGTTCTATCGAAAGAAGTTTCGCCAATCGTATCAATTGTAGCTGCTGTAAAATCAGCATCCGTTTTAGTTACATATTTTTTCATCAAGCCTACAAATTTATCTTGTATAGCAGAGAAAGCATCTTCATAGCTGCCTTTAAGTGGTTTTCCAGCCATTTTTTGGATAGGGTTTTTATGTTGTTTTCCTTCAAGTGCTATAATATCTGTTGCAAATTCTTCTGCTTCTTGTGCAAAATCGATATCAGCTCTGCCGGTTGAAGTTGTTAATATATTCTTGAATATATTTTGATAATATTCTTTCTTTAATGCAGCTTTATCACTTAAATTTGTTTCATTTATTGTATTTTTGAATATTTCGCCAAGACCATTGATGTATTTTTCAGGTACGTGAACTGCGTTACCTACGATTTTACTTGCTCCGAAAAGCATTGCTCCAGGGATTAAGAACATGCTTGGCCCTGTTGTAAATTCTCTAATCGTTTCTTTAAGAGCAAAAGTTGTGTTCTTTTTTCCTTGGTTTTCTTTCTTATTTCGTCGTAAGCCCATAATAGGTCTTGGTATATTAGTTCCAAGCATATCTTGAACAGTAAATGAAGCGAATAAGCCTCCGCGTTCCATTGCGTCCATTGTGCTGACTATAAAATTACCCTTAAAATTTGGTCTTTTATTGATGTTTCGGGGTGTTTGATTTACATTGTTCGTTATTTGCATAAAAATTCCTGTCCCATACGTCCTTTTAAATAATATCTATCAAGAAAAAAAATTGCCTTTTTTGGAGTGAAAATTAATATTCTTTTACAATAATCACTGCAGGCAGCAGAAAATATCTCACGGCAATCGCCTTAATCAGGACGAGTATGGTTAAGTAGATATTTATTAACTTCTCTTGAGCAAACTTCAACACGTTTTTATTTTCTAAAATGTAATAAGTGTATCTAGTATACTTATTATTTGAAATTATGACAAGTCTATTTGATGTATTTGTTAATTTTTATTACCATTTTTTGGATTTTTAAGAAACCATGTGACATAATTTTGGTGATGTCTCTTTTACTAATTTTTCTTCCTTAACTAAGTGTTTAAGGAAGTTTTTTTATGCATTCCTGTGAAAAAAAGAAGCTATTTCTTTTAAAGATATTGTCTTTGTAATAGGTCTTCCGTGCGGGCATGTGTATGGAGTCTCAGTTTTTCGCCATTTTCTTATAAGTTCTTCCATTTGCCACATTGTTAGTCTTTCGCCTGCTTTGACAGCTGCTTTACAAGAGGTTGTTATTAAAATCTTTTCTTCTAAAGTGTTCAAATCACCTTTAATATTTTCAAGAAGATCTGAAATTATTTCTTTAGGGTCAACGTTTGACAGCATTTGAGGTATTTTTTTAAATATGACCTGAGAATCAGAAATCTTCTCGATTTGGTAGCCAAAGTGAATAAGTTTTTCTTTGTGTTCTTCTAGAAGTTCCACTTCACTCGGTTCGAGGTTTATAACATCTGAAATAAGAAGCATTTGTGAGGCAATTTCGGTTGAGTTTTTGAGTTTCTCATAAATGTATCTTTCATCTGCAATATGCTGGTCAACGAGCTCCAAACCGTCTCTCGTTTCGATTAATATATAGGTGTTGTAATATTGCCCTATAATCTTGTCAGATTGTTCTTCTTTTTCATCTTTTTGTGGAGCTTTAAATATTTCGGTTAAGGTATTGGAAGAGTATTTTGGGCTTTCTTGTCTTGCTATATCAGAAAAAGAAGGAAGATTCTGCTGCTCTTTTATATTGCTTGAAACAAATACAGTATCTTTGTCCTCTTCTTGTATTTTTGCAAAAGGCAATGAAAAGCTTTCTGCTCTATTTTGATTTATTTCGTGTGCTTGAAGGTTACTTAAAGCAAGGGTTACAGCACTTTGCACAAAGTTAAAAATCTGATTAGGGTTTCTGTACCTTATTTCCCTTTTTGTCGGATGAGCGTTTACATCTATATCTTCAGGATTTATTTCAAGATTAAGCACGACAAACGGGTATTTGCCCTGAGGCATCATGTTTTTATAGGCCATATCTATTGATTTTAGTATTACCGGGCATTTTATGAGCCTTGAATTTACAAAGGTGTAAATTGCTTTTTTGCTTGAGCGTGTATAGCTTGGAATACTTGTATAGCCTGTAATTTTTATGTTTGAAATGTCATCGGTTTTAGATAGGGGTTTTAAATAGTCTATAAAACTTGATGAATATATTTCTGTAATTCTTGTTAAAAGGTCAGCGTTTTGAGTTGTTTTAATTACCTCTTGGCCGTTATTTTTTAATGTGAAAGAAATCTCAGGATGTGATATCGCCATCCCTTGAACAAGCTCTTGGATATAAGAAAATTCTGTTTTGCTGCTTTTCAAGAACTTAAGTCTGGCAGGCTGGTTGAAGAAAATATCGTTGACTTCCATTATTGTTCCGTAATCGCAGCCTGTTTTTGTTTTTGTTATTTCAGAGTTTTGCGAAGTAACTTTAGTTCCGTATTCAAAATCCTTTGGTCTTGTTGTGCAGGTTACTTTGGCAATAGATATGATACTTGCAAGCGCTTCCCCCCTAAATCCAAGGGTATTAATATTCCAGAGATCTTTTTCTTCTTTAATCTTGCTTGTTGCGTGTTTTGAAAAAGCAAGCTCGATATCGTCAGGATGAATACCTGAGCCGTTATCTGCTATTCTTATGTCACGGCATTCGTTTGCAACAGAAATCTCAATTCTATTTGAGCCTGCGTCTATTGAATTTTCAACAAGCTCTTTTACAATCGAAGCAGGACGCTCTATTACTTCCCCAGCCGCTATCTGGTTTACAAGATTCTTTGATAACTGAACTATTCTTTTCATAGATTTATTCTAATATAACTTGGGCAGGCATGTATACATTTTAGAAATTTTGTTAATAAAAAAACAATGTCCTTTTGAAACATTGTTTTTTATTTATGAATATCGCCCTATTTATTATAGGCTGGTTTAAATCATATTGTTCGGATTTTGTATGAATTCTTCTTGAGCTTCTCCTAATCCGAATAATTTGTGGAGTTTTGTTCCTTGTTCTTTTGTCGTTTCAACAGAGCTTGTTGTTAAATAATTTATGAATTTGCCGTGTCCTTTATTTGTTATTTCACCGTTGATATTTCTTGCATCGAGACTATCAGGGTCTGTGCTTAACATATCTTCCATAAGAATTGCGGTTGCGTTTTCTGATATGTCTATTTGACCATCATTATTTAAGTCAAAGGCTCTTGCTGTAAATAAAGTGCCAAATTGACTTTGTATTTTTGCTGTCATTTCTTTTACGCTTACTGAAACTTTTTTGCCGAGTTCTTCAAAAGAAGCACCTAAAAGCGCCATTTTATTTATATTTTTATAATCGACTTTGCCGGGCATATATGTGTGCTTGAAATCAACCATAGGCATTGTTTTGAGGTATTTATCGGTTTTACTGAGTTCTGTGCCTATTTTTTTCATATTGCTATCAAACTTAGCGTTGTCTTCAGGAGTAAATTTTAAGTCTGATAATTCTTTTATTTCTTCAAGAGGTACTTTTGGCAATGGTTTTGCGAATTCTCTAATGTAAGAATCGTAATTTCGCATTGAATTTCTTCCATATCTTACAGAAGAATTTTCGACCTTTTTGTCGTAGATTCCCTTGTCACCTGTTATGTAAGAAATATTGCCAATATTTTGAAACATATTACATACCTCATTTCTGAAGTTTTAAAAACAGCTGAAAGATAAAATTGCTCTTTTTGTAAACATATGTAAAAACACTTAAATAGAGAGTTTTAAGTACGCATATAATCGCTCTTTTTATTCAATGCAATCTTTGCAAATACCTTTTAACGCAATTTCATAATGAGTTATTTCAAATCCCATTTCTCTCTTGGCGTTTTCTATTAAATTAGATGCAATTTCAGCTGAAACATCATATATCTTGCCGCATTTAGTGCAGATAAAATGGTTGTGCTCATGTGTATTGTGGTCAAAATGATCAGACGATTCAAGACCTTCAATTTTTTTAATTTCGCCTAGTTCCGCTAGCTTGTTAAGATTACGGTATACTGTTGCCAGACTTATCTTAGGGTTATCTTTTTTGAGTGCATTGTAAATGTATTCAGCACTAGGATGAACTACATTTTCTTTTAATGTATTTAATATTATTTCTCTTTGTTTAGAATAATTCATGACACTTCAAAATTAATAACAGTTATCATTATTCCTTATTTTTTCGATTTTGTCAAGGATTTTTAATCCACCTATTGTACCATTCAATTAATTTGTATAATTGTTCTGATATATCGTTGGTGATTTCTTTACATAATACAGGGTTTATATTGTTTTTGTTATTTTCATTTTGTTCAATATATTTTAATATTTCAAATTGAAAAAAGGTTGAAAAAATCACATGGTTTGCAAGTTCTTTCATAAGTTTTATTTCTTCATCTTTGAGCTTTCTTATTTCTGCAGAAGGGGTTCCAATATTGGTTTTTGCGGATTTTTCAATTAATGTTTTAAAAGCGCTTGAAAAATTTATTAAGTCTGATTTTGTTTTTCTTAAGAATTCAATTTGAAATCTATATATTTTATCCCATGTTTCTTTTGTGTTTTGCCTTATTTCAGGAATTTTTGCCAGATTCTCTCTGCTATTGTTTTTTTCTAGAGGAATTTCGTTTAGTGGTTTGTATGTCATTCCTTCAATAAATGCGCCAAAAGAACTTATGTTATAAAGAGAATGTTCTTTGTCTTTTGAAAAAATTTCAGACAGCTGGTCAATGAATATTTTGTAATCATCCCTCGTATAAATATCTTGCCCTGTAATAGATTTAACTTTTACAATGCTTTTTTTCTGTTTTGATATTGTAACTTCTTGATTTTCACTCGTTATGTCAATTGCTTCACCTGTTGCATAAGCAACATTGTCTTTCATTGCTAAATCAAGACCTGCAAAAACAATGTTTTTAAAACCCATTTCAACTGCGCTAAAGTAGCACTCTGAAACAGAAGTTCCTGCTATGTCATATAGATCAATAACTTCAGGGAACTTAGAGTTTAATAACTGCGCGTAAAGTGTATTTTGAAGGTAATAAATAAATATTTCAGTATCTTTTTTGTTGTAAGAGCGGTAATCTGATTGGTTTGTATTTATCAGATAAGGTTTTTTATCCATCGTGTTTATAATATCTATTGTGTCTGATATGTAGCTGTCTGCAATTACTACAAAATCAGGGATAATTGAGTTTTCAACTAGAAAACTGAAACTTTTGTTTACCGCAAATATTACAAAGTCGTCTCTATGGTTTTTAATTTCTTCAATGTTGTCATTCAAAGAAGGTCCTGCAGCTAAAATCAGTGCATTTTTGTCCTTAAACAGTCCTTTTAAAACAGAAAGAGGTCTTGAATTAGTCGAAATCAGTGCATTTACTAATGTAAGGTGAGTCCAATATTTACCCTGTTTTTTTATTGTATTTATGTCATTATTTTTGCTTTCGCAGACTTTAATTATTCTCTCGCCGAATTTTACAATTTCATTTGCGCAAAAGCTAATATAGCTAGGATTATAGATAAGTTCTATTTTGTCATTTCTTATGTATGTTGATTCTATGTATTTTGCAAAATCGTCTTCGTTGTTAAATAATCTAACTCTTTTTTGTTTTAGTTCGTTTGAGAAATCAACGTACTCTAGAACAAATCTCAAGACTTCAATGTAGGGTTCAAAGATTACAATTTTTGAATCACTCTCAGAGAAAGCTCTTTTAAATAGATAACCTAACCCAATTCCATATATTATTATTAGGTCATTTCGCTTCAAATTGGCTGGAGATTGTTTTAAAACAATACTTTTTGCAGTTTCAAAAGGTTTATTTATATCATCAAGGTAGTGTTCTTTGTATGCAATTATTGGCTCTCCTGAATTTGCCTGATTTGCAGATACAATTTCTTGTGCTTTTTCAAGAGATGTTTTTAACAGACTCTCTGCTAACTCCGGATTGAACTCCCTTAATGCCTCTATATTTTTATTAAACATAAGTACATCATATCAAAATTTTTTCAAATAAAAAAGAGGCAATGCCTCTATAAAATGGTAAGTTTTTATTATTGTATTTTTAATGCATTGCTTAAAGATGTTTAAATATAATTTAGCAATGAAAGACTTAGACCTTGAGCTGTAGCTTGCATAGATGCCTGATATGAATAATATTTATTCATTAAATCTGTAGCAGCTTCAGTCATATCAAGATCCTTAAGATTTGATTTTTGTTCTGTTAAATTTAAGTTTGTATTTTCAAGATAGCTTTGAGTTAATTCAAGCCTTTGGCCGCCATAACCGGCTACTTCTGTGCGTTTTAAATTAACCTGATCAATTGAATCTTCTAGTGTAGAAAGACAGCCTCTTATAGATTCGTAATCAGGCGGGTCTTGTCCAAGTGCAAAGCTCAAGTCTCCCAGTGCTTTGAATGCACCGCTTCCAGAAGAAGGAGTTGTTATGTTTCCGTCTACATCTACTACAGGCGGTACATACGAGCCAAAGACGCTGTCACCGTTTACGTTAAGTTGAATGTACTCTCCATCATATATTTCTAGGGTTCTTGTGTCATCGATAGCCGAAGATGAACCGTCGTAGACAACTGAACCATCAGCAGCTGCAGTATAAGGTTTTGTGGCTGTATTGCTGCCTGAGAAAATATATTGTCCGTTGTAACTTGTATTTGCAAGGTCGATCATACCTGAAGTTATCTGATCAACACTGGATTTTATAGCGCTGAGCTGTTCGGTTGAATAAATGCTGTTTGAGGCTTGAATTGCATAATCATTAACATCTTGAAGGTTTGAAATTGCTTGCCCGAAGACAGTATCAATGAGGTTGGTTTGGACTTTTGCTGTTGAAATATTGTCCAAATAATTTTTAATATTGGCTTGGTCTTTATTTATATTAATGATTTCAGAAGCATCTGATATGTTATCAGAAGGTTTTGAAATTTTACTCTGAGAAGATATTTGCATTTGAGCTTTTACATACGCAGCCTGGTTATCTGCAATATATGCCATTAGTTGATTTTGTGAGCCCATTGTTGTTGTTCTTATCATTTTTTAATCCTCATTAACTTCCTAGTGAAACCAGTGTTTGAAGTATTTGGTTTGTTACGTTGAAAACTCTTGCTGATGCTTCATAAGCTCTTTGATATTTAATCATATCAGCTAACTCTTCATCAAGGTTAACACCTATTGCAGACTGTCTTCTTGATTCTGAGCTTGTATACACAACATTTTGGGTTTCAGCATTGCTTGCTATTCCATCAACTTTTATGCCCATTTCTGAAACAGTTGCGTTTAGATAATTTTCCATTGTTTGGCTGCCTAATCCTAATATCTTTTCGCTTCTTGTTGCAGAGAAAAGTTTTGCGTTCTCAGCGTTACCTATTGAGCGCGGGTCATAATCAGGCGTTCCGTCAGCATCTGCATCAGTTGTTGTATCTACTCTTGCTGCTGCAATTTTCCAATAGTCCTGTTTTATTTCATCACTTACGCGAATGTTTCCAGCAGTAACCGTTGTTGCAGTTGTTCCACTGGCATCCGTGAATAGATTTGGTAATCCGCCGTAATCGCTTAAGATTTGGTCTCCTGTTACAGGGTCTGTTCCTATTGCCATTGCCTGATTAGTGCCATCGTCATATGTTTGTATTGTGTTCATCGTGTCTGCAAATTCTGAAGCCAATGTGTTTAATCTGTCCATCATTGATTTATAAGTCAACTCAGTGGTAGAGCCACCACCCATTTGCAGGTATGCGCCAATTTTTCCTGAGTCAATTTGTGAATTAGCATTTGCGACAACAACATTTCCATTAGCGTCTTTAACCTGAACTGTTGTAGGATTATTAATATCACCCATTGCCACGTCAAATTGTTTTAAGCCTGTTGCATCTATAAGTGAAATACCATTCATCGAAACTGAAACAAAGTGGCTGGTTGGATTTGTTGTTGTCTCGATAGGGATATATTCTGATAATTCATCAAGCAGAGAATCTCTTTTATCAAGTAAAGAACTTGCAGTATTCCCATCTAAGCTGGTTGAAGTAGCTATTTTTTCATTAAGCGCTTGAAGGTTTTTTAACTTCTCATTTACTATATCTAAATTTGTTGCAACTTTACTTTCATCTATGCTTGCTGGGTCATTAATGTCTCCTACAGTGTCTTTTCTTGCTTTTTCAAGAGTGCTGTATGAGGTGTTAAATTTTTTACATAAATCTTCTGCTTTTTGGACAAAATCCATTCTATAAGTTGCACTTGAAGGATTTGAACTTAATTTAGATAAAGAGTTGTAAAAGCTTGAATAAGCATTTTGAAGTCCATCATCTTCAATCTCGTTTAGGGTATTTTCAATTGTTGAAGCCATGTTGCTTAGTTCGTTATAAAAACTGCTGCTTGAAGATTGATTTCTGAAATCTTCATCCAGATAGCTTTCACGATATCGTTGTATATTACTTATTGAAACGCCGGTCCCTATATTTAGCAGTCCATTTGCGCTCCCGGTTGTTACATAACCTGCTTGTTCAAGATTAACTCTTTGTTTAGAATAACCTTGAGTATTCATGTTAGCAATGTTGTTGCTAACTACTCCTAAAGCAGTTTGGTTAACTATTAAAGCCTGTACAGCTGTATTGAAACTAGCACCTAGTGTCATTTTATAATCCTTATCCTTGTTCTTGTTATGCTTCCTTGCTTATTGATGACATTTGCATATCGTTTTGGGAGATAGCTTTGCCCGTTTTGTCATATTCAGCGTTTGCTGCTATTGCAGTATTTAAGATAATTTGCATTATCTTGTTTGAAACTTTAAGCCCGTGTTTAGTAAGCTCGATATTCGTTTTGTCCTGCTTTTGCAGTTTTTTTACAATTCTGTTTATCTGTGTTCTTTTTTCTTCAAGCACGTTTGCCTGTGCTTGATCAGTTTTTGCACATTCCTGTATTATATCAGATAAACAGTCCGTTGTCGTTTTAATTTCTGAGATTATCCGTAATCGTTCTTCTATTGCTGTTTTGATTTCTTGAGATTTGTTAATAACTTTTGTATCAACCGACTCAAGCTCTTCCGGTACGTTGTTTATAAGGAGTTTTCGTTTTTCTTCATATAAAATCGATAGCTCCTCATAAAGAGTTATTTCCCGATTTAAATTATTTTCTAACATTTGATATGAATTATTCATAAATTTTCCTTAAAAGTTTTAAACTACCCAATCCGCAATAATGCTTCTGCCATAAGTCAAACCGTATTTTATATCATCATCTGAAATGCTGTTTTCTCCCATCATTGAGGCATATTTTCTTACATCTTTAGCATCAATTTCAGTCAACAAATTGTTGTTGTCGTTGAGGTTAACGCCTTCAGAGATTTCTTCTTGGAGTTCTTCCGGTTTTTTATCGATTGCTTTAAATGCATTTGTTGCATTTAAAAGTTGTATTGGACTTATTCCTGAATTTATACTGCTTACCATTTATGTTACCCTTGTATTGTCTTTTCCATTTGTTTATATATTTGAGAGGCAAAACCGATTGATGTTCTTGGGTTTTTTGCTATTTGTCTGCCCATCTCATTGAACATATAAGATTTGAATGTGCTTAAGAATTTTCCTTCTCCACCAAAGACTCCGCCTTCTTTATCTACCGTTTGATCCATAAGAGAAAGCATTTTGGTAACGAAGATTGATTCAAATTCGGCAGAAACCTTCTTTAATTGTTCTTTTTTGTCACCGCCTCTTCTGATTTGGTTGTAGACTTCTGTTTCTGAAGAAGTTGGTTGTGTATCTATCATATATTGGCTTGTTGATGGTGTTATCATTTTTT
Organism: Cyanobacteria bacterium OH_CDB_20; assembly: GCA_023415935.1. GTDB lineage: Bacteria > Cyanobacteriota > Vampirovibrionia > Gastranaerophilales > Gastranaerophilaceae > JAEZIX01. The sequence goes on along the minus strand of JAEZIX010000036.1, from coordinate 3,254 downwards.
TATTCCTTAGATTACTTCTATATCAGCTTGAAGACTGCCTGCTTCTTTTAAAGCCTGAAGGATTGATATAAGGTCAATAGGCGCAACTCCGATTGCGTTTAATGCCCTTACAAGGTCATTTAGAGTACTGTTTTCTTTAAGATTTACAAGGCTGCCTGCTTGTTTTGCGATATCAATATTACTTTGTGAGAAGCCCACTGTTGAGCCTCCCGAGAATGAATCAGGCTGTGAAACCATATTCGTTGTTGAAACCGTTACTGTGATGTTTCCGTGGGCAACAGCAGCCGGCATAAGTTTCACTTCGCTTCCTATTACAACTGTTCCTGTTCTTTCATTTATAACAACTTTTGCCTTGTCTTTTGTTGCATCTACCGTTAGATTTTCTATGATTGCAAGAAAACTTACTCTGTCGTCTTGGAAAGTTGCTGGTACAAATACTTTTATACTGCTTCCGTCAACTGCTTTTGCGGTTGTAACTGTTCTTGATATTATTTGTGCAATTCTTGCAGTTAGTGTGTAATCCGTTTTGTTAAGACAAAGAGTTATACTGTCTTCGTCACCTATTTGAGTGTTTATATCTCTCTCAACAATTGCTCCTTGTGGGACTCTTCCTGTGGTTGTTATTGCTGTTCTTTTACTTGAACCGTTTGCATCAGCAGAAGCTCCGCCAACAGATAAAGGACCTTGCGCTGTTGCAATTACTTCTCCGTTTGGTGCTCTTAGTTGTGTAAGAACAAGAACTCCACCTTCCAAACTTTTTGCGTCAGCCATTGTTGATACTGTTACATCAATTTTGTCTCCGTTTTTGGCAAAAGGAGGTACTGTTGCAGTTACCATTACCGCTGCAGATGAACCTTTTTGGATGTAGTTTGATTGTTCGATTATAGTACCCATGTTTTGCAACATCATTTGATTTGTAATTTGGGTTGAACGAGAGTTGTCCCCTGTCATCTTTAAGCCTACTACAATCCCGTAGCCTACCAACTGATTGTCGCGAACACCTTGAATATGTGTAAGATCTTTTATTCTGACATATGCAGAATCAGCCTGAAGCGGTGTAAATCCTGCTATTATCAGTCCTATTAGTATTATGCTTAGTAATTTTTTCATATTCTTCTCTCTTCTAGTATTTTTAGAATAAGTATTTAACAACTCTGTTGATGATACCTTCGTTGCCGGCTCTTGAAGTCTGACCTTTTCCGTTAAGGGCAAATTGAAGATTTGCAACGTTATTTGAGCTTATTCTTCCTTGATAGTTTATCCATCTCGGATCAACAATTCCACTTATAAGCAAATCTGTTTTTTCGTTTGCGTTCATGATTGTCTTTTTACCTTGAACCATAAGGTTTCCGTTAGGCAGTGTTTGTACAACTTGAACGGTTACGTAGTCGTTAAATGCCATTGTTCTTGTATTCCCTGTGCTGCCCGCAACAGTGTTGCTTCCGCCAAAGTTGTTGAATTTATTGTTAAGCGGTCTTCCCGGCAATAGTGTATTTATCATTGTTGTAAAATTGTCCACTGTGTTTGAAGAACGCGCAGAATCGTATTTTAGATTGTCAATAAGTGAAATATTTTCTTCCATAACAATTGTAATCAAATCACCTACTGTCCTTGCTCTTACACTGGCATAGAGTGATTTTGGCTCTGCATAGTATGTTTGATTTGCACCCATCATAAATAGCGATTCGCAAAATCCTGCTTGTGAAAAAAGTAGCAGAGTTAATATTATTAGTGCTATGTTATTCTTTTTCATCTTGTCCTCTATATTTCAACTAAAATCTTATTAGTACCTATTACTTTACCCATGTAAACTTTCTTGTAAGTTTTGTTCTCAACGCTTACCATCCCGCCTATATTTCCTTCTGAAATAGCAATGCCGTCAACGCAGATTGACATGTCATTTGATGTTTTGAAAACCACTGTTACATTTGCATTTCTGACTATGTCAGGTTTGATTTTGCAAAATCTTTTGTCAATGATTTCTCCTGGTCTATATACCTTTGTCGCAATCATCTCTTGGCTTTGATCGCTCTTATATAGCGGTTTTTGCATAACGGTCGCAATATTGCATTTCTTGTATTCAATGTTTTTTGAAGTAAGCATAGCATCTTTGAATATTGTGTCTCTTGCAACCATTATTGTTTCATAGACTTTTACTTCAACAGGCATGCCCACAGAACGTTGGTACGCGCCATTTACATAAATATCTACTTTTTTGTATTCTCTGCTGTTTAAATCAGCTTGATTTGAATTTATTTTTAAAGTTATTTTGCCGTCATCCAGTTTTACTGTACTGAAAGGAACATTTATAACTTTAACTTCAACTTCTTTATGCCCTTTAGATATAAGATCTTTAGTTTGAGCTTCAACAACAAGTTCTTCAAGGGTTTGGGCGTCAATAATCTGAGCCTGAACTCTTGTTCCTGCGTTAAATAAAAATATTAAAAGTATTGCTAAAAGAAGTTTTTTCATTTTTTATTTATCCTAAACCATTTGGTTTGTGGTCCTTAAAATATCTGATGAAGCGGTTACAATCTTAGAATTGGATTCAAAAGCTCTTTCTGCTTTGATTAGATTGATAAGTTCATCTACGATTTGTACGTTAGAACCTTCTAAGTATGATTGTTGAAGCAAGCCGTATCCGTCTTGTCCAGGTGTTCCTTGAATTGGAGTACCTGATGCCGGAGTTTCTGTAAATAAGTTGTGTCCAACAGCAAGTAAGCCTGATGGGTTTTGGAACCTTACAAGCTGGAATTGTCCAACAATATTTTGGGCTGAGTCTGTACCAACTGTTACAGATACGTTTCCGTCAGGGGTTATACTTACTTCTTTTGTGTTTTGTGGAATTGTGATTTGAGGCTGGATTAAAAGCCCGTCAGTCGTGCATAATTGACCCATTCCGTCAACTTTAAAAGAACCGTCTCTGGTATATGCAATTGTTCCATCTGCTTGCATTACCTGAAAAAACCCGTCGCCTTCGATTGCAACATCATATTGGCTTCCTGTTTGTGCAAGGACGCCTTCTGTGAAAACTCTTGTTGTTGCAGAAGTTTTAACACCTAATCCGATTTCAACACCAACAGGTTGAAATGTACCCTGGTTCATCATTGCACCTGGTGTTTTAACTGCTGTTGATAAAAGGTCTTGAAATTCAGCTCTTACCTTTTTGTAGCCTGATGTATTTACGTTTGCTATGTTGTTTGCCACTACATCAAGGTTATTTTGCTGTGCAACCATTCCTGTTGCTGCTGTGG
>JAEZIX010000115.1 GCA_023415935.1 Cyanobacteria bacterium OH_CDB_20 | reverse complement strand
CAGATGTTGCAAAGTTGCTTAATGATAGACCTATAGCTAATGAACATACGCTAACTGCTAAGAATTTAAATTGAGTTTTCATTTTTATGACCCTCTTTCTATTATTACTAAATAATACAATAATTGTTGCTTTTGTTCAATGTTTTATAACATTTTGTTTATTATGATTAGTATAATCAGTATCCTTATTTATGATAATATCTTGGTATGTTGAGTGAAATTTTAGATGAACATAGATGTTTTAAACTTATTTTAGGTGCTTCTAATCAAAACTTAGAAGAAATAGAAGAGCTTTCTTATATTTATTCGCTTGCAGGTGCAAATTTGTTTGATTTTTCAGCTGATAAAGAAGTTATGACCGCTGTGAAATCAGGTATCAAAATGTCAGGCAAATCTGGGATATATTTGTGTACAAGCGTTGCAACAGAAGAAGATATTCATATTTCAAAAGCAATAATCAATGGCAATTGCAGTAAATGCGGACTTTGCGAAAAGGTTTGCCCTCAAGGCGCAATCAAAGACTTTAAAGTCTTAACTAAAATGTGTGTTGGATGCAAAAAATGCTTTGATGTTTGCCAAAATAATGCAATTGAATTTGAGTATCTTGAACAGAATTATGTTGAGACTCTTCCTTCGCTTATTGATTTGGGGCTTGATTCTGTTGAATATCATATTGGTATAAGTGATATTGATCAAATAATCTCAAGATGGAAACTGTTAAATGATATAGTCCCTGATTCTTTTATAGTAAGTGTTTCGATTAGTAGAAATTTGTTTAATGATAAAAAGCTGCTTGAACTTCTAAAAAGGTTGTTAAAAGATAGAAAGCCTTATACAACAATAATTCAAGCGGATGGAAAGTCAATTTCAGGAGGAGATGATACCTTCTCTTCAACTCTTCAGACAGTTTCATTTGCTCAATTAATAAGAGAACAAAACTTGCCAGTTTATATAACTCTTGCAGGTGGCACAAATTCAAAATCAGCTGAGCTTGCAAAAATATGTAATGTTGATGTTAATGGTGTTGGAGTTGGCTCTTACGCTAGAAAAATTGTGCGAGAGTCTTTAACTGAGCAAGAAAAAATTGCAGCAGCTAAAAACTTAGTCCAAAAGACATTTGAGTTTTTAAAATAAAAATGCCCCTGATAGGAGTCGAACCTACGACAATTTCCTTAGGACGGAACCGCTCTATCCAGCTGAGCTACAGAGGCAATTAAAAATCTCCTTGATTTTATTTTAGCTCACTGAATATCGTTTTACAAGTTCTTATAATTCAGCAAGTTTTGCTTCTATCTCTTCGTATGAAGTCTGTTTGATTTCTGATTTATCAATATGTTTACCGTTTATGTAGACTTCGTCGCCATCTGCTATATGGATGAATGAATATGTTTTGTTTAAATCATCAACAGAAAATAATGCGTCTTTGTCTAGGCCTGAATTTTCTGAATTTATGTACCAAGTGTCTTCTTTAACATTATAACCTGCATTTGTGCACCTGTTTTGGCATTGCCCCCATATTATTGAAAGATTTTCGCCTACTTTTTCTTTGAACATTGGGTATATTCTTCTAAACATTCTGATACTGAAGTCAGTATATTTGGCCATTATCCCACCGGACATTAAGCCTCTTATACCTCTTTTATCAGGTTTTATTTCATTAATTTTGCTTTTTAGCAAATCTTCTTGTGGCATAAAATCTGACATACAGGAGTTAAAGTGATAAAATAACATTTTATCAGCGTTATTTATTCCACCTATCTGGCAAGGTCCCGAGTCATCAGAGTTACCTTCTTCTCCGATAATTGTTTGGTCAACTTTCCAAGGGTTGCCAATATAATATTTCGGATTGATGTGTTTATTATATTCTTCTTTAGTTACAAATTTTATATTTGAAGAAAATGATGGCGTAAAGCGATTTATAACATTCATAATTTAGACCTTTTGAGCAGAATTTATTATGTTAATTTTAAAGGTCATAAATTTAAAATTTGCTAGTTATGAAATCAAAGTTTACTTGTGGCAGGTTTCCATAATATCAAGAATGACTTCATCGGTTTCTTTCATTCCAACCTGAGAGAGGATTCCTATGTTGTTGATAGTTTCTTCAACATCTTTTCCTATGATGCCATCGCCTGAAGAGAGCACTTTAGCGTTCATTGCAAGCATTGAAGAGTCAAAAGCAGAATATACACCGTTTGCAATCTTCATAGCGCAAGATGCTTTTGCTCCATCACAGATTACACCTGATATACAGCCGAGTGAATTTGTAATCGAATCTGCTACAACTTTGTATTCACACCCTTCTAAGAATGCGATTGCTCCCGCTACTGCGCTACATGCGCAGATGACTCCGCAATAGGCAGAAAGTCTTCCTACTTTTGTTTTTATATGAATAGTTGCTAAGTGAGAGAAAAATAATGCTTTTAAAAGTTCTTCTTCACTAAGTTTTTTTTCTTCGCAGTATTTGATTACTGGAAGAGAAGCAGCCATTCCCTGATTTCCGCTTCCGCTTGTTGTCATTACAGGCAGCGCGCATCCGCTCATTCTTGCATCGCTTCCGGCTGATGCAAAACTTGCGCATTTGTTTTTGAGTTCATTGCCGTAAGTGCCATTATTAATACTTTTTAAGATTAAAGAACCGATATTTACCCCATAGACTTCATTTAAACCCTCGTTTGCAATTTTTGAATTGTATTCAATAACTTTTTTAAAAAGAGGTTTTATTTCCTCTGTGTCAAGGTTTTTTGCTAAATCATAAATCTTTTTTATGCTAAGTTGTTTTCTGTCTGTTAAAGGTGAGTTGAAATCCGAATCGTTACAGGTTCTTTTGACAATTTTTTGACCGTTTCTTTCAATACTTGTTATGTTTGTATGAAGGTGTTTTACCTCTACACTTGCTGAGTTTTCTTTAGAGAGTGCTTCGACTTTAATATAGAGTTTTATGTCATTTTTTTCGTGGATAGTTTTTACAGTTTTTTTATTAAGGAAAGATTTTACTTCTTCCATATCTTTTTTGGTGATGTGGTTTATAACAAGTAAATCTTTTGTCGTATCACCAAATAAAGCGCCCATAACAGCTGCAGCTTCTATTCCTGTCGATCCTCCTGAGTTTGGGATAACAACACTTTTTACATTTTTAATTATGTTGCCAGAGATATAGACATTTAATTTTTCTGGTATTTCTCCTAATACTTCGGTAGCTTTTGCAGCAACGTAAGCAATTGCAACAGGTTCAGTGCAACCTTCAGCAGGTACTATTTCCTCTTTTAAAATATTAATAATATTTGGCTCTAACATGGTTATCAGCTATCCTTACAATAAAAGTATATCACATCTAACATTATTTATATTTTGGTTATAATAATAGTTGATATGAAAATAAATGCTTCAGAAAATTCAAGGGTTGCTTTTAAAGGCTCTTTTTATAATAACAAAATGCTTCTTAGTGGATTAAAATATGCCTCTGAAAATGCTGCAATCGTTACAGCTGGTACAACACTTTTGTTTTCGACAGTTGTAAGACCTGTGGCAATCCTTTTAACGCCAGATACATCAAAAGAAGATAAACACAACGCTTGTGCAAAATCAATCGCTTCAGGAGGCTTAGGAGCGGCTCTAACAGCTTCTATTTTTGCTCCGCTGTCAAAAGCGGTCAATAAGATTACTGAGTCGCCAGAAGATTATTTAAATCAAAATACAATTAAAAATCTAAAACAGTCAGCTAAAACTCTTGATGAGTCTGCTAATTATAATTTTTTAAGACAACTTGTAAAATTAAGTCCTGAGCTTTTGTCTATTATCCCTAAAGCTCTTTTAACCGCTGCTTTAATAGTGCCATTAACAAACTTTTTGTTTAAGAAAAAGGATAAAACTTCCAAAAAAATTCAAATTCAATCTCCATCTATGCCTCCAAGTTCAGCACCTTCATTTAAAGGCAGTAGTGTATGTAAACTTACAAATGGAATAGCAAAGATATTTGATAATGAAAGTGCTCAAAGGTTTGCTCAAAAATACAAGGATTCGAATTTCATTCAGCACGCGTTGAATTTTAAAGATGTCTTTGCAACTGCTTGCTTTGCTGCTGCTACTTGTTTTAATAAAAAAATTAAAAAGGAAAATAAATCCGCACTTATATATAACTCAGCACTATCAACAGGTTTAACAATAGGAGGAGGTTATGTTGTTAACAAACTTCTAGATACTCCTGTTAAAAAATTCACGGAAAATTTTATTGAAGCAAATAAAAATGACAAAAATTTATTCAAATATTTAAATGGAATAAAAATCATAAAGCCAATATTGATTTTAAGTTCTTTATATTATATTTTTATCCCAATGATATCAACTTTTTGCGCGGATAGAATTGTTAAAAATAACTCTAAGAAAGTGGTTGCGAGTAGCAAATGAGTTTTGAATTTTTATTAAATACAAGAAAAAATATTTTGGATGAACTTTCTTCCTGGAGTAGGTTTGAACTTATTTTTGCTTTAGTCGCTATATTTATAGTTTTCTTGCCACCTTTATATATGAAAGATTCTCCCATTGCAATAATATCTGCGGTTTGCGGTATTATGTACACCATTTTAGCCGGTAAAGGCAAAGTTTATTGCTATTTCTTTGGAATAATCGGCACTTTGTGTTGTGCATATCTTTCCTACGAAATTGCATTGTATGGCAATTTTATGCTTCATTTTTTATATTATTTTCCAATGGAAGTTATTGGCTTTTTCAGCTGGAAAAAACACATTGATAAATCAAAAAATGAGATAATAAAAGATAAATTAACTCCAAATCAGCTGGCTATGATGATATTAGTCGTATCAATCGCCACTTTTGCTACTTATTTCTACTTTTTGCATATCAACGATAAATCCCCCTTTATTGATGCATTTATGACGGTTCTTTCAATTGCAGGGATGATTCTTACCGTAAGAAGGTCAATTGAACAGTGGCTAATCTGGACTATGGTAAATTTTCTTTCGATTATAATGTGGTTTAATGCATTTGCTGAAGGTGAAAGAATTTTCTCAATTTTTCTTGTGAGAATAATCTATTTCATCTTAGGAATTTATTTTTTCATAAAATGGAAAAATAGCACCCCTGATAACAAAATTGAAGTTAAAAAGGAGTGCTAATCGTTTTTATTTTAGTGTATTATCCGGTATGGCAGGCTAATGAACAATGCATACAACCATCGACATTAGTATAGTATTTTTTTGCTTCATCAATTGCATCTCTGCAAGAAGAAAAATTGCCAAGATATAGCATATTTTTTGCTAGTGGCATCCATTGACAACCTTCACAATGAACCTCATGCTCTCCACTATCTTGAGCATTTTTGTTCACATAATACTTACTCATAAGAACCTCCGAATTTTTAACAAACTCGATGATATAATTTGGGGAGTTTATATGTCAATTAGCCTGTTTACTACATGTTTAGTTTTTAAATAGCCCTACCCGCCACATACTTTGCAAGGAATTCCTCCTTTTGAGTATGCCTCTTTTCGTTTTATAATAATACAATTCACTGTACATTTTCTTGCCCATTCGCAATTTAATTTGTGAACTTTGTAAGTTTTTGTGTTGAAAGCTACATTCTGGTTTTCATAATTTGTTGACGCAGAAACAGCAATAAAGCTAAGGCTGAAGATTACCAAAATGCTAATAAAAAAGTTTTTGACTACTCTCATTCAAAATCTTTCTACATTATTTTTATACATTTAATTTGATAACTTTGTTATTGCTTTCTTTAAAATTGAGTTTCTTTTCCCATTCATACACTGATTTTATGCTCTCAGCAAGAGTTTTTTCTGGAACCCAGCCTAATAACTCTTGTGCTTTTTGATTATCAGAAACTAAGACAGGAGGGTCACCTGCTCTTTTTTCTTTAATTTCTATTTTGATTTTCTTTTTTAAGATTTTTTCGCAGGTATCAAAAACTTCCTGAACACTACTTCCTTCTTTTGTCCCTATGTTGAAAAAGTTTGTTTCGTTATTTTCCTGTAAATATTTCAATGCTAATAGATGTGCATGAGCTAAGTCTTCTACATTTATGAAATCACGGATGCAGGTACCGTCTTTGGTCTCGTAATCATTGCCAAACAAATAGAAAGTCTTGTCCTCATGCAGTGCTGACTTAATAATATTTGGAATCAAGTGTGTTTCAGGAGTGTGAACTTCACCTATTAGTTGTTCTGAGTTAGCTCCTGTAACGTTAAAGTATCTAAGCCTAATGCTTTTTAGCCCAAACGCCTTATCATAATCATCTAAAATCTTTTCTGCGATTAGTTTTGTTTTACCATAAGGATTTATTGGATTTTGTGGATGTTTTTCATCAATTGGTGAGTACAAAGGCATACCGTAAGTAGACGCTGTTGAAGAAAAAATAAGATGCTTTACATTATTTTCTAGCATTGTATTAAATAGATTTATAGAACCTACAACATTGTTGTTATAGTATTTTTGAGGATTATAAACCGATTCTTCAACTACCGAATAAGATGCAAAGTGCATAACAGCATTGATTTTGTGTTTTTGAAAGACGTTAGAGATCTCTTCTTTTGATTTTAGGTCGCCTTTTATAAAATCGACAACTTTACCTTTGTAATTAAGGGAAGCTAAAATTTCAACAATTTTTCTATGACCAGTGTTTAAGTTGTCAAAAATAACAACATCAAGCCCATTTTTTAAAAGCTCTAATACATTGTGGCTACCAATGTATCCGGCACCACCTGTTACTAATATTGTCATAGCATCCCTACTTTTAAAATGTTTACTATCATAATACTCATTTATTCCATTATAGTCAAATTTTCTAACAACAATATAGCAGTAATTTTTTGAGGATGTTAATATATTCTATATGGATTATAAAATTAAGGAATGAGAGAATGAAAATATTAGTCGGAATGAGTGGTGGAGTGGACTCTTCAGTGACTGCACTATTACTAAAAGAACAAGGTCACGAAGTTGTTGGTGCAACGATGTCTATTTGGAGCGGAAAAATAAAACCGACTACAATTACTAAAAATGCCTGCTATGGCCCTGATGAAAAAGAAGATATTGAAGCAGCAAAAAAAGTCTGTGAAGAAATCGGAATTCCTTTTCATGTTTTTGATTGTGTTGAGCAATATGAAAAAATCGTTCTTGAAAATTTTAAAGAAGAATATTTGTCTGGTAGAACCCCAAATCCTTGTATTTGGTGTAATAGTTTGATTAAATTTGATGTTTTACCTTTTCTTGCAAAACAATCCGGAATAAATTTTGATAAATTTGCAACAGGACATTACGCAAGAGTCGAATTTGATGAGAAAAAAGATAGATATATTTTGAAAAAAGGTGTAAATCCTAAAAAAGACCAGTCATATTTTATATACAGGCTAAAACAAAATCAGCTTGCTAATATCCTTCTTCCTTTAGGTGGTTATACAAAAGAGCAAATTAGAGATATAGCTAAGTCTAAAGGACTAACAGTAGCTGAAAAACCTGATAGTCAGGATTTTTATGGTGGTGATTATAATGAACTCCTTGAAGTAAAAGAAAAAGAAGGAAATATTGTTGATAAAGAAGGTAAAATCCTTGGAAAACACAATGGAATTTGGAATTATACAATTGGGCAACGTAAAGGTATTGGGGTTTCTTCTACTCAGCCTCTTTATGTTGTGGAACTTAGAAAAGAAACCAATGAAGTTGTTGTTGGATTTTCTGATTCCGCGCTCAAAAAATACCTTGTTGCAAGCAATTTAAATTGGATTGCAATGGATAAACTTGAGTCAAAAATTGAAGTTAAGGCAAAAATTCGCTCCGCTCAAGAAGAAACAGAAGTTATTGTTACACCTACAGGAGATGATGAAATAACTGTTGAGTTCTTAGACCTTCAAAAATCACTAACTCCGGGGCAGTCAATTGTCTTGTATGACGGAGATATCGTGCTTGGTGGCGGAATTATAGAAAAAGTATCATAAAAATCTTTGATTGTAATTTATAAGTTCTTTTTTTCTATTTTTGAAAGTTTCTTCAAAATTACTATCCAAGTGCAAATTTTCCATATCTTCTGGAGTTAACTTGTTCTTAATACTGTTGACTCTTCTGAAAATGTCATCATATCTGAGGTGCCCGTCTTTTAAATGCCCATATAGAATTGGCGGTTTTTTTGAATCATCCGGGTTGAATAAATAATATAAAGATAGTGCGATATCGGTTCTATGCATACCTTGTGCGCATGAGATGTAAAATTTTCCCTGATTAATAGTATCAATAAGCTCAGGTAAGAATTTAATTATTTCTTCATCAGGTGTTACTGCCGAATCGATAGGAAAATGGCTATATTCAAGCCCGTGAGCTTTACAAGCCTCAGGAAATTTATCGCTGTGGTCAGCTGTTCTGAGGTCGATAACCCTTTCAATTCCTGCTTCTTTAATGTGTGCTAAAAATACTTTATTTGCTCTTGCAGAAAGACTTTCGCCCCTGACGCCATCTTCATTTGTGGCTCTAAAATTTGTAATCCCTAACCTTTGTAATGCTTCTAAATCAAATGTTTTTTCATTATCGTCCTGATATTTTGATGTGAAATTAATTAAATATCTGTTGGCATTATTATCAAAAGGCAGTGTGGCTTCATTTGTATGAGGTGCTTGAATATTGGCATTTTGTACTGCCAATTTTTCTTTATTTATATTCAGTGTTCCAACATTCATTATTGGATAAATAGTAGACATTATTATTACTTTCGTTATTTGTTTTGTAGACTTACCAGAATTAAAAAGAAAAATAAAAAAAATTGCTCTTTTGTTAATATTTCTTATACAATGTCTGATAATCTTTGTTTTACTGCTTCAACCATTGTACTTCCGTCATTCCATCCTAATGATTTTGCAAAAGTCTCAAGGTCGTCGATTCTTTCAAGGATATCCCTTGTTGACGCTATGACTCTTCCTTTTGGGCATCCGCCTACTAACTTCATTCCACCTGTTGATTCAGGATTAAAGAGGAAGTTTATTGCCATTCCTAAATCAGTTCTATGACAGCCATTAGCGCATCCAGCGTAGTAGTTGCCTTTCCGCATTTCTTGGATATATTCCGGAATTGATTTGATTAAGTCATCTGTTATGTTTGCTTGTAGATTTTTGTCCCCAGAACAATATTCAACAGGAATATTATGGTATTCTAAACCATATTTTTTGCATTGTAGTACATTTTCAGCAATTTTATCTTCTGGTAATTTGCCTCTAAAATCAATTACCCTTTCGATACCATTTTCCTTAAGTTCTTGTAATGATGCTGATCTAAATCTTCCATTTTTTATCGGCAGTTGACCTCTTATTCCTGATGCATCAGGAGCTACTGCTGCATTGCTGAAGTTTGAAGAGCTTATAATTCCATTATTTTGCATTTGTGTTCTTTCTTTGTATGAAAGTGTGACACTTTTTGCTTCTAATATGTCATCGTATAAACCTTCTTGGAACCATTTATTATCTTCGGCAAGTTGATTGTATAGCACGCTTGAATTGCTTTTAGTGCCACTATAGCCTACTATGTTTATGCTTTCATCTTCTGGAATCCAATTTTCGAGAGCTTTTTTGACTGCTGTATCCAAATGTTCAGCTGCTTTGCTAGAAGCATTTTGTGCAATTTCTGCAGCTTCTCCGGCTTTTGATGAAAATTCTTCAGCCTGTTGAGCGTATAAAGATGTTCGTTCTGATGATAATTTTGCTTGTTCAGCAGCTGTTTTACCCGCTTTAGCGGCTTTTTGTGCTTTTAATAAACTGAAACTCTTATTTGCAGTTTGGGCCGCTTGGGACGCTTCTTGAGCGTGCTTAATTGTTTCTCCTGCTTCTGAATAACTTAAGATTGTGTTGTTATTTGTTGCAGATAATGCTTCTTGGGCATTGTTTGCAGCGTTTAATGCTTCATTTGCGGAATTATTTGCTAAAATGCTTGCATTATCTATTGTTGAATCACTATATTCTTCGGCTATTTTTAATGATTCTTTTGCCGAATTTTTAGCACTTTTAGCGCTATTTAAAGCTGATTCAGCTGATTCAGTTGCTTTTGCCAGAGATTCCTCTGATTTTGCTACGTTTTCTATTGCTGATTCGGCTGATTCTTGAGCACTTTTAGCAGAAGCTGCTGAGTTTGTTTTTGCTGTATTTAGTTCTGTCTTATATTTATTTATTCCTTTACCCATTGTTACTGAGGATAGTAATACCGTTGCGCCACCTTCTCCAATAGATTCATATGCTTGTTTTGCTTCAGCATCAGTTGTTGCCTTTGATGCTGTTGATATGTTTTTTATTATTTGCACGCCACCTATTGCAAGACCAATTCCGCTTCCAATAATTGCTAAAGCAGGTGCTGATATTATTCCTGCCGCAACTATCGCTGCACTGCCTAAAACAGTTGCAGCAGCTATTCCTATTGTTTGAACAGGTTTTTCTAATAGAGAATCAATTAGATTTGTACCTAAATTTAATATTCCGCGACCAATACTTTTGAGTTTTTCTCCAAAAGATAGTTTTCCATCATCTTTTTTGTCAGTGCATTCGGTTTTATATCCAATGATTTTATTAATCCATGTGTTAAAAACCCCTCTTTTCTGAGGTTGGTTTTCTGAGGCTAAACTACTTGATGATGTGAATTTATCACTGGAAAAATTTTGATTATATTTATAAGAGTACGAATGCCCATTGTAAGAGCTGAGATTTCTGTTCTCACCATTATGACAAGTTTTAAAGCTTGTATAATTAATACTCATTCGTGTTCCCAATATTTTCCCAATATAGAATATAAAGATTATTTTTGTTTGAAAATTGCCTATTCACCAATGGAACCAATAGAATTATTACAAAATAAATAATCTTATTTTGCTTTAAGATGTGTAAAATACTTATCACATCTTATTTTTCCTTGTTGAATATTGTTACAAAACTTTAAGAATAGCTCGAAAGAGCTAAAGTTTTTGGGTAGTTAGTCGAAGTTTGATTATGTAATCAAAGGGAAGTTTATGTCTTTTTATAGTCAATTTGTAGGGAAAAAAGCTAAAATTGAGTCATTAGGTCGCACTGGTGGTGCCAAAAATGATAAAAGTACTGCTGCAAAAGTAGAGCCTAAAGTTGATTTATTAAACCCTGATTCAAAAGATCCAAAGGTATCTGATAAAGTTACATCTGAAGAAGATCTTTCTAATGAAGTTGCTACTATGCAAGAAGATGATGATTATTCATCTTCAGATTGGGTAGAGATTGATGCTAAAAAAACAGGTTTGTTTGGATGGAGAACAACTTATACTACGTCTAATGGTACAGTAATTGATGTTTCTGAAATTGGAAACGGTAAAGTTAGAGAAAATAAAGTTACTGGAGAAATTGTAATTGAAGGACTGGATATAAATTCTATTGATGGTTCCAATGATGAAAATACTATTACAGTTTATGACTCTAATATTGATAACATTAATCTTGGAAATAAAAATGATAACGTCGTTTTACACGATTCTACTGTTAGAAATCTAAATGCAAGAGACGGAAATGATAATATTGTTTTAGATAAATCAACTGCTGAAAGAATAAACGGTGATGCGGGCGAAAACTCAATTACAGTTGATAATTCTACTGTAAGAGATATTTCAGGCTGGGATGGCAATGAAAATATTATAATAAAAAATCAGTCTACTATAACAGGTGCAATAAATGCACAAGGCGGCGATGATTCAATTTATATTGAAAATTCAACTGTAAATGAAGCATCCGGCAATAATGGCGATGATACTATTATCGTTGAAAACTCTAAAGTTAAAAATCTTTATGGTGGAAGAGATAATGATACTTTCTTAGTTACAGAAGGCAAAATTGAAAACTTAAAAGCTGAACATGGTGATGATTCAATAACATTGAATACTTCAACTGTTCAAAGTCTTGAAGGAGCAGGCGGAGCAGATGATATAAAAAGCGTATCATCATTCATCGTTCAAAATGTAAATTTTGATAAAAAGAATGACAAGTTAAGTGAAACACAGGCAACTACTGAAGCCGATTCTGTTGAAGAGTTGGTTCCTGCAGATGTTCTTTCTGCTGAAATTGCAGAAGCAGCTGCCGCAAAATATATTAAAAGTGGCACTTATACAGATGAGCAGGTAATTCAAGCTGTAATGCTTGATTATTACACTCAAAGCGCTGCTTCTTTAAAAGCTGGATTTGAAGCTCAAGAAAATGAAGATGGTTGGGTAAGTGACGGTTATAACTGGATAAAAGAAGTTTTAAGTGCCGGAATATCAAAAGATGATATAAAAGATGTCATTGCAAGTAATGATGCAATGCTTGCAGAAATGACAAAAGCTTTAAATGGTGAAGGCGATAAAACATTTGCTCAAGTTTTTGAACAGTATATGGGCGTTCCTTATGATCAGAACAACATTCTAGATTATATGGAAAAAGGTCAAGAATATTCGACAGTTGCTGTTGGTTTAAATTCAACTTTGCAATTTGAATCATTACTCTCCACAGCAAAAAATATTAATGACGCAAAAGCTCTATTCTCCATGTACTATGGCGATGAAGTTGCAAATGATAAGTTTAATGATTTCTTAGCTAATGTGCAATCTGAAAATCCTAAAACATTTGGGATTCAAGGTATAATATCTGTTAACAAAAATAATGAATTAGTAAAAACAAATGAAGCAGGTGAAGAGCTACCTTTAACTGAAGATGAATTAAAAGCCGTTAATTCAAATCTATCTTGCTTTACAACAACTAAATTTGAAGAAGAATATAAAAATAATGTTCAATCCACATATGGTAAAAGTATTGATGAAATTGCTCAAATATATGGAGAATCACAGCTCAAGGCAGTAGGCAAAACAAATGTATTGCAAAAAGTATTAGATAAATACTGTGAAGACCAAAATACATATGCTGAAAAACTAGCTTCAATATGCCAAATTGGTGGTATTGCAATGATGGTAGTTGGTGGAATTGCTACAATATTCTGCCCTCCTCTAGGTCTAGGACTTATGAAAGCAGGAAATATCGTATCACAAGTTGGTATGTATATGGATAATGCAATGGAAGCAGCCGATGATCTTACTTCTGAAAATGGTATGTCAGAACAAGAGTTGGCGGATTTGGCAAAAGAAACAGTTACAGAAGTTGCACTCCAAGCAGCAGGTCGCGGAATAAATACAATTTCAGAAGGTCTCGGTGGAGTAGTTCTTACAAAAACACAAAGCAAAGCATTAAGCTGGGTAGCTGAAAAAGGAAGCGATGTTGCTTTGAGTTTGGCTTCTGATTTAGTAATAACAGGAAATGTTGACCTGCAAGGTGAAGGATTAAGTCAGGCGCTTTCCATTGTAACAGGTATTTTAGGTGCTAAAGCTAAAACAAAAGCTATTGAGCTACAAAAAGTTAGTGTAGATGCTGATTATGTCGAAATTCCTAAAACTGCTATTTCTGATCCTGAATTACCTTTAAAAACTTATGGCAGTGAAATCGGCTATAAATTTGGAGATAAGTCAATAACTGTTGATGGTGTTGATTATGACTTATCAACAGAAGGAAATAATAAAAATCTAATTGCATTGGTGGGATCTTCAGACGGGCACTCAACTGTAGTTACTCAAGAAGTCACTATGCCGGATGGAACAGTAAAAGTAAAATATGCAGAAATTACTCAAGAGAATGGTCAATATTTTGCAAAAGACATTACTGAGTCAATGGAACGTGCAGAAGGTTTTTATGCTAAAGATAACCAGCCAAAAGCAGAAGCTGATACTTCTAATGCCGAAGTACCGGTAACAACTAATGGTACTGAAATAAAATATGTATTTGGCGATAAAACTACAACTATTGATGGCGTTGATTATGATTTATCAACAAAAAGTAATAATAAAAATCTAATTGCATTGGTGGGTTCATCAGATGGACATTCTACAATTGTTACTCAGGAAGTTACAATGCCTGATGGAACAGTAAAAGTTAAATATGCTGAAATTACCAAAGAAAATGGTCAATATTTTGCAAAAGATATTACGGCATCAATGGAACGCGTTAATGCAATGCAAGCAGAAGAAACTTTACCAAATTCAGGAAAAAAAGCTGATGTCGATGAAAAACAAATCACAGCTGAAATGATTAATAGTGGTTTTGTTGAATATGAGATTGGTAAAAAATCATTAACTGTTGATGGTGTCGATTATGACATGTCATCAGGAAGAAACAATAAAAACTTAATCTCGCTTATGGGAACATCAGATGGACATTCTACTATAGTTACTCAAGAAGTCACTATGCCGGATGGAACAGTAAAAGTTAAATATGCTGAAATTACAAAAGAAAACGACCAATATTTTGCAAAAGACATTACTGCTTCAATGGAAAAAATCAAAAAAATGGAGCTAGATGAAACTTCCACAAGTTCTCCTATTTTGGGGGCAAAAACATTAGATTCGTTTGTATCAGGTCAGAAATTACCTCAAAAAGTGGCAATTGAACTTCCTAAAGAAGGGGCTGTATTTGCCTTAGGTAATAATTCAACATTGGATTTCAACTCTCCTGCTATGAAGAGTAAGCTTGCTGGCATGAAAGATGGCGATATAATTGTATTAGGAAGAAATGATATAAATCCAAATGATGCAGGGATTTCTAGAAATCATCTTCAAATAATAAAAACCGGCGGTAAACTTTACATAAATGACATTTCTTTTAATGGTACAAGAATAATTAAACCAGAAATTAATTCTTCTTCACAGTTTGCAAATTTTGATTCTCAATATTTAAGAAAAGTATATGGAAATAATCCTAATTTTTGGCAAATATCAAACGATGTATATGACAGAATAAGAAAAACAGAATACTCTCCAGAATCAACTTTCAAAAAAGGCGTTGCAGCTATGCAAAATGCTATAGATGAAAAGCCTATAGATGGCTATAATATTGAACAAAATGGCTGGTGTTATCGAAAACAAAGAGGCGTATCGTTCGACGGTGCAGTTGAGAGAATGTCTTTAAATGTTACAGCTGATCCTAGTTTGCTTAAAGAGTTAGATACTTTCTTTAGAACAGGCGAATATATTGATGCTAAAGGTGTTAAGCATAGATTGACTGATTCTCAGACAGTAATGTCATATTATAAAACACCTCTAACAGCTTCTAAATGGACCAATAGACATGATCCAATAACTATATATTGCAATGGAAAAATTCCTGATGCTATGTTAAATGCAATTGCTGATATTTCAAGCCGCTATGCAAGACCATCTGCAAATGGTGTACCTTTAGTTGGTGCAGTTGAAGGAAAACCTTGGATTGCAAAAGAAGCAAGTCCTCAAGAAGATTATTTTGAACAATTATATTCTAAAGCTAACGCGTTAAATCCTTATTTGGCGTCTGCAATGAAGTCACAAGTCTATAAACACGGTGATTTTTTAGCAAGCTCTGGGCAAATAACATCTTTTGAAATTATGATTGCAGAATATGAAGCATATCTAAAAACTCTTGGTAAATAATAATTTAAATTCTCTTCCTAATTCTTTACCAACTTTATGTTTAAAGGCAATTTTTTCTAAAAATATTTTTTAATATATATATCACGAAATTAAGAGATATAATTTTGCTGCTAAACGAGCTAAAATCAATAAATGGTATAACCAACATAAGAACTCCTTTTACAGATTTCGGAATCCAAAAAGGGGAACCTTTTAGTATTTATGCTAAAAATAATGTAAATTCAGTTAATCTAAATACAGAGTTATCTATAGAAAAGGCACCTGAAGAAGATATGGAAGTAATTGCTCATAGAGGTTATTGCGTAGATGCACCGGAAAATACACTTCCTGCATATATTGAAGCTGCAGAAAACGGGTTTGATAAAGTGGAATGTGATGTTTCCTGGACAAAAGATGGAGTTCCTGTTCTTTTGCATGACACGACTATTAATCGGACAGCAAGGCACAAGAATGGATGGAAACTTTTCTTTAGCAGAAAATGTTCTGATATGAAATATAAAGATTTATTGAAGCTCGATTTTGGCATTTGGAAAGGAAAAGAGTATAAAGGAACAAAAATTCCAACTTTTTCTGAATTTGCAGATTGTTGTTCTGAAAACGGATTAAGTCCATATGTTGAGTTAAAACAAGATTCCAAGTTTGATTTAGAAAAAGCAAAAATTCTTGTTGATGCAATAAAAGAAGCTGGGCTTGAAGATAAAGTTACTTGGATTAGTTTTAATCCCGAGTATTTAAAAATGATAAATCAGCTTATGCCGGATTGTAGACTAGGTTATTTAAGCAGTGATAAGCCTTCTGCTAAAACAATAGCAACATTGCAAAGTCTAAAAACAGATGATAACGAGGTCTTTTTAGATGTTAAGTCGACTGTTATGGACAAGGCGTCAAGCGAAATGGTTGAAAAAGCAGGTTTTTCGTTTGAGGCTTGGACTGTTGATGACGAATCGGAATTGGATAAATTGCAAGATTATGATTGCAAAGGTATCACCACAAATACACTAACTGAAAGTGATGTTGATAAATATTTAGAAGATTAAATATTATAAAATTATGTAAAATTGTCGTTGATGCTTATAATCATTTAATTATAATAATTATAT
This sequence comes from Cyanobacteria bacterium OH_CDB_20, assembly GCA_023415935.1. Classification (GTDB taxonomy): domain Bacteria; phylum Cyanobacteriota; class Vampirovibrionia; order Gastranaerophilales; family Gastranaerophilaceae; genus JAEZIX01. Next base: position 70,532 of record JAEZIX010000115.1, on the reverse strand, counting down.
CAAACCTATATTTATTAGACTCAATTAAAGAAGCCTCTGAAAAAATTACTTATTTTATTATAAACGCTTTCTTTCTTTTCGACTTCAATAGTTGTTATAGACATAAAAGATGAAAGAAACTCATCCTTCGAAATAACAGTTTCCTTGCTTGAGTCCCATGGATTAACTAAGACGACATTATCCCCATCAATTTTTTTAACTGCATACTCGTGGTTTAATGTTATTCCTTTATCTTCATCCATTTTTTCAAAATTCACTGTTGCAGCATATTTCTCAGGTTTTTTTTCGAAATCTTCTAAAAAATTATCAAAAGCCTCTTTTCTTTTTTTCCCTTCGTCGGTAAAAGAACGTTTTAATAATCTATTAAAGAAGCTATTTGATTTGTTTCCTGTCAAAAGAGACATTATTTGCTCACCAGAGCCTCCTTCGAGTGGGTTATCAAATATTCCTTCTTGATAAATAATTTCTGGAATATCTTTATTTATTTCAACTTTTCCGTCTCTAATATCTTTTCTATATTTTTTTAATGCAATCTCAAATGCTTTCATATCTCCATCACCAAGTGAAGCCGATGTTTCATCCATTTCTTCAGGAGTGATAGTGTATTCCATATTAACTGCTTTGAATTTTACAGTTATAACTCCGTTTTCATCTTGGCTGATTGCATCTTTTATTGCTTTTCTTCCAGCCTCAGAGTATGAAAGGGCATTTAAACCTGATAAAGTTCCGCAATCATTAACCAAGCCTTGCATTGTCTCATCAATTTTACCATCTATTTTTATAAACTCATCAGTTAAGATTGATTTATTTTCTTTAGTTGTAAATAAAGAATCTGTTGAAGAATCTTTACTTTTTACTTTAGTTCCTTGTTTTGAGCCGCTGTACTGTGCTTTTTGCGACTTTATGGGTGTTAATAAAAGGTCTGAGCTATCTGCCATTATTAGTTCCTTAGATAAATATATATATTTATAAAAAAATATGGCAATATAAATTATTGCTACTAAATATATACTTTGTATATATAAATTTACAATTTAAATTGAATTGCGATATGCAATGTAACTTTTATAAAATAGATGCAAAAAAAAATAAAAAATACCCTATGATAGTCGAGTTTAGAACTTGGCTGTTAAGCAATGTAGCATAAATTCAAAAAAATGTTTGTGTGCTAAAATCTTCATATGATAATAGAGTCGTATATTTGGAAAGAAGAATTAAATAAAGAATTAAAATCTTTTGAAAAATTTCTAAAAGATTTTGATATTCTTAATGAAGATGAAAAGTACCAAGATAAATATAATTTAAAAATTGAAAAATTTTTCTTCGTAACGAGTTTTATAATTAGAAAATTAATTGAAGCAAAAAAAATAACTGATTTTTTAGTCAAAGAAAAATTGCATTGTATTGGATATGAAAAAATATATAGATTGCCTCGTCTTTTGGATTATTACGGACATTCTTGCGATATTGAAAAAAATTATTGCTTAGATAAACCTTTAAATTTTACCATTTCCTTGCAAGATATTTGTAACCTATTTATACATAGCTATGTTTTTCAAGGATGTTTTAATAAAAACAGATTTGACGGTATTTTTATAAATTCAATAAACACAAAAAATAAAATTTGCTATTATATAACTTATCAACAATATAAAAAAATCATTGTTGATGTTTGTAATGATTTTGTTAATGAAGTTATAATGAGATTTAATGCAGAAAAAAATATTACAGAAGTTATTAACTTGAAATAGGATAATATGTTTACAGATAAAGAAGCAAAAAACTTTATAAAACTTTTAGAGAGCGATTCTCTTGAGAATAGCCCAATGTTTTGCATTTTAGAATCCATAAAAGAAAAAATCAAACAATTAACAGGAAAAAATATTGATTTTCTCAACATCGATTTTCCTTCTTGGCTTCCTCCTAATATAAAAAAAGTATTTGAAGATTATATTCAACTTGTAAAGAGCTATAAGGAAGATAAAGTAAGTAAAATAATTTTTGATTTTTATAGTCACGGAACAAAATATTTGATGACTATTTCTCCAATTATTACAAGTCAATTGATGGAAGAACTATGGTTATCTTTAAATAAGATTTCGCCTGAAAAAACAGAAAGATTTGCTAGAGAGTTGCTGGGAATCGAAAATGATTTTGGAGGGGGCTTAAGGCTTTATTTTAAGCATAAAGAAGAAAAAATTTGCTTTGAAAAAATACTAAAAAAAACTGAAGAACTACAAGATTTAATGGAAGAATATGAATGTCATTTTTATGGGCATATGGTTACAGATGATTTTTTCAATTTACAAAAAAATATTGACGCTTTTAGAGAAACCTCAACAAAAGAGTTAGACAATTTTGAACAAGAAACAAAAGATATATCATACTTATTTTCGGATTTATATCCTATCACTAGAGAATTTAAAAAAGAAAAAGCACTGTCAATATTTTTTGTGAGAAAAATCTCATTATATTTCCAAAAAGAATTTGGGAAACCTTATAATAATTATGTCGCTGAAATGGTTAATCTAATGTTTCAAACCTCTTATATTGATAACGATATTATTAAAATTGCAAAACCGATGAAAACATTTTTAAAAGATGAAGACTCCCACTTATAAAAACCCCTGTGAGTTTTCATTATAACCTTTTAGAAATTGCCTTATTGTAAAGCTTGAAAGTAAGTTTACAAAAGGCAAATTTTGGTATGAAAAAACTAAGAAATCAAAATTTCATAGAGCTGACAAAGCAGGAGTTTCAAGAGTATGCCTGTTCACCCATTACGGATGAACAGGCAATTGAGATTCAGGCTAACCTTTTTGGCTTTGTAAATTTGCTTATCGAGTGGGATAAAAATGAAAAAAAATCTTGCAAGATTAGTGATACATAAAACCATAAGGAGAAAAAATTATGGGCAAAAATTACAACATTAGATTAATCAAACACCGAGAGTCGTATTCTCTCAAACAGATTTCAGAAACGCTGAAAGTCCATCAAAGAACTGTTCAGGAATGGCGACACGAAGGTTTAAAAACTATTTCAAATGAAAAGCCATTTCTTGTAATGGGCTACGACCTGAAAGAATTTCTGAACAAGAAACTGAAATCGAGAAAAACAAAACTTGTAGTAAATCAATTTTACTGCACAAAGTGCAGGCAGTCAGTAGCAAGCGAAAAGAACGAAGTTCATATTGTCAGTTTGAATAAAACAATCGGCAAGCAGGGCTTCAAGGGGTTGATGATTAAAGGAATTTGTCAAGAATGCGGTACAAAATTAAATAAGTTTTCACACGAAGGCAAGCTTGAAGAACTCAAACGCACGTTCAAAATAAAAAATATAGGAGAATACACCAATGAATAAAGCGGAATTATTAGACACTACTTTTGAAAACCTTGTTGATTCTTACATCAACGCAAGAAACAGAGCAGGAGAATCAATCCTTGAAATGGCAAGTGTTTGCTTGAAAGCAAAAGAACAGCTCAAAAAGAAAAAATGGTTTGATTGGCTTGAAGATAGAAGAATTAAGCTTAAGCGAACTCAAGCAAAAAAGCTCATTGCAGTTGCAAAAGTTTTCAGTAAAGGGGGTCAGTCGACTGACCTTCTAAACACAAAAGGAATTGAGGAAGCCTATTTGCTAACAAGAATTAAAGATGATTCTTTGAGAGATGAACTTGCAGGCGAAATAATCGAAGCAGATTTTACCGTAAAGCAGACAAAGCAAGTTGTTGTCAAGGTTCAGGATGAAAACAAAACGCCACCTGAAGCTATTGAGGAAGTCAAAAACTTGCCGAAGGTATTATCAGTCAAGCAAGAGCGAAAAATAATTTCAATTGAACAATACAACAAATTAAAAACCGAATATGAAAAACTCTTGAAAGAAAAACAAGACTTAGAAAGCAAGCTAAAACAACACATGCCAGTCGAAAGTAAATTGGAAGTCGAAAAAAAAGATACTTCACAGGAATTAAAAGAACCTGTTAAGTCGGATAAGCCTGATTACACTTTGGACAAATTGAAAAGGTCAATAGTGATAAAGGGTTGGGAATTACCTGTTCCGCCTGCAATGGTTATTGATGAAGAATTTATTGACAGACTTGAAATTGGAGCGGTCAATATGGCTAAAAATTATCATAATCTTGATTTAAGCTAAACGCACAGATTAGGTACAGCACAAAGTATTAAAGGGGTTCTGAATTAGCCTCCTGTACACTGACATTACAAACAAACAAAAAGGAGAAATAAAAATGATAGAAAATACAACAAAAACAGAAAACATAAACGGAGAAAAAACAATGCTAAAATCAAACTTGGATAACGAAAAAACAAAACGCAAATACTACGATTTTTTGAAAGAATCTCAAGGGTATTCAGAAGCTACAATTACCGCAATAAAAAAAGGAATTTTTCGCTATGAAGAATTTACTGACTTCGAAGACTTTGCAAAGTTTAGCAAAAAGAAAGCGATTGAGTTTAAGAAATGGCTTGAGGAAAAACAAGACCCTCGAAGCAAAAAACAAATTTCAATTACAACTTGTTATCACTATTTAAGACATTTAAAAGATTTCTTTACTTGGTTGAGTTATCAGCCAAACTACAAATCCAAAATTAATTTTACTGAAGTTGAGTTTTTGCGGTTACCAAAAGAAAAGGCAAGAATCGCAAATGCACAAAAGCGTGAACACTATCCAAGCCTTGAGCAGGTCAAGCAGGTTGTTTCATCAATTAGCATTAACAATGAACTAGACTTGAGAGATAGAGCTTTAATCTCATTCACTCTACTGTCAGGCATGAGAGATTCAGCGATTGTTTCATTGCCGTTAGGTTGCTTTAATGAAAACACCTTGCAGGTAAGTCAAGACCCGAAGCAGGGCGTTAAAACGAAATTCAGCAAAACAATAAACAGTGTTTTATTCAAGTTTGATGAAAATATTCTTGCTTATTTCCTTGAGTGGGTAAAGTATTTAAAAACAGAAAAACAGTTCAGTGATACTGACCCGATTTTCCCGAAAAATAAGGTTGAGAACTCACATGGGGCAAATACCTTTATTTCAAAATTTGTTGAGCCTGCTTTTTGGCAAAGTGTAACTAGTATGAGAGATGTTTTTAAACAGAGATTTGAAGATGCCGGTATTGAATATTTTTCACCACACTGTTTTAGACATTGCGCGGTTAATCTTGCAATATCAAAATGTCGTAACGGACATGAAATCAAGGCAGTAAGCCAAAATTTCGGACACGAAGACGTTGGAACTACAATGACAACTTACGGTAAAATAAGCGACACTCAAGTTAATAGTCTTATTTCAGGAATAGATTTTTCAAACTCAAGAAATAATGATTCTGATATGATTGTAAAATTCCAAGAATTTTTAAAAATGCAGAGCCAAGGATGTTTTTAAATATACTAATATTTTCAAAAGCCTATCAAATAAGATAGGCTTTCCCCTACTATCATTACATGGATTTCTTATCATTTTATACCAAGTCTTTAGATTTTTTTATTAAGCTCATTAATTTTATCTTGATACATTTGCATTAGTTTTGAGACAGTTTCAGATTCTGTGAACCAAGTACGTTTATTGTTTTCGGTTTTATAAAATCCGTAGGCTTCCATAACCGCTTTGTCATTTTCTTGGTGGGCTTTGCGAAGTTCAGGTGGCATTGTAAGTTCGTCGTACAAATCCGCTAACGAACATTCAGGATATTTTGCTCTCGCATCTAAAATGCTTCGTGCAGTAAGCTCGATTTTTGCTTTCTGTACATCCGTCGGCTCACACCAGATAAAATTGTTATAAACTGTTGGTGAATAACGATAATCATTCTTTAACCTTCCGCAAACGGTTCTCATCCAAGCATTATGAACATTTGACATAAGTATTGCAAATAAATATAAATCAGCATTTGGCAATATCGTGCAGGCGTCTCCAGCAATAATATGGGGTTGCATAAACCCCATAGGAATATAACGTCTTCTTTCAGAAGAATGTCTTGGAATAACAATATAATCAGTTTTTGGCTGTCTACATTGGCAAAACAAATAAGGATAATCAGCCATTTTGTTAATTCTGTCTGCGTTACTTTTTAATCTAATTGCTTTAACTTTTTCAAACCTTAATTCTAACTCTTTTATGTTTTTATATTCTTTTAGAGGGACGTTTTTTAACCATAAACAATATCTTGAAAATGCACCTGTTTTATCATGTAAAAACTCTCTTGCACCTATAAATGGTTTTATACAGTTTTCAATATTGGGGTATTTTTTTAATAATTCTTTTTTTTCTTCAATTGATAATAACAATCCGCCATCATCGGTTGGGGGGCTTCCAGTGGTCATTTTGGGCAATAGACCATTCTTTTTATTAATTCTGTTTTCAAGCCAAACATCTGGGGCGTTTAATAGGTATCCGTTTATATGTTTAGTTCTTATAGCTTGCGAATCCCTATATAACAATTTTTCATTGTTATTTGTTCCGAATGTAAATCCAACAATTACACAGTGCACATGGGCTTTTAAACTAGCTTCGCTATCCCACCTAAAAGTTTGATGTGCAAATTGAATTTCCGTCCCAGATTCTATCATTCTTCTCCAAAATGTCGGTACAGATTCACCTTGACAAATGGAATTTGTCGAAACAAGAGCACACTTGATTGATGTGTTTTTCATATATTTAATTGCGATATAATACCAACAAATAACATAATCTAACTTTGTTTCAATTGAACCACTTCCAAAAATTTTTGACATGTCGTAAGATTGTTCTTTTGAACGAACTGACTGCCCAACAAACGGAGGATTGCCCATTATGTAGTTTAGTTTTTCTTTTGGAACAACTGTTTCCCAGTCAATCCTTAGTGCGTTTGCTTCAATTATATTCGTATATGTTTTCAGTGGCAGAAAGTCTAAATTCATATGAACAATATCTTCGGTTTGTTTCATCATCTGACTTTCCGCAATCCAAAGAGCAGTTTTTGCAACAGTTACCGCAAAATCATTTATTTCAATCCCATAAAATTGTTTAATCGAAACTTGTATCGGGTTGGTTACTAGCCCCATTTTGATTTGACCTTTTTGCAGCTCAAACAAAATATCGTTTTCTAATTTCCTTAAAGAAATATATGTTTCTGTTAAAAAATTACCTGAACCGCACGCGGGGTCTAAAAAAGTTAAATTAGCAATTTTTCCTTGAAATTCTTTCAGTTTAATATTTTTTGTTTTATCCTGTTTGATTTCTTTGATTTCAAGAAATTCTTTATTCAAATTGTCCATAAAAAGTGGGTCTATAACTTTATGTATATTTTCGATTGAAGTATAGTGCATTCCGCCTTTGCGTCTTGTATCTGGATTTAAGGTGCTTTCAAAAACAGCCCCAAAAATGGTCGGGCTGATTTTAGACCAATCAAAATCTTCACTTGCTTTTTTCAATATTAATTCTCTGATTTCATCTGTAAAAAGTGGAATTTCAATATTGTTTTCAGCAAACAATCCACCATTTACATAAGGAAATTTCGCAAGTTCAGGTTCTAAATATGGGTCTCTTTCTTCAATCGGGGTGTTTAAAACTCTGAATAAATCTAACAAAGCTTTTCTAAAATGCTTTGTTTCAAACTGTTTCATATAATCAAGAAACATATCACGTTTGCCAAAAATTTCTGCATCTTCTGCAAATAAACAAAAAACTAATCGAACACATAAAATATTTAAGCTATGTAGTGTAATTTCACTTTCTTTGTTTATATATTGTTTCAATAATGCATCATAAATAACCCCTACAATTTCACCAGCTTTTATTGAAACTTCCATTTCTTTTTTTAAGTGAATATCTTCGGTTTTAGTTAAAAAAGAAAGTCTATAATATTCTTTTTCTAAATCCTTGAGTTTAACAATCTCTGGTTCACCATTTGGCTGTTCCATATCATAAACATAAAATTCTTCAAAATTGCATGTTACAACATATTTAGGGTGTTTTGAAACAGGTAATTCTGTTATATACCTCTTTGCCTGTTGAAATGGTGAGAGTAAAGTGCCATCAGATTGCTTTATAGCCTGCTTTAAATTTTTACCTAAACTTTTTTGCTCAATCATTACACGTGTTTGTGCGATGTATCCATCAATAAAACTGGTGTTGTCCAAATGTACTTGGTCTTCAAATGAAATAAATTGTTCAGGGTGTTCCACTTCATATACATCTCTTAAAAGCGAAAGCCAAAACGCTTGTGATTGACCTTTTTCATAACCTTTGTCTTTCCAAAATTCAGCGAATTCTTTTGCGGCTTTTCGTTGCTTAATCTCTGACATACACTCTCCAATTTGTAAAACAATTTTATCACAAAAACCCTTATTATGAATAAACACTTATTGCAGTAGCGATGCTTTAGGTCTTAAAGTTTTTTAAAAAGCCATATTTGTAGTAAAATTTAGTAATGATTAAGTCTTTCAAGTGCAAAGAAACTGAAAAAATCTATAACGGCAAATTTTCAAAAAAAATTCCGCATGATATTCAACGCAGGGCTTTAATAAAGTTGCACAGCATTGACATAGCGGAAAGTCTTGATGATTTGACAATTCCACCTGCAAATTTTTTAGAACAGCTTCAAGGCGTTAGAAAAGGGCAATATTCTATCAGAATTAATCAACAATTCAGAATTTGTTTCAACTGGATTGACAATGACGCTCTTAATCTTGAAGTAGTGGACTATCACTAATCTTAAAATACTTCTTTAAAAAACTTCATGCTAGGGTTGATTATATGTTGTACGTAGTGTATAATATAAATAAAAGGAGAAATCATTATGCAAGAAGAATTAATTCCTATTCCACATATCGGCGAAGTCTTATTTGAAGAGTTTTTAGAGCCTTTAAGTATTTCTCAAAATGCTCTTGCCGTTGCAATTAACGTTCCTTCAAATAGAATCAACGCCATTGTCAGAGGGCAAAGGAATATTACAGCTGATACTGATTTAAGATTAACAAAGTACTTTGGGCTTTCAAAGGGTTACTTTTTACGCTTGCAAGCTAATCTTGAATTACTTGAACAAGGTCGCAAAATAGAAATAGATTTAGCAAATATAATTCCATTTAAATCCCCTACTATTAATAACGATTCGAATAAAACAAAAGATATAAGAAAAAGAGCATCTAGAACTGGTCGTAACCCACAAACTGGCGCTGCAATCAAAATCGCTGCAAAAACAGTCAAAGCTACAAAAACTCTTTCGTCTTCATCAATGATAGTTACTTCGAAAACTAAAAAGTCTAAAGACGAACTATTAAATCTACAGCAGGCATAAAATGACTAAAGCCGTAATTTACGCAAGAGTTTCATCCGAAGAACAGGAAAAAGAAGGGTTTTCTATTCCTGCTCAAGTTGAATTGCTTAAAAATTATGCAAAGAAAAATAATATTGAAATAGTCAATACCTATGAAGAAACACAAACTGCAAAGCAGGCAGGACGTGTAAAATTCAATGAAATGATTAAGCTTTTACATGCCAGTAAGGACATCAAAACAATTCTTGTCGAAAAAACGGATAGACTGTACAGAAACTTTAAAGATTATGTTGAAATCGGCGAAGATGATTTTGTAATTCACTTAGTTAAAGAAAATGAAATAATCGGCAGAAACGCAACTTCACATCAAAAGTTTGTTCACGGCATTAAAGTATTAATGGCTAAAAACTTTATTGATAACCTGAGAGAAGAAACCCAAAAAGGAAGACTTAAAAAAGCACAAGAAGGTTATTTTATCGGGCAAGTTCCATATGGTTATAAAAAGTTAGACCCGAAAACAACTATTATTGATGAAGAAAAAGCTCCGTTTGTAAGACGTGCGTTTGATTTATATTCTCAAGGCGATTTGTCTTTGGATAAAGTAAGACAAATTCTTTTTGACGAAAAATATATTTATACTCCAAGTTCCCCTAAAGTTTCTAAAGGGCAACTTGAACAAATTCTTAAAAATGTTAATTATGCAGGAGTATTAAAATTCCGAGATGAAATGTATCAGGGCAGGCATGAAGCAATCATTTCAGAAAAGCTTTATGATGATGTTCAAAGAGCGTTTAAGAAAGATAACAAGCCTTTATATAGAAATGACCATGACTTTGCCTTTGCAGGCTTGCTAAAGTGTGCTGAATGTGGTTGTACAATTACAGCAGAAATCAAAAAAGGAAAATATGTTTATTATCACTGCACAGGACACGACAAAACTTGTTCGCAAAAGAAAATTTATATCAAGGAAGAAGAACTTGAAAAACAGTTTGATGAGGCTGTCAAGGCGGTTACATTAGATGATAAACACCTTGACTATATCAAAACAGGCTTGAAAGAAAGTTTAGCCGATAAGATTAAATACAGCGAAGAAAGAATTGAAAGCTTGCAATCACAGCATAAAAGACTTAAAGACAGATTGAATAAACTTTATATTGATAAACTTGATGGAATTGTTGATAATGATTTTTGGCTTGAGAAAAAGCAGGAATGGACAAATCAACTTGAAGAAATAGAAAACTTGTTACAGGCTTTTAATAATACCGATAAAAAATACTATGACGCAGGGGTGGGATTTTTAGAACTTCTGAAATGTGCATACAATAAGTATTTGAAACAGAACAACCACGAAAAGCGTAAAATGCTTAAATTTTTATTATCGAACTGCACTATAAACAGCAAAAAAGTAAGCTATGACTATACTTTGCCGTTTGCTTACTTCGTTAATTTTGACTCTTGTCAAGAAAAATACCCTGGAAGAGATTCGAACTCATGACCTACCGCTTAGAAGAAGCTAAAAGCTTTTTGGTTAGAGCTTTTAAGACTTTATTATGATTTGTCAGAATTTATCATCTGCAATAATTTGAAGCCGTTTTAATTCTCATTGTTTATCATTCTTGATTGAATTTTATCAGGATTTTTGCAAGAATTTTGCAGTAAATTTGTGGTGCACTGCGTCTTATCGCCAAAGAGGAAGTTTTAATTTTGACTTAAAATCCTTCGCGCGCGGGGGTGGGAGGGGCTTTTTTCTTAAAAGAGCCTTTATCTATCGGAGCCACAAAAAAATTCCGTAGTTTTTGAAGATTGAAACTATTTGCCTATAATTCCCCAATTTCATAATGGTAGATTTAAAAATATAAATTATAATCGCTTGTATCAATTAATTCTAAAAAGGTAATAATATTCTCTCCCATATCGAATGACCATTCATGAAGTTTTGCTTCTTGACTGCCATAAAAGTTGGGGAACCAATCAGATGGGTTATTATAGTATTGATAAGTGCAAATAGTTGTACCTTTTATCAATGAATTTGCCACTGAACCTGAATAAGGTTCAGTATTCTTTTCAATAAAAAGACCTCTTTTATAATCTTTAAAAGCATTAGAATATCTAAAATTTATTATTTTTTTAGATTGTTTGTTTATCTGTAAGCAAATGCATATTGAGTCGTTCATTAAATTAGCTGTCCTCAGTGCAGATGCCATAACAGATGCATCAAATTTATTTGATAAATTGGCCACAATCTCTTTGAAATTTTTACCATAAGAGTATATGTTTTTAATTGCTACAGAAGGGATTAAAAGTTCTGCTGCAAAAACATTTGCTTCGTATTCCCTTTGAAAATTATATTTCTTATAGTGTGTATTATTTTCATTTAGTAGAGTATTTCTAAGGCTCAAATCCTTATGCTCAGGTATAGTGCAGTGCCCCAATTCGTGAGCAAGCGTAAATCGACAATGCCTTCTTTTTGTATCATTTGGTATTACATCATCAAACGAATTGCCATAAAAATCAGAATTTAAAAAGATTACTTTATCATCTTCTGATTTTATTATTGAAAGCCCATATTGATTATCGTTATCAAACACATCATTGCAAAATAGCACTTCATAATCTTCTTGTTCAGGGATATCAAATACATTTATAGGCAAATTGTCATATCCTACTGTATTTGATAATAAAGTTATTGCACAGTTGCTAGGGTCTCGTTCCGGAAGAAAGTATGGATTGTTAGTCATTTTTAATAATCTGCCTGTATGCTCTAATAACTTCTGATGGTTTTGCTTTGTCTTGCATTATTTTTAAAGCGGCAGCTTTAACTTCTTCTGTAAATATATCTTCTTCCGTAATCTCCAAAGCTTTTTTTATTTTATCTATAGCTTTATCAGAAGGATATCTTTTTCCTGTTTCAATGTGAGTGATTAAGGCTTTAGACAGATTAGCTTTTTCAGCTAGCTGTTGCTGAGATATCCCCTTCTTTTCTCGTATTTCTTGAATTTTTTTACCCAATATTTCTTCATAATTCTTCATAATAAAATCCTTAGTCTTGACGGCTACAAAAAAGTAGTCTATAGTAAAACTTAGCTACAAAATTGTAGTCAAAGTATAACATATGCGAATACATTTTGCAACAAACAACCTTAGGGAGGTTAAAATGAAAAAGACATTTTTTAAACCAGGTGAAAAAGCACCTGCTTCCGGCCAATATGAAATGACTGGACCAAGAGGCGGCAGAACTGGAACGGAAAGAACTGTTACAAAGAATGAACCGTTACCGCCAACTAAACAATCTGGACAGAGTTACATTCTTGTTTATAAGACAAAAACAAAGTAGGAGGAATCATGGGTAAAAAGAATTTCAGAGAAGTCCCAGACTTTATTTTGAGTAAACTGGAAACACTACAAAGCGACTTAGTTGAGGTCTGTACTATAGTTAAGGTGCATTCTGACAATATTGGGTCGTACAAAAAATTGGGATTTACTATTAGCAATGGAAGATTGATTGTTTCAGAAAATTTAATATTGCCCGAAGAATCTGCAGGTTTATACTCAAAATATAATATAAGAGGTAAGACTATTGTACGTAAAGATTTAGAAAAAATATCCAAAGATATACCTTATGAACTTAAGGATTGGGGTGGAACTTGGCATTATGGAACATATCCCAAAATGGTTTATCAAAGGGAGTATTGGGAGCCTAAATTCTTAAACTTATCTCTTAATATAATTAATGAGCCAGAAGAAGGCGTTTTTAATGTAAAAATAGCTGTAGAAGGGATTTTAAATAAGACTTCAGTTGATTTTATGTTTGAATTGCTTTTTAGGTGTAATTTACTTCAAGAGAATTTTGGCTTATGTGATATTTTTGAGGCAAATTGCGACGAAAGAGAGTATGTTCGTACAGAATATATTGATTGGGAAATTTTTCCTCCCGGAGAAGCCGATGTTGATAGACTTTATTCACAAATCCCAGATAATAAACAAAAGCCCTCAAAGGACGAGTTTAAAGATAGGTATGATACTATTGAAAAAGCAAAGCCAGTAAAATTCATACAAGGCCGCGGCCAGTTTAGAAGTTATTTTGGAGCCGAATTTTCAAATGGAGTTGTCGCTTTTGAAAATACTTATCTAGGAAATGCTTTATATGTAATATATGAGGGATGGGAGAAAATTACGCAAACTCCCCGAAGCCAACTTATGCGAATGAGCCCCAATGAACGAAAATTTGAACGAATTATCCACAATAAATTTTGGAAGTTTAATTTTGAACGTGCAATTAACAAAAGTCTTGATTGAACTCTTTATTAATTTCCATTTGGGGTTCTATGGTAAAAATCGCACTATATAGTTAATTATGAAATTGAAATAAGATGACGGGTCCAACACTCTTATTTCAATTTCGTTTTGCAAATTGAAATAAAGGTGTTATAATAAAATTGTTATTTCAAGTTAGGAGCATCAATGGATAAAAGAGCAGGGACATTTAAAACAAATCTATCTGGTGAAATGGCTTACAAATCTTTTGTACCGGCGTCTCTTCCTCCTAATCCTGCGATTGAACTAGATAGTGCCACCATTGAACTTCTTGTAAAGGCAAATAAGCAAATCACCTTATTGGAAGGCATTGCAAAGCATATACCGAACGTAAGTCTTTTTGTATCAATGTATGTTCGCAAAGAAGCCCTGATGTCTTCTCAAATTGAGGGTACACAAGCAACTCTTGAAGATGTCTTAGACCCATTGCTTGAGGAGAATACCAATAGACCTGTCGGTGATGTTATCAATTATATTAAGGCTACGGATTTCGCTATTAAAAGATTGAAAGAACTTCCTCTATGTAATCGTTTGATTAAAGAAGCTCATGAAGTTTTGATGTCAGGTGTTCGAGGGCAAGACAAAAATCCTGGTGAATTTCGCCATTCACAAAATTGGATTGGCGCAGTAGGCAGCACATTGCAAAATGCAAGTTTTATACCACCGTCGCCGGAAGATATGATAAAGGCGATGTCTGAACTTGAAAAATATATAAACTCTGATGAAGAACTTGATGTACTTATTCGTGCGGCCCTTATTCACTATCAGTTTGAAACAATCCACCCATTCCTAGATGGCAATGGCAGAATAGGACGACTTTTAATTACATTATTTCTAATGGAACAGAATGTTTTAACTACGCCTGCTTTGTATATTTCATATTTCTTGAAAAAAAATCGTATTGAATATTATGACCGTATGACAGAAGTGCGAACCAAAGACAATTATGAACAATGGATTAAGTTTTTCTTACAAGCTTTTTATGAATCCGCGAAGGATGCAACAGAGACGATTGATAAGTTGAATGCTTTGCATGATAAAAACATTGCTGTGATTGAAAAACTGGGGCGCAGTGCCAAAACCGCAATACGATTATTCACATACTTGGAAACAAATCCTATTATAGATATTCAAAAAACAGCTAAAGATTTAGGCATTGCATTTAATACTATATCAAGTGCGGTAAAAAACCTGTGTGCAATCGGCGTCCTTGAGCAAACATCAATGCAAAGCCGTAATAGAACTTTTGCATACAAGGAATACCTTGATATTCTACGTGAAGGAACGTAATTTTATATGTTATTGATTTTATAAATTAAACGTAAGCCACCAACAAAGAAGTCTTGGGAATGAACTTGATTGTTGGGATTTTATATCTTATGATAAAAATCATATCCCTGATTTTCTGCGATTACATTCTTTGCACAACATTTGGCAATTCTCTGCTTTTGTCTTTCCGCCTGAGTGCCACGGGTTTATATGGTCAGCTTCCATTTCTGTAATTTCAAAATGTTCTTTGCATTTTGGACAAATTCCTTTTTGTCTTTCGTATGCTTCCCTTTTCATATTATCAGTAAAGGCTCTAATGCTTAAATGTTTTTCCTGACCATTAAGTAAATATTCATAAATTCCCGATTTTTTTGTAACATCTTCGTCTTGCATTAAATTAACTATTTCTTCTTCCAATTTTTTAGCATCAAGCTTTTTATCTTTAAATTTATTATAGAGCAATCCCCAATTAACACCCTTCATTTCTTTTCTATAATTAGGAAAATTGGCTTTAACCCAATTTATTACACTTTGAAAATAAAGCCATATTTCTGTGGCATTAGGAGAGTGTTGGTTTCTTGCCATATATTCTTCAATATTATCATTGCTAATCCATTTGATAGCAGTCTCCAAATAATCTTGACGGATAGCAGAGCCTGTCATATAATCACTTGCCAACCCATATGCAGGGCAACCATTTTTGCTAAAATGTCTTTTCGCATCCGTTAGCCATTCACCAGTATAAATGGCGTTTCTCAGCTCTTGGTCAGTTAGCTTTTCACCAGCAATGTTAATTATTTTAAACCAGTCCAGTTTTTCACTATCTGTCCCTTCGCAAATATAAATCATGAGTTTGTAATTAAAAATTTGCTCTTTCTTGTCATTGGTTAAATTATTAAAATACATCTCGTTTAAGGAAAAATCACCCTGTATATACTGACAAAAGCTTATGGTTCTTTGTTGTCCGTCCATAACTTCAAAAGAATTATCATTATTTTTGACCCAATACATAACATTTAGTGGAAAGTTTTTTTGGATGGTTTCTACAACTGCATTTCTTTGTTTTTCTTTATAAACAAATTCCCTTTGATATTTAGGGCGAATGTTTAATTTACCTCCATAGCCGATAACCCCTTCCTCGGCACTATCTTTATAGTTTTCGATAACTTTACGAACAGTAATCTCTTTTAATTCAATTTTCATTTTGTAATCCTTTTGTTTTTAATCAAAATGCGTGCATAAGGTGGAAGTAAGTATTTGCTATTGTCACTTGTGTAGTACACTTGACCAATTGGTTTTTTATCCGTTTCAATTGCTAAGACACAATTTATAGCACCGCCGCTATGGCTTTCACCATTTTTCAATATTTTTTTAGGATTAATGTAATCTTTATTTGGCGTAAAATTATCACGACTATTTCCCAAAGCAATAATTTCAAATTGCTTTGGGTTGTATTTATCTAAAAATGTAATAGGAACTCCCATTACACCATCATAATCCATAGGTATATCCTTTGTTTTATCTACATTTATTGCGTCATAATTATCATATTTTGGATATTCAACTTCATTGTAGGTTTTGTAGAGTATTAAGTCCTCATGACGTTTTGCCATATCTAAGTTTGTTAACCATAAACAATTATTTGTAGAAACTATTCTATTCCCAGAGCTATCAATACGTGCTTCTGAACCATACAATTCGTAATGTTCAGGCACAATAAAACCAGAAATACCCCTTCCCATATTAACACCTAGCCATGCCTTATTTTCTTTGATTAATTTAAATATTTCCTTATATGTAATCGCGTTAATATTACCAATAATTAGAAACTTTTTACCATATTCCATAAGCTGTGCAACATATTCTCTAAATAAAGAAAATGGAGGATTCGTAACTATAATATCAGCTTCTTTTAACAACTCAATACATTCTGACGAGCGAAAATCGCCATCGCCCTTGAGTTTTGTTAAAGCATTTTTTTTATTTTCAAGCAAATATTCTACATCAGCTAAATCAACAGCCCCATCCTGATTATAATCTTCTACTTCTGTTATTTCTATTCTATGCGGCGATTTTGTAGTTTTATTTTCTGCACTTTCATGGCTGAACAAAGTAAGCTGCGTATTTGCGATACCCGAACCAGCATAGCAACTTGAAATTAATTTTTTAAGCCCAAAATTATTAAAGTTTAAAACAAAATATTTAAAAAAATTGCTTTCATAAGGGTCATCACAATTACAAAAAATAACTTTATCTTTAAATTGGTCTTTATAATGCCTTAATTCTTTTTCTATATCTGTTAATTGAGTATAAAACTCATCATTCTTATTTACTTTTGCGTTGTGTAATCCTTTATTAAGATTATCAACCATCTTACTCTCCCCCCCCCCAAATCATAAATAAGTTTAGCATAATTATTTCAAATGGGCATAAACCTTTGAGTTTTTTACAAAAAATCCTGCAAATACATTAGATGACAAACCCAATACCATCCCAAGTTGGGATACCCCATTTTATAACTTCTGGCACCAATCTTGAAAATATTATCAAATAAATTGGTTCAAATATTCACCTTATATTTAAGCTCTAATATAGACCTTTCCTCGTTTGCAAATAATTGCATCTAATGTTTTGATTCTGGGTACACAGATTATAGATTCCACGCTATGATTCAATATAACAGCTAGTTACGAACATATAAATGCAAAGGAACATTATTTTATGTGCGACGAAAACGCATTAAATTTGTTAGAAAATAAGGTTTCTGACTGTCGTATGGTTTTATACGATGTGCAAACATTTGTTAGATTAGGCGCCCTTGCTTCTGATTCAGGAATTACTGATGAAAACCTGCAACTAAACAAAAGTTCTGATGATTACTATATGCTCTTGAGAACAATAAATCAAAAGTTACAGAAGGCGATAGAGATTTTACAAGATTAAAGGTTTTCAAATAATTCATTTGGCTTTACACCTAAAGCACGTGCAATTTTAAAAACATTTTCAACAGTTGTATTTCTTTCTCCACGCTCAATCATTCCAACAAAATTAGGTGACATATCAAGAATTTCTGCCAGTACAAGTTGTGTCAAATCACGTTCAACTCTTAGCGCTTTCAATCTTTTCCCAAACTTTTGTAAATCTCTTTTACTCATATAACCATTTTGTGATAATATGAAAAAATATAAACAAACTTACCGTGCGTATTTTCCTTGTATTTGTTGAATTTAAAGATTTTAAGAACTAAAACTAATTGAGGTTAAACATATGAAAAGGATTTTTCTTTTATTGCTAATACTTTTATTCTTGCCACTTAATGCTGAAGCTTTTGGTATAAATAAAACAATGAGAGCAATAATGAGGAGTTGGGTAGGTGAAAGTATTGGCTCTGTGATAAATTATTGGGGCTACCCCGATTACGAAAAAACTATTGCTGGCAGAAAATTGTATTACTGGGATTGGTCATATTATGTTAAAAATCCAACATATACTGATGCTAGAGCCAACACATATGGGAATACTGTTCATATCAATGCAACCACATACGGTGGAGGTTCTCGCATTGTATATTGCAATAGAGTTCTCGAAACAGATAGTGAAGGTACGATAACAAGTTGGAATTGGAGTGGTAATAATTGTCCTTATACAAAAGTAAGACTATATAAGCAATGGGTAAATCCACAAGTTTTAAGCGAAGAAGCTTATGAAAAAAACTTTGATAAACAATACAAGAAGGTAAATAGAGTTAACACTACCCCTGTTAATGAAGCAAAATATAACAGAACTGTTGAATTAACTGGAAAATTTATAGAAGGTTTAAAAGAAAATCAAAATAAATAACTATAATACTTATGGAGAAAAATTATGAAAAAAATAATGTTTAGCTTTATTGTAACCTTGTTTCTCGCTACAGGAGTTCAAGCTAACCAAGAAAATCCAGATAGTGTAGCTTATGAAAAATTAACCATTAAGCCTGAGATGCAATTCAGGCCTAGTATTGACCCTGATGTTAAGGTTGAGTTTATTAAAATAAAGAGCATAGAATTTTATACTGATAGGTATGGCCATGGAAGATTAGTAATGGACCTTGAGATAATAGACTATAATGGCAACCATACATTTAGAACCTGTGAGAAAAAAGTTGAAGGTGGGCATGATTATTACTATGAAGTAATTACAGAGGAAATGAAAGCCAAAGGCGAAATAAAAAATAGACAATAATAGATTTAATTTATAGGATGTTGTGAATTTATGAGAAAAATTTTAATAACTTTAGCTCTACTTATAGCTCTACCTGCATTTGCAAGCATAGATAATAATGGGTTAGAAAAATGGGATGAAGGTGGTGTAAAGACGCCATTTACAGAAGAATCAAATCCTCGTTCAACATATGAGGACAATGCACCATTACAATTACAACCAAGTGCAGATAACGATGGCCAATTTAACAGCGATGGTGGTGTAAAGGTTCCATTTGCAACAGAATCCAGTTCTCATACAATTTATGAAGATACTTCAGCAATACAATCACAGCCTTACTTTAACAACGATGATTATTTAATCTGGTTTTTCGGATTGATAGGTATAGGTGTTATTGCCGCTTTGTTAATTTTGGTTTGTCACTCTATAGATAATATGGGAAATACAAAGGAGGACAGACAAATACAAACGCTTAGGACAGAAGCTAAAGAGGAATTATTATTAATACAAAATTTAGTAAATACATTTCAAACGGCAAAAGACCCTGAAATTGCAGAATGTGTCTATGCTCTTATGACCTATCGCGACGACAGATATAATACATCACAAATACAAGCTTTTTTATTTCCCGCTGAATATCAAGAATTAATCAATAATTAATCAATAATTATATTTTGTCGGATTTGAAAAAGAGTATAAATCAGTTAAAATTTTTCAGGCACAAGAATATTGTTCTGCCTGTTATATGGTTGCATACGCTGAATTCATATATATCAGATGAAAACAGGCAGCTTATGCAGGAGCTTTGGATGCAGCTAGCACGAGGCTTTGAACTTAGTAAGTCTAAATATCTTGAGACAAGCAGTAAAAAATTCAATTTTGATAATAGTAATTTTTTTCAAGTGCCGGATGGAATTTTAACTAATTAACAGGATTAAATTGCCCCGTATCAAATCTCTCAAGGCGTCTTACAATATTTTCACATCTAATAACGGCGTCCTTTAGTTTTTGTTGGTCTTATCATGCTTCGTGTAAGAATAAGCTTTTATTTTTGTTGACATATCATAAAAGCTTTTTGCTTGAATTGACCTGAATATGTAGGTAGAAAAACCAAAATTTATCAACGAAAATGTAACATTTTTTTAACAAAGGAAAAAAACAAAAATACATTGGTTGTTTTTTTTAAGTAAGACTTTTTAAGAGCGGGATTTGCAAGCACTTTATAAAGTTTTTAAAAGATATGATATACATTATGACCCCCATAACTAGCTGTTTTAAAACTAGCACAGGCTATGATGCAGTAGGCACAATGCTATAGCCACCTTTTAGAAATTTCTTAAAAATCATAGTTTATAATTAAAATATAGTAATAGACAGAGCTAAGTATCACAGCTAGGGCAGGGGATAGCCCCTCTTTTAGACTGTTACTTTTCGTGTAAAAAAACAAGACAAAAAAGGAGAGATCAAAATGTCAAAAAAGAAGAAAGTGACACTAGAAGCACTTCAAAAATTTCTAGAACAAGAGGGCAAGCTCAATATAAACAAAAAAAAAGAGAAGTATTATCAATTCTCATGTCCTATTTGTAAGGAACTTGGGCATGATTCAGATGATAATCACTTGGTTTTTTACCCTGAAAAAAGAAGACTAATTTGCGTTTTTCAGGATGAGAACACGACAAAAAATGCTCATGGAATCAAATTATACAATCGAGTTAAAGAGCTATTAGAGGAGGAGGAGTAATGAATCGCAAACCAAAAGCAAGTCAAAAAAAAGAAAAGTTTAAATCGAATATTTTTGAGCTCATTAATTATTTTGAGTTTGAACCTTTTCTTCAATTACCTTATGCGTATTTCAGATGCGATTTTAGTGAGCTTGAAAGTGAATGTTTTAGCAGTAGATTTTTCCGACTTAATCTTGAAAGCGGCGAAGTAGACTGTGTTGATTCTGAAACATTGATAGAATGCGGTACGCCTTATTGTTGCAGTGTTATAACTAATATTAAAGAAATATGCAAGACGGAGGAAGTAAATGGGTAACTATTATAGAGAAGGGAAGGTAACAATAGATGAGGTTCTGGCGATAGCGCCAGAACTTAAAGGAAGGGGAAATCAGTATCAAGGGGCTTGTCCTTATTGTCAAGCCGAGGGCGGAGATACAAAAGGCGACAATTTACACTTCAACCCAAATGAAGGTGCTTTCTGTGGGGCCTGCATAGATAACGCGCACGGAAGACAACTATATAAAGACATATATACTAACAGACGGGCAAGACAAGAAATCTACAAAAACAGTTCTAAACTTTCTTATAAAGATGAAGACGTAAGAATATATTCTCAAGAGTTGATGAATAATCCAGATATGTTAAAGCTCGTAATGGATGCTACTGGATTGACTAAGGATACAATTAGAACTTGTAAAATTGGCTATGTCAAAGAACATCAGCTATTTACTTTGCCAATGTGCGACATTTATGGATGTATAACCGGTCTTGAGTTAAGAAAGCCAAAAAATGAACAAGGAAAAAAATTTGCTTTTGCGTTTAAAACAAAAGGTTTTGCGCAAGACCCTAAACGTTGCCTGTCAAAAATCAATACGCCTTTAAATCCTAAAAAAGCTTTGATCTGCGCAGGTTTTAAGGATGGATATGCAGCTTACCAATACCTTCAAGAGTTAGGAATGCATCAAGAATATATGATTTTAACAAATAGCAACGGCGAACCAAACACAGCCAAGGCATTAAAAGAGCATATTGAATTTTTGAAAGAATTTGAACAAGTTATTGTTTGCCTTGACAATGATAAAGCAGGAAAGGCTGCAACAAGCAAAATCGAAAAAGAAATCTCTATACCGATTTACAAGTTTGATTTGGCACACATTAAAGGCATAACTGAATACATAAAAGATTTTAATGATTTCTACAAATATGCAAAAGAGCATAATCTTCAAGGAAACTTAATTGAATCTAACTTAAAACTCTCTATCCATTCAATTTTAAAGCTTTATGTGAAAAACATAAACATACCTTTAAATAAAGTCTATACGGCAGAAATATCGACTGAACATTTGAAATTCTTGGAATTTTTGCCAGAGGGTATTTCACCATTCAGAAACTGCTATTTTCATATCAGCTATAATCCTGAAGAAGGTCAATTATGGTATAAAAGAAAATCAAATTTTACAATAGACATAATTAGAACTGTAGTCTTTAACACACTAGGCCATGAAAATAGGCAGGAATATAAACTCGAAATAACAACAAATATAGGCGAACACACAACAAAATCACAGATTCTTACCCAAAAAGAACTCTTAGATGTTAGAAATTTACATGAGGTATTGAAAGAGGGAGGCGTGCATATCCACTGCTTATCTGATACTGATTTTAAAAATGTTATTTTAGACGAATTAAAAAGTTGCAAACATGAACTCAATATCTATAAAAACCCTTCTTTGGTCACTCATAACAAGAAATATTTCTGGGCTTATAACAATGCATTTATAGACTTAGAGACAGATAAAATTCTTACTTCTGCTGAAATATTAAAAAATAAAATTTCACCTATAAAGATTGATAAAGATAACGAAGCTTCACTTGTTGTCGACAAAGGAATGCACGCCCCTAAACTATTTATGCCTGATTGTGATTTCAAAACATTTTTTGAAAAGTCCAAGGATTGCTACTTGAAAAGCTTTGAACTTGATTCAAAGACAGTCCCGACGGCCGTTGCTAAAGCTTTGTGCTTAAACACTGTTAAAGCTTATAGTAACAAAATAGAACCGTTCTTAGCTCTCGGAACAGCTCTGATGTCACCATTTGTAGATATTCTGTATGAAAAGGCCATGGGGTATCCTATTAATTTCTTATACGGAGAGGCAGCAAGTGGCAAAAGCAACCTTCTTCAGACTATAGCTTGCATATTCGGTTTTGACATAAGATTTTTGAGTAGCGGCAACGACACATCATATAATCTGCTACACAATACAGAATATTACAATGCATTGCCAGTATTATATGCAGAGATAGAAAACAATATGCGAAAAGGATTTGAAACTACAGTTAAGGCAGTTTATGACAGAAACAATCGTAAACGTATGACTGATTTCGGTACAAAACAAGATATAAAGGCTGTAAATGCGACTTTGAACTTTGCAAGTAATGACAGAGCGCATAAGAATCCTCAAACAGCAACAAGACTCGTTTATACAGAATTTTATAAAAATAATTTCAATCCCAAAGAAGCAAGCAAGCTGAATCATATCAGGGATAATTACATTTCCTGTGTATTACCTGAAATCCTCAAATTTTACAAAAAAAAAGAGCTCTTACTTGAGCTGTTCGACAAAAATGTGAAGTCAATCAAAGAAATTTATTCAGGTATCGATTTGAGATGTGCAAATAACATTGCAATTGCAAAACTCGGTATGGATTTACTTTTCATTGTGGCTGATTTCAATCAGAATTTTTACGAAAGTGAAGAATACAAAACATTAGAAGAAAATTTTACCCAGTATATTAGAGCCTACGAATCCACAGTACACACTCAAGATTGCTTTGAAAAATTTCTTGAAATCTTTTTGATTTTAGCAAAACAAAACAAAATCAGTTACGGAAATGAGTATGTTTTCAGCACTAAAAATAGAACCATAAGCATTTATCTTAAAGATGTCTACCCCCTTTTCAAGAAAGAATATAAGCAAATGGAAGATTATGGAAGCACAATTCCCGCTGCCGCTGATATAAAAAATTACGCAAAGAAAAGAAACTACGAAGTTGAAAAAGTAGTACAGTTTAAAAAAGATAAAAGAAATCGCTGTATTCAAATATTAGTCAATGAAGCTGATGAATTTTTAAACCATCTGCTTGACCAGTTGCATGATATAGAAAAAGAACGAGTCTTAAAAGAACGTGCCAAAAATGATGGTATTAGAACTAAATTTCAAGACAGCGACAATTGCAACGAAGAAGATATAATCTAATCGTAATTTTTACGTAATTATAAAAAGCTTATTAATAAAGGGTTTAAGGCTAAAAATTGCAAAATTACAGAATTACGAAAAAAATTTTAAAATTATAAAACGATATTAAACAAAACATTTAATTTTATTTTTAATAAAAACTTCGTAATTTTGTAACTTTGTTTTAAAAATAGTCTAAAAGTTAAGTTATTATTGCGTTTTAATAATTACGAATAAATTACAAGTAAGTTACGAAAGGAATAAAGGATGAAACAAGGAAACGCCAACATAAAGATTCCCAAAGATGAAGAGATGAACAACTTATTGAGCATATCTGAAACAGCTAGATACTTACGTATTTCTACAAGTACGCTGTATCGGTGGGTACATAAAAAACAAATACAACACGTCAAAATCGGTTCAAGAGTCCTGTTTTTAAAAGAAAACTTATTAGAGTTCTTAGAGAAAAATACAATAACACCTCAACAATAAAAGGTCATTGAACCACGGCACTGTGAGAGCACTGGGCACCGTTGGCACGGTGCTCAGGCGCCCCACCCTCAACTAAAATTAGTAAAAGTTAGCAAACAGGCTTACAAATAGGTGATAACACGTTAAAATCAATATTAAAAGGAAATTGAAACATTGGCAAAAGTCAGAAAAAACAAAAGAGCAAATTATTGGGAAGTCGATTATAAAGACACTTTTGGCAAGCGTAAAGTCAAAGGAGGTTTTCAAACCAAGGTTAAAGCTGAAGATTTTCTGGCTACTGTAATGAATGAAATCAAAAATGGTACAGCAGTTGAAATAAATAAAGGCATTACTTTCAGAGAGGCTGCTGAACTTTATATGAGATTATATGTTGAAGTTCACTGCAAACCAACCACAGTTTATGGCTATCAAGGATATTTGAACAATCACATTTTACCTTACTTCGGGGATATGAAATTGATTCAAGTTACACCTATTGCCATTAAAGAATTTATATATCAAAAACTTCAATCAGACCTCGCGAACTCATCCATAAACAAATTTAAAAAACTTATTAACGCAATTTATAATAAAATGATTGATGATGAAGTAGTCATTAAAAACCCTGTTGCAAGAATCAAGTCGCTAAAAGAAATTAAAACAAAAGATGTTCGCTCTCTTTCTATGAAAGAAGTGCAGGCTTTATTGATAAAGACAAAACAGGTTTATCCTGATTTTTACCCTCTTTTATTCACCGCAATTTATACAGGAATGCGTCAGGGTGAATTGTTGGCTCTCACTTGGGATTCAATCAACTGGCAGACAAATAAAATCATTGTTGATAAAGGCTATACTCATGGTCGTTTAGGCTCAACAAAAACTGATAGAATCCGTTATGTAGATATGTCAACTCAATTAGCAAAAGTATTAAAAGAATGGAAATTAGCTTGCCCACATAGTCTACATGACCTCGTTTTTCCGAATTCTGAGGGTGAATATATAGACGCAAATAATATGCTTAAAAGACGTTTTAAACCATCTTTGACTAGAGCAGGAATAAGTGCAATAAGATTCCACGACCTGAGACATACCTACGCTAGCTTGCTCCTTGCGAAAAATGTTTCTATGAAATACATTCAACATCAATTAGGTCATACTACAATCAAAACCACAATGGATATTTATACTCACCTATTACCTGAGGTCAGTGAACAGTGTGTCTTGGCTCTTGATGAATTAGTCGAATTTAAAGAAGAACCAGTTAAAAGGTTTGGGACTTAAAATTAACCATTTATCAAAAGTGTTTCATTCAGTATGTCTGCGATATATTTCGTCACAAGTATGCTTTAAAGTCCATAAGTGTTTTTCGACAGACATATCATAAAGTGGTTTATTTGATAAAGATTTTTTTACTAATATATCTAGTACTTTTTTATAATATTCATCTAATAGTTCAATAATCTGACATTCAGTGCTACGGTGGATAATAGCAGAACATATCATCCCTTTTTCCCCTAATGAATTGCAGATTGATTTGATATTGTTGCTATATCCATAATTTGCTATCCCTGCAAGCAAATCAGCCAATTGAATCGCAGGATTTGTTTTTGAATCTCCAGGCTCTAGCTTCTTTGCAATCTTTATAGAAGTTTTCCTATCATAAAATGGGACTTCAAATTCTATATTGCGACCGACTAAACCATCAAAAATATGTTTGTGTGCATCTAGCATTTTTGAAGCATCATAGATGGGCTCTATTTCGCCAAATTTTTCACTCATCGCATTACAAAGTGTAAGAAAACCTGTTGTTGTTAAATCTAAAATATATTTATCAGTTGAGGAGTTGCCTGATAGACTATGTAATTCATCTCTAATTTTGGATTGATTCATAGTTGTAAAGATATGAAGTTTTTCTGCAAAAGACTTATGAGATTTTCTCTGCAATTCAAGTGGTACTTTCATTTTATCAATAAACAAATCTAATTTTTCATTTTTATTTTCACTTGTCATTAATCGCTCAAAATCACCTAAGAGGGGAAATTGATTAAGGTCAAAGAACGTAGAGTATGATTTGTAAGCTATGTATAAATGAAACCCAGCAGCGTAAAATCTAGAATTATTGTCTGACAATGCCGGTTCAAAAATATACTCAAATAGTTTTGCACATAAAGCGAATTTTTTATCAAACACAATAACACTTGAAACATCTTTTAAAAGGTCTATTACATCTAAAGCTATTTGTTCACAATTCGACTTTTTTCCATAGTTTTTAAATTTCAGCTCAGGAGCTTGAGTTGGATATTTTTGTCTTATGCGGTCTATTATAAGAGCCGCATCATTATTATCCATTCCAACAGCGGCATAGCTGAAATAATTCTGAGTTGGGTGTAATAAGTTAGCGCCTGTAAAACCAGATTCATCAAAATAAACTTTTCTTGGATTGCTCACTTATTATCCTCCATTTTTATTATAGAGGGGATTATTAGCATTAACAATTAAAATGAATAAAAAATTAATATTTATAAAGTCTTATTATCATTCCAGCAATCTGTAACCTTATAAAAACATCATAAGAAAAAGTATGCGATTATACATCTTGCGATTAAAACTATCATAATTTGTTCCTCCTTTTATAACTCTTCACATTTTTATTATGAATCGTCGGAGTGTGAAAGTGAGTCATTTTTCGCAGTTTTAAATCAAAACGTAGTAAATTTGTAGTAATTTTGAAAAATTATTTAAAAAACAAAAAACAGCCTGTTTTAAAAGTGGCTGAAGTTCAATTATATCTTTAAAAAATAAAAATACCCTGGAAGAGATTCGAACTCATGACCTACCGCTTAGAAGGCGGTTGCTCTATCCAGCTGAGCTACCAGGGCTTACTATTCTATTAAATCATATAAAATTTTTCTTGCAATATTTTTTTATTTTAGAAGTTTTGAGATTTTTTCAATTTCATTATAATCAATGTCGGTACGTAGTGATATTCTTATTCTCGCCGTTCCTTCAGGAACTGTCGGATGTCTTATTGGAAGCACAAAAAAACCATTTTCTTGCAATATACTACATTTTTCAATAGTTTCAGCATTAGAACCGATAATTATTGGCACTATATGTGAACTCCCAGCAGTTTGGAATCCTTGTAAAACTAAGTCTTTTCTAAAGATTTCAGCAGTTTTAAGAAGTTTTATTCTACTTTCTTTTGTTTTTGGCAAGATGTTCTCAATAACATATTTTGAATAAGCTATATTTAGCTCAGGCAAAGCTGTTGAGAAGATGAAACTTCTTGCTTTATTTGTTAGATATTCAATTAGTATTTTGTTTCCTACTACAAAAGCTCCCGTTGAGCCTATTGATTTACCAAAAGTTGCGACAATCAAGTCGATTTCATCAAGTAGATTTTCTTCTTCTGCAAGTCCAAGCGCTTTATCTCCAAACACTCCAAATGAGTGCGCTTCATCAACGATTAGAATTGCATTATATTTTTTCTTTAGATCAACAAGTTTTTTAAGATCGGCAGTATCTCCATCCATACTAAAGACAGATTCAGAGGCAATAATTGCGGTTTCGTATTTGTTTCTGTATTTATCTAGTAGAAATTCCAGATGCTCATAATCAAGATGTTTATATCTGTGAAAAGTACTTCCTGAAAGCTGCATTCCGTCAACCATACTTGCGTGGTTTAATTTGTCTGAGAATATTACATCTTTATTATCTGCAAGCGACGACATTATTCCGATATTTGCGTGATAACCGCTGTTGAAAATTAATGCACTTTCTTTATGGAATATATTGCATAATGTTTTTTCTAAATCTTTATAAATAGGTGAAGTTCCTGTCAAAAGTCTTGAGGAAGCAGAGCCAAGCGAATAATTACTGGTTTTTAAAAAATCGTTTATTATGTCAAAATTTTCAGCTATACCAAGGTAATCATTTGATGAAAGATTTAAGAGTTTTTTGTCATCTTTTATGATGTATTTACCTTGTTTTTTAATATCTTGCACAAACCTTTTGCAAGATAATTCTTCAAGTTTATTTAATTTTTCCTGAAACTTTTCATACATAGGTTAATTTTACCACATCCAAAGATATGTTAACTTTGTAAAAATATTTATAATCCCCGCAATTTTTTCATAAAGTAATACTTTATATAAATATATAAGTTCATTAGGATAACTATACTCATGGCATTAGAAGAATTAAGCAACGTAAGATATGCTCCATATGTTCAACCAATAGCTCACCAAATTCAGCAAAAACAGCCTGGTGTGCAGGTACCTTCGACTGAAGATGTAAATGCAGAAGGTGCAGCTGTTTCTGGTGCAATTACTGCTGCTGCAACCATGGGAGCCGGCGCAGTTGGGGCAACTACAGGCGCTGCTGCAGGTGTTGCATTCGGTGCATTAACAGGCCGCGTAGAAAAACCGCAAAATGAACTCTTTAAAGCTCAAGTTGGTTCATCTGATATTTTTAAATCTCAAGTAAATAAAGAAGGTACTGGATATCAAAATCCAATGCAAAACTACCGCAATGGACTTGCAGCAGGTAATGTACTTCCTGAAGATGCTACAAAAATGTTTATTGGATAATATAAGTTTAAAATTTTAAAGTTCAAAAATCGGTGCCAAGTGCATCGATTTTTGTTATAATGATTTTTATGAAAGATTTATATAACCTCAATGAATGGAATGATATAGGAATTTCACAAAGAATCGGTGAAATACTTATTACTTCTGGGAAGATAAATTTACTTCATCTTTCTATGGCATTGGATGCCCAAAAGTTTAAAAAAACCTATATTGGCGAAATCTTTCTTATTATGAAAGCTATAACAAAAGAAGATTTACTTCAGGCTTTGTATGTTCAGAAAGTAATAGAAGAGAGAATAATTAATAAAAATGCTACTATCGAACAAAGTGAAAATAATTAAGAATATATTTGTAATTTTTATATGGTTTTTTATTGTACAAGCAGGTTTTGCTGCTTCATCTAAAACAATAAGATTTGCGCAGCTTACAGATATTCACTATCTGCCTCAAGACGTAAAAACACAAAGTGCAAGAGCTATAGCAGGTTCTGATAAAAATTTATACTTTGCAGTAAACTCTATAAACAAACAGGATGTCAATTTTACAGTGTTTCTTGGCGACAATATCGACAAATCAAATTCTGATAATTTGGAAGGTTTTTTGAAACTGGCAAACAACATTGCATCGCCTTATTATCTTGTTCTTGGAAATCACGATGTTCATAAAATAGGCGGAATAACAAAAGAAGATTATATGACTTTGGTTCGTAAATATAATAAAAACCAAAAGTCACCTCTTCCATATTATGTTTTTAAACCCAATAATGATATTTTATGTGTTGTTATGGATGGCGCAACTCCTTTTGCGCCAAGTAAACACGGAGTTTATACAGAAGAAAAAGTTAATTGGCTGGACTCTCTTTTGACAAAAAACAGCAAAAAAATAGTGCTAATTTTTCAGCATTTTCCATTGCTTCCTCCAACTGATAATGTATCACACTCTGCATTAGAGTCTGATGATTATATGGATCTTCTTATAAAGCATCAAAATATTGCGTTGATATCTTCAGGTCACTACCACTCAGATAGAGTTCAAGTTGATGATGACGGGATTTACCATATTTCTGTTCCGGCACTTGTTAACACTCCTTCTACTTATGAAGTCGTTAATTTCAAATACAAGAAATATAATGGCAAGGGTAGACCTGATTTTAAAATTGATATTGAAAGAATAAAATTATAAATTGACATTAAAAAAGCCCCGAAGGGCTTTTTGTTATATTTTTCCTGAATGAATAAACTTTGAAGCACAGTCAAACATTGCTTTTACAAGTTCTGAATTTGCTTGAAGATTCATTCCTGCATTTTGCAGTGCCTGTTTCAGTCTTGATTCCCAATATGAGTATATTTCTTCTTTTGAAATATCAAGTACCTGAGCAATTAGAGCGAGTTCTTTCCAATCTAGAGGTATCGGTCTAGAACCACGAAGTATATCAACGATTTCGACGCGTTTTTTTCTAGGGAATGCTTTTAAAAACTGTACTGTTGTAAGATTTTTAGCTCTAATTTTGTCTTTTAGAAATTCAATTGCTTCGTCAATAAGAATAGGTTCTTGAGGGATTTTGTACTCCTCAAATTCTTCTGGTTCAACGTCCATAACAACGGCAATTCTTTCGAGTGTGGTGCTTCTTGTTGAAAAAGGAATTGTATCATCAATTAAATTGTATACATAAGATAGTGTTACGCCTATCATTTGTGCGAAATCTTTTTTGTGCAGATGATTTGATTCTAGGAAGTGTTGCAGCTTTTCACTGCTTTTCAGGGTTATAATCGATTTATTTTTATTAGGCATAAATTTCCTCCCTCTGTTAATATATATATAAATAACTGTTTTTTTAGTAAAATTAATTGGTAGATAGAGTCGAACTACAAGACTAATTCAAATTTGTATAATAAACTAAGGAAAAATATGAAAGTAATAGTAGGACTAGGAAATCCCGGCGATAGATATTCTCTTACAAAGCACAATGTGGGCTATATGATAGTTGATATGTTGGCGACTAAAGTAGGGGCTACTTTCAAATATGAGAATAAGTTTAAGTCTCAAATATCACAGATAAGTTTTGAAGGGGAGAAAGTTTTACTTGTGAAACCAGAAACTTTTATGAACCTTTCAGGTGAAGCTATGAGAGCGATTTTGGATTTTTATAAACTTTCAAATAAAGATTTTCTAGTTGTGTATGATGATGTGTCTATGGATGTCGGAGCTGTAAGATTTCGAGATAAAGGTTCTGATGGTGGGCATAACGGAATAAAGTCTATTGTCTTTCATTTAAAAACCCAAGAATTTGATAGAATGAAAATTGGCATAGGTCCACAACCTCAAAGTATGCCACTTGAAGCATATGTACTTCAGAACTTTTCAAAAGATCAGATTGAAAAGTTAAAAGAAGTTGTTGATTATTCTCTTGAGGCAATAATTTTCTATTTAAAAAATGATATTTTAAAAACACAGTCAAAATTTAATAAAAAGTTATTTTCTTAATCTTTCTTATCAAATTCCTATAAATAGCGCAATTATTATTTTTATAGATTTTGAAAATGAAGTAACACCTATAAAGTTGGAATTTATAAAATGATTAATGCAATTAATAACTTAAGGTCTCATAATGTAGCTTTTAAGGGTGCTTTTTATAGAGATAAAAGCTATTGTACGGATATGTATTTAGAGACGATGTATGACCGTAATAAGTCCCCTAGGCATATAAAGAGATATCAAGAGAACTTTGACAAATTAGATAATATTGCTGAGGAACATAAAGTAAGAGCATTGCTAGAGATAGGCCCACTTTTTTCCGAGGCTGATTATATTGTTGCTCCTGATTATCTTAAAGTTTTTTTTGTTGACCCCAGAACCAATTCACTCGAATGTAAAGATATAAGGTTAGGGTATTTTAATAGTGCAAGAAAACTAAATAGAGCTTTAAAGAAAGCTTGCAGGCAAGCTAAGAGATTTATTAGAAAGTGTGAAAATGAGCCAACTAAAAGTAATGGATAACTTCTATTAGTAATATTATAAAAGGGCTTTTTCTTATTATTTCTTAAATAAACTATAGTTTCTATCAATTAAAATTCTTCATTGAGTTAAAAATAATTATATAGGTAAATATGGGACATTTAATTATGATTAATGCATTTAATTCTTCATATTCACATAAGGTTAATTTTTCAAGTCTTTATGTTAATTCAGACGAAACTTATAAGGGTTATATTCGTGGATTAAACTCTAAAAACCAAGATGCTTTCAAAAAAGCAGAAAAAAATTTACGCATAGAATCAGAGAAATGTGGTGCAGATGTTTATATTAGCGTCAAAAATGCTACTCCGGAAGAACAAAATCAATATTTATTAAATGAAGACGGATGTGTTTTAAAAGCTGTAGTTGTAAGAAAGTCAGATGGTGCCGCAG
The DNA here is from genome assembly GCA_023415935.1 of Cyanobacteria bacterium OH_CDB_20. GTDB lineage: Bacteria > Cyanobacteriota > Vampirovibrionia > Gastranaerophilales > Gastranaerophilaceae > JAEZIX01. The sequence continues at coordinate 38,057 of JAEZIX010000115.1, read as the reverse complement.
ATATTTATGAAAATCAAATTGGCGCAGGTGATTCTTCATTCGTTAATTCGAAAAATGTTACGTCTTCCGATGCAAGGGCTAAAAACAGACAGGGCGTAAATGTTTTAGAAGGATTAACAAAATATATGAAATCATTTGTAAAAGCTGAACCGGTAGATAGTTCTGTAGTCGGTCCTGTTGATACTGCTTTCGTTGCTTATGATTCCAAATTTGCATAATATTATACTTTATAAAAATAGACTTAAAAAGCCGATTTTACGCCTGCTTTTACTGTTTAAATATTATATGTATTCTTAATATTCTTTAATAAAGTATTCACTATTGTGCAAATAATATTTTTTGCGATTTTAAAGCTAAAGTAGCGTATATTAAGAAGGAATTATAAATATGTTTAATTCAATTGGAGGCTTGATGCCGCACAATGTAGCTTTTAAAGGCGCTAAAATTTCAGAAGATAGAATGACACGAGAATACGTAGAAGCCATCTCAGATAAACAAAGAGGTGCTTTAGGACGTTCAATTCAGAAATTAGATACTTTTTCTGATTCAAACCGTTTGGATGTTAAACTTGCAATAAGACCAAGTGTTAACTCTGAAATTGATCAAAAAATGTTTAGTGCAGATGAATACGTTTTAACCGCGGATATTGGTTTATATGATTCAAAATATAAATATAGATATCTTGAAAGTGCTGGGACACTCCCTAGTCATGTCAGTGCAGATAAGGCTGTAGCGGCTGTTATGAAACACTTAACTGCATTGTTCCCTCCTAAAAATAATGTTTTAGTTAATAATCCAAACGTTGAGGATTTTTTCTCAAAATACGGAGATAAAAAACACAAAATTAGCTAATAATACTTAACATTTATTCATAAAATCTAAGCTATCCTGCAAATTAATATTTTTTCGAGATTTACAATTTTGGTTACACATATTTAAAGAAGGAATATATAAAAATGATTAATGCAATTGGAACTGCTATGTCTCAAAAAGTGGCATTTAAGGGTGCCAAAATTTCTATCGACCAAACTACTAAAAGTTATATTAGTTGTTTGTCTGATAAAAATAGAAAGTCTTTGGATCTTTCAATGAGAAAGCTTGATGATACCAGTGAAACAAACGGTATGGATGTAGTCTTTTCATTGAGACGTAGTACACCTCAAGAAGTTAGCCGTAAAATGTATAAAGCAGATGAATGCGTGCTAGCTGCGGATGTTACAGTTAAAGGTCAAGATTCCATATATAAGTTAACAGAAAGTGCTGGAATGATTAATCGTTTAAAGGTTGTAAAAGCCGTTGATAAAATTGGAAAAGCAATGGGCGAAATTGCAAAATCTATCGGAATGTACAAAGCAAGAAGCAGCAATGTTGCAGATTTCTTTGAAAAACACGGCACACACAATTCTGCTGCGCCATACTAGTCTTATTTTTCCATCATAAAATTTATACAAAAAGAGAATGATTTTATCGTTCTCTTTTTTATTGAGCAAAAAAAAGAGGGCAAAATTGCCCTTGCTGTCTGGAATTAAGAATAGTTGGAAGTATGAAAAAGATTTAATTATATATAACTATTAAAATCTTTCTTTAACAATTACCCGATTAGGCATAAATTTGACTAGCCAATAGGCATGCCTGAGAGGTGTAAAAATAATTATATATGTTGAAAAAACGAGCAAAGATTATTTGAAATTTAAATGTTTTATCTATTCGATAAAGAGTACGTTTAACACTTAATGCTGATAGTATTGCAAATAGTGAGTTTTGGTGAAATAATAAAAATAATAAAATAGGGGGCTTGACAAATTAATTAATGTGATTAATAATAAAAGTATAAATAAAGTGTATGAGAAACACTTAAGGAAAGAGGAAAACAAAATGCAAATCTCAAAAATAAATAGTTACAATTTGAATTTTAAAGCAGGGGCACCTGTTCCTTATCCTGAATATACCGGAAGAAACTCTTACGGTACTTTAGAACTTGATCCATATAACAGAGATCCATTTACAGCTTTTGCTGATGGAATTATTAAGTTATGGAGACTATTTACTCCAAAAGTAGATAGAGATTCAAAAGTTATTAAACAAAGCATTGATAACTTGTTCGAACAAGCCCCTGAATTAGTAGGACAAAACCTTAACAAGGTTGCATAGTATCGCTACTCATTCATAACCCAAAATTTACGTGTCTTCCACTGTAATAAGGTTAGTATTACTATAAAAATTAACAAAATGTAGGCAATAGCTGAGGCTTTGCCTACATTAAAGTATTCAAACGCATTTCTGTATAACCAATAAACCATTACATTTGTTGAATTTTCTGGCCCACCTTGTGTCATAAGGTATATTAAATCAAATACCTGAAATGATGATATTGTCGTTATTATAAGTACAAAAAATATTGTAGGACTAAGAAGAGGTACGGTTATATCTTTGAATATTTTGAACTCGCTTGCCCCATCTATTTTAGCTGCTTCGTATAAAGAATTGCTTATTGTGGCAAATCCTGATAAAAAGATTACCATATTGTAGCCTATTAATTTCCAGACAGAGACAATAATTATTGCAATCATAGCTGTTTTAGGGTTTTGAAGCCATTCTATATTTGTTTTTAAAAGATAATTCAATAATCCTGTTGTTGGGTTAAATATCCATTCCCAAACCATTGCTATAACTATCATTGGGGTAATAAAAGGCAGGAAATATATTGTTTTAAATAGCTCCATTCCTCTAAGTTTATTATTGAGTATTGATGCCAAGAATAGTGGAATAAGTGTACCTAATACGGTTGTTGCAATACCAAAGATGATTGTATTAGCCAATATTTGCCAAAAAGTAGTGCTTGAAAGCAGTTCTTTATAGTTAAATATCCCAATAAATACAGGTTTAGATAGTAAATTCCAGTTTGTGAAACTTAATATGAATGATGCGATAATAGGAATTAGAATGAATATAAAACAGCCTAGAAGGCTTGGCAAAAGAAATATTAGCCATATTTTATTCTCTGCGGCATTTTTTAAATGTGTATATTTATTTTTTATAATATTATGTATCATTTTGCTCTTGAGTCTTTTGTTGTTGTATAATGTCTTAGTTATATTGTTAGTATAAATGTAAATTTTAATTAGAACAAGGAGAGAAAATGCCTTCAATTACAAATTTTAGTGCGTTTGGTAAAAATGACATAAGGGGAATATATTCAGAAGATATTACAGAAGAGCTTTATTATTATGTTGCTAAAGCATATATTAAGTTTATACAGAAAAAAACTGGTGAAGCGCCAAAAAATATATGGGTTTCAGTTGTAAAAGATGCAAGATTACATTCTGAATCTCTTACAAGCGCCTTGAAAAAAGGAATAACTCATATAGGAGCAAACGTTGTTGATTTGGGCTTGGCACCGACTCCATTAGGCTATTTCTCTGAATTCTGCGGAATTCCAAAATCTATGACTGACAATATGAACATCAAAGGTTCTTTGATTGTTACAGCAAGTCACAATCCAAGTGAATACAACGGTTTAAAGCTGACCTTCAATAAAGCCACTCTTACTGAAAAAGAGATTAAAGAGATTAAAGAACTTACAATTGAGCAAATTCATTGTGATGATACGGCCCCAAGACATGGAGTATCAAAGAATTTTGATATAATTCCTGCATATATTGATGTAATGACAAATACATTCCCTGGAATTGGTAAAGGAATAAAAGTTGTTGTCGATTCAGCAAACGCAACAGCTGGTGTTGTTGCTCCAAAGCTGTATAGGGAGCTTGGTTGTGAAGTTATTGAGCTTTATTCTGAACCTGATGGAAATTTCCCTAACCACCATCCAAATCCAAGCGATGAAAAAACTTTAGCTGACATAAAAGCAAAAGTTATAGAAGTTGGTGCTGATTTGGGTATTGCGTTTGATGGAGATTCGGACAGAATTGGTGTAATAGACTCGAAAGGCAACTATCTTACCGGTGACAAACTTCTTCTAATATATGCTCTTGATATCATAAAAGATTTAGCCAAAAGGGGAGAAAAACTTGCCATAGTGTCCGAGGTAAAATGTTCGCAAGTACTGTATGATACAATCAATGAGTCAGGCGCAGATGCAATCATGTGTAAAACCGGACACGGATTTATTAAATCAAAAATGAAAGAAACAAATGCTATCTTAGCAGGAGAGATGAGCGGCCATATGTTCTTTAAAGACAGGTACTATGGCTTTGATGATGCTATTTATGCAGGTTCAAGAATAATTGAAATTGTCGCTAAAAATAAACTTCAAAACCCTTCTTTTAAAATTGATGACTTGCTTGTTCCATTCTCAAAAGTCCATACAACAAGCGAAGTAAGACATCACTGCCCAAATAATATCAAAAAGACAGTTCTTGCAAAGCTAGAAAAAGAAATTGAATCAGATAAAGACGTATTTGAGTCAACAATTAAAGAGATTATAACTATTGATGGGTTGCGAATCATTTTTAATGACGGATTTGCACTGATCAGGCAAAGTAATACAGAACCTGTTTTTACATTAAGATTTGAAGCAAAAACAAAGAAAAAGGCAGAATCATATAAAAAATCATTAATTAAAACTCTCGATAAATGTATTGAAGCGTGCAGCTAGATTGGTAAATATATGAAAAATAATATTTCAGTTATAAGTTTGATTGCGTTATGCGTATTATCATTGATTGTTGGAATTTTTAACGGAATGCCCTCTTATAAAAATTATCCTGAGTCTCAGGTTAAAAAGAAGATGTCTAAATTACTCACTATTTCAACAAACAGAGTAGCTTTAATAACTATTGATGGAATAATTGATTCTAATGAAAAAGCAAATGCATTTTCTAATGAATTCAATGCTCAAGCTGCATTGAAGGCTCTGCAACAAGCAGGAGAAGATGAAAATATAAAGGGTATAATTATCAAAATGAATACCCCAGGCGGTACAGTGGGGATGTCTCAAAATATTTATAATGAAGTATTGAGAATACGAAAAATTAAACCTGTTGTTGTTTCAATGCAAGATTTAGCTGCTAGTGGAGGATATTACATTGCTTCAGGTGCAGACAGAATTATTGCACTAGGTGGTACTTTGACAGGTAGTATAGGTGTTATATTTTCCACAATGGATGTACATGAACTTTTAGCAGATAAACTTTCAGTTTATCCTAATGTTATTAAAAGCGGAAAACACAAAGATATTGGCTCTGCATACAGAAGAATGACCCCTGAAGATAGAGCTCTTTTAAGCAATATCGTTCAAGACTCTTATAGTCAGTTTCTTTCAGCTATCAAAAATGGTAGAATTGACAGAAATGATACCTACACAGCGCAAAAAAGAAATATCAGTTTTAATGTTCTTAAAAAGTATGCTGATGGAAGAATTTTCACGGGTAATCAAGCCTATAAACTTGGTTTAGTTGACCAAATTGGTGATATGTACGTTGCTCAAGATGTTATAAATTCTATGATTAATCAAAAGAATAAAACTCATGCTGAAATTGAGCTTGTTCCATACAGCAAAATGAATTCTCTAAATGAGATTTTGTTTGGAGCATCTGAAGCCTTGTTTAATAATAATGCTGGTGTTATGGATTCTCTTATTCCGACTAGTATCAAATATTCAAAGACACCATTGTATCTTTGGGAGTAAAATATGGAAACTTACTTTAAAAATATATATAAAGTTCTATTTGAACCAAGTGTTGCCTTTACTGAGATAAAAAATCAAGTTTTAAGCAGTAGTCAAGCTGTGTTTACTTTGGTTTGGGTTAATATTGTACTTTACTCATTGAAATATATGTTTTCAGCAACAGTGTTGAATGCGTTCTTGTATTTGTGTTCATTGCTGTTTTTCTTAGTTAGTATTGTTTTCTCTTGGGTTCTTTTGACTGTTTTGTTTGAATATGTTGCTAAAATATATGATAAATCAGGAAAATTTAAACTTTTATTTTGTTTGAGTTCATATTCGATAATTCCCTGGATTTTTATGGCACCAATGCAACTTATAAAAAATGTTGGTGATGTTGGCTATTTTTTTGCAGTGCTATTTGAAGTAATTATATACTTATGGACTATATTTTTATATGTTAAATCTCTAGAAGTAGCATATGATTTGAGTTTTTCACGAGCTATTATGCTAATATTTTTGCCTATAGTCGGAATGTTGTTTGCTATCCCTTGGATAATTGGTTTCTTCATAAAAATTGGTTATATCTTTACTGTATAGATAGTTTAAACGTAGTGAAGGTATATGCAAAAACTTATAATGTCGATTTGTGCTGTTTTTTTAATGGCAGGAATATGCAGTGCTGCAGTTAGCAGTGCTTCAATGCTTTCAAATATTGAAAAGCAAATTTTTGGTTACGAATATACATCTGAGGCTGATGCTGTCAGAATTACAAGGATTGAGAAGCAACTTTACGGTAAAACTTCTCCTAATCCAACGTTGACAAGGATTTCTAAAGTTTATTCAGACCTTGGGTTGACGGATAATAATCCACAATCTGTGGCTCAGAATACCAATAATAATAGTAATACAACCAAAAAAAGTGTGAAAACCCAGCCACAAATGCTCGCAAAAGAAAGCCCAGAGGTTGAATATCCTATTGTTAATGAAATAGAAGAATCTGTTTTTGGAAAAAATTATAATGGCGAAAACATTTATTCAAGACTTGATAGAATTGAGAATAAAGTTTATCAAAAAACTAGCGATGCAGATTTAAATACTCGTGTTAATAAACTCAGAATAAGCGTGCTTGACGATATTGCAAAATCAAAATTGTCTAAAAAAGATCCGGAATTCGAAGAATTTAAAGATACTTATGACCAGTATGATGCTGTTGCGCAACCCCCATCTTTATATGATGACAACGCGGGCTATAACTATTCTTCGCCAAAAACGTCTAATAAGTCTTATCAAGATACAGAATTATCTGCAGTAGAAAAAGTTGTTTTGAATCGTACTTACCCGAATGAAGATGTTGACGCACGTCTTTCTAGACTTGAAATTAAAATTTTTAAAAGGAACTTTCAAACTGAAAGTTCCTCTACAAGGTTAGATAGGATTAGTGCTGCTGCAACCGCCAAGCAGACTTCAAAGATGTACGATAACAATAAATTAATGAAGAATCTTGCTACCGGTATGCAGGTAGGAGGTTTTTTGTTAATGATTTTAGCTATGATTTTATAGATAGATTTGCATTTTCGTGATTTTTATCTGTTGAATATATGCTTGCGATTTCTCGTTTTTTATCTATTACATAAGTACCAGCTTTTGCTCCTGCATCATAAGCTGCAATGGATGCTCCAACTAGAGCAGCAGCTGCAATGACTGCGTTTATAATTTTCCCGGCCTTACCTGGAAGTTTGACATTAAAGTGTTCAAGCCCTTTAGCTAGTCCTTTTGTAACCTGTTCACTTCCTTTTTTGATAACAGTTTGACAGGCATCACTTTTTACCAGAGCTTCAGCGCCCAGCATTGTGCTCATTGCCGCTGTTTCTTTATAAAGAGCCCTTTCTTTGTCATCAGCAGTTAGCACTCTTATACCAGCGCCAACAACAAGCAACTTATTAACAAGTTTACCTGCTTTAGTACACAATTCTTCGCCTGCTAAACCAACAGTTGATTGTGATACTTTATCAATACCTTGCATAGCAGTTCTTGCAGACTTTCCAACTATATCAGTCCGTCTTGAAAGTTTACCTACAAGTCCGAGTCCTTGTGCTGCAGTTGCACCAACACGGTCGACTGCTCCATGATTTACCTTACCAACATTCCTTGAGAAGAATACTGCGCTAGACAAAGCGTTAGACATTTTCTACCACCCCAAATATATATTTACATACTTACTTACTTATATTTATAAAAAAAATCTACTGCTTAAAATTGCTAAATTATAAAAAAAGTTTACAATCTTAACAATATCATCCTCATATAAGTTAGAATAAGCTTTTCGTATACAAAAAAATAAAATATTGATATAATGTTGACGGAGGAGTCAATGGCTTTATGTTAACAACAATTATAATAGTAACGACATTTGTTATTGTCGTAATGTTTCTTCTGTATAACCTTATGAAGTATATTGCAGTTGACATTGACGATTCCGATAATGATGAAACTAAAAAGGTACTTAGCGATAAGGTTGCTGAACATGTTGAAATGCTTAAAAAATCAGGAAACTGGAAAGAAGCTTTTATGGTTGCAAAAGAAAACCTTAGCCAAAACCAGCGTCTTGAGTCTTCGCATGTGATATTTGCCAAATTACTATTCGATGCTAAAAAGTATGTTGATGCAATTGGGCACTTTTCATTAATTTTAAAAAATAATCCAGCTAATTACGAAGCGGCACTTTATACTGCGCATGCTTACCTTAAAACTAAACAGATAAATAAAGCTATTAACTTGTATAAGTACATCATTGAGAAAGACCCTTCAAATATAGAGGCAAAGAAATCACTTGCTGAAGTATATATGCTTAAAAAAGATAAAAATCTTGCTCTAGAGCTTTATAAAAGCATTTTAGAAACTACTACAGACGATAATGAGAAAAAGAACATTAAGCTCCAAATTACAAGTATATATTGCGATTTTAGGGATTGGGACAAGATGTTACTTGAAGCAAGTCTTTTAATTGAAACATACCCTGAAGATAGAACAATACTTTCTTATCTGAAAAAAGGATATTTGATTTCAAACAGGTTAGAAGAAGCAGCTGATATTCTCAAAAGGTTGGCAGAGCTTGAACCTGCAAATGGTAAGCATATAGAAGAACTTGCTGAAGTTTATTTGAAATTAAACAGGTATAAGGAAGTAATTGAAGTTGCTATAAATGCTATGAATGCAAGGGAAATTAATAAAGGAATATTATACAATTGTGTTGCTAAAGCATATATAGGTTTACAGGATTATGATAAAGCACTGGTTTATCTAAAAAGTATTATTTCAAAATTCCCTCGAGATGTTGAGTTAAAGAAGACTTTGGGCAGCTTGTATTGTCAACTTAGAAAATATGAGATGGCTATTGATATTTATAAAGATTATCTTGAAATTGCTTACCCAAGTGAAATTCAAGATGTCAGGGTTACTTTAAGTAACGTTTATCTTGATTATGCTAATTATTTGTTTACTCAAGGAAAAATGGATTCTGTATTTCAAATGTATAATAAAGCTCTTGAATATAATCCTTCAAATACAGATATATATGTTATCTTGGGTGATTTGAATTTTTCAATAAGAAACTATCAAGAGGCAATTAAATACTATAAAATGGCGATTGAAATTGCTCCTGAAAATTCAGATTACTATTTTAAACTCGGAAATTTATATTACGAAATTGATAATATAATTGAGGCAAAAAAGTATTATACGCAATCACTTCATATTAAACCTGATCTTGCGCTTGCTCATGCTGGTGTTGGATTAGTTGAAGTAAGATTAAAAAATACAGAAGCTGCAATTGATGCTTTTTCAAAAGCACTTGATATTGACCCTTTAAACATCGATATAAGGTATAATCTTGCACTTGCTTATGAAGTTGCAATGGATACAAAGTCCGCTATCGCACAATACAAAAAGGTTTTAGACCTTGCACCAAATCATGTAGAAGCTAAAAATAATCTTGAAATATTGACTAATATTTATTGACACATTAAGGCTTTTTCATAGAGAAAAAGTCGGTTATAGAAAGACGGAGAGACAGAATGAAAGACAAGACATTTTTGATGATTCCGGGCCCAACGCCAGTTCCGGAAAGTGTACTATTAGACATGGCAAAACATCCTATCGGCCATAGAAGTACGGAGTTTTCAAAAATTCTTTCGTCGGTATACGAAGATTTAAAACTCATTTTTCATACTAAAAATGATGTAATCATATACACTGCATCTGGAACAGGTGCAATGGAGGCTGCTTTATCTAACCTTGTTAATCCTGGTTACAAAGTTTTATCTTTGATTATTGGGAATTTCGGCTCAAGATGGGCCAAGATAGCTGCTTCTTTAGGTGCTGATGTCCAAAAAATTGAAGTTGAAGCAGGAAATGCTATTAGTCCAGAAGAGTTGAAGAAAGTTTTAGATGCTGATACTAATAAAGAGATTAAAATAGTAACTTTGACACATAATGAAACGGCAACAGGGGTTACCAATGATGTTAAAAAATTGGTTTCTTTGATAAAAGAACACGGTGCGGTTTCCGTTGTTGATGGTGTTACAAGTTTAGGTGCAATTGAGTGTAGAATGGATGAATGGGGTATAGACGTCCTTGTATCAGGCTCTCAAAAAGGGTTTATGATACCCCCAGGATTGTCATTTTTGGCAGCAAGTCCAAAAGCTTGGGAACTTTATGAAAGATGTGAAAGACCTAGTTTTTACTTTAACTGGGGTTCTAACCTTAAGTCTGTTAAAGAAGCATCTACTGCCTTTACACCTGCAGTTAATCTAATAGTTGCATTAAGAACAGCACTAGACCTTATTAAAGAGGAAGGTATTGAAAATATCTGGGCTAGACATTCTAAAATAGCAAGAGGCTTAAGGGCTGCTGTTAGAGCAATGGGGCTAAAGTTGTTTGTCGATAACGACAATATTGCAAGTAATGCTATAACTTCAGTTTTACCTCCAGACGGTGTTTCTGTGCCTGATATTAGAGCAACAATGAAAAAGGATTTTGATATAGTTGTTGCAAATGGTCAAAATGCCTTGAAGGATAAAATCTTCAGAATGGGTACTTTAGGTTTTGTTTCAGAAAGAGATGCAATAACAGCTATTGGCTCATTAGAGGCTACTTTACATAAACTTGGGTACAAGTTTGAAGTAGGTACTGGTGTGAGCGCGTTAATAAAAGAATTTTACAAATAGGGGACAATGATGAAAGTTTTAATTACAGATAAAATAAATGAAGCCGCAGGAAATATCCTGAAAGATGTCGCAGATGTTGATTTTCTGCCAACAATGCCAGAAGATGAGCTTGCCGAAAAAATCAAAGATTACGATGCTTTGATGATTAGAAGCCAGACAAAAGTTACAAAAAAAATACTCGATGCTGCCAAAAATCTTAAAATAGTTGGTAGAGCAGGAGTTGGAGTAGATAATGTTGACTTAGAAGCTGCTACTCAAAATGGTGTTATTGTTGTGAATTCTCCAGATGGCAATACAAATGCTGCTGCTGAACACACTATTGCACTTATGCTTGCTATGTCAAGAAATATACCACAAGCCGCTGTTTCAACCAAAACAGGTGCTTGGGAACGTTCAAAGTTTACAGGAGTTGAAGTATATGGTAAGACTCTTGGTGTTATTGGGCTAGGCAAAATTGGTTCTCACGTTGCGCAGGTTGCGCTTGCGCTTGGAATGAATGTAGTTGTCTGTGACCCTTATACTACAAAAGAAACAGTTGAGAAAATTGGTGCTAAATATATTCCTAATCTTGATGAATTTTGGGGCATATGCGACTATATCTCAATCCATACGCCAAAAACAAAAGAAACAATGTATTTGATTAATAGAAATACATTAAATAGAATGAAACCTGGTGTAAGAATTATCAACTGTGCAAGAGGCGGCATTATTGATGAAGCTGCACTTAAAGAGGCACTTGATTCAGGTCACGTTGCATCAGCAGCTATTGACGTATTTGAGGAAGAACCTAATATTGAAAAATCACCTTTAATTGAGTCAAAAGGTAATATTTTGCTTACTCCGCATTTAGGTGCTAGTACTACTGAAGCCCAGTTTAATGTTGCAATAGACGTTGCTGAGCAGATAAGAGAAGTTTTATCAGGTGGAAGTGCAAAAGCTGCTGTTAATATTCCTTCTCTAAAACCTTCTGTGCTAGAGCCTGTAAAAGATTATATGCTTCTTGCTGAAAACCTTGGTGAAATTGCTGCACAAATTGCAACAGGTAATTTTAAAAGTGTTGAGATGATTGTTAAAGGTAATCTTTCAGAACTTGACGTTTCTCCTCTTGAAGTTGCAGTTCAAAAAGGTATATTTTCTTCAAGAATGGAAGGCATAAACTATGTTAATGCGCCGCTTGTTGCAAAACAGCGCGGAATTGATTTTGTAATTTCAAAATCTCAAAAAGATTGTACATATATCGGTTCTATAACTATCAAACTTCATACGGATAAGGAGATAGTAACTGTTACAGGCGCTCTTATCGCGCAAAATATGCCAAGAATAGTTCAAATTAACGAATATAATATGAGTATAGAACCTGATTGTCATATGCTTCTTTTACCGCACGAAAACAAACCATCTATGATTGCTAAAGTTGCAGCTGTAATTGGCGAAAATAATATCAATATTAACAGGATGCACGTTGCTCAAAATAAAGATTCTAAAGAGAATGAATCAATTATGATTATAAATACAGATACTGATGTAGATGAGCAAACTCTTAAAACAATAATGAAAATAGATGGTATCAGAAGTGCCAAGTATATTAAATTAAACTACTAAAAAAAAGCCCGATTAAATCGGGCTTTTTTATGCGATAAAATTTGGACCAAATTTGGTGGCGCCTATAAAATAGCACTCTTCCAGCATTGTCGTTATATTGTTGAAGGATTTTTGATAAGGCTTTTTAGTTATTTCTTCATCTATTGCCTGTTTAGCTTCTTCATATATATTTATTACTTCTGGTGTGTATTGGAAAAAATTTTGTTGCATTTTTGTAGTCTTTCTTTCTTGTTTTCTTACTTACTTATATTTTTCTTTATTAGCCGCCGTTTGAACCGCCGCCAACACCTTTAAAATCTATTTTGATATTTGAATCAAGTGTTTTTTCTAGGTTTTGTTGTTCTTCGCTTACTGCTTGGTGCTGTGTTTCGTATTGACCCATTTGTAAATCTAATTGTTCTTGTGCTTTCTCAAGCATTGCTATTTGGGCATCGAATTTAGCTCCGATTTGATTCTTTAGTTCCGTTACTTTAAGGTCAACTGAAGTATCCCCATTTGCTTGGGAGGTTAGCTGCGCTATTAGTTGGTTCATTTCAGTAGAACGTTCTGATTGTAGTTCTGCGCTTTGGCTAGATAGAACCATCATTTGACTTGATAGTAGCATCATTTTATATTCAAGATCTGATTTTCTTGCTGTCAAGCCCAATAAACGTGCTTGGTTTGCTGCAACTGCCATATCTACCTCATAATATACTTTAACAACCTTACATCTATATAAAAACATTTTTTATATATCAAATTCATAAAAAGTATATATTGTAATATATCGTTACAAATATTTTTTAATCAAAGTATTTTGTATCTTTAAGCTCATCAGGAAGGAATTGTTGTTTGTATTCAGGGTTAGAGTGTGAATATACATAATCTTTACCAAATCCGTATTTTGAAGCGTCTTTGTAATGGGCATCTCTTAAGTGCATTGGCGGCGAATAATTTTTTCCTGAAGTTATATCTGATATTGCTTTATCTATTGCAACTACTGCTTTGTTTGATTTCGGTGCGCGTGCAATGTATTCAACTGCTTGTGCAAGTGGAATTCTTGCTTCAGGAAAACCTAAGAGTTCTGATGCTCTATAAGCATTTATAGCAACTGTTAGTGCGTTTGTGTCGGCGTTTGAAACATCTTCTGCCGCGCAAACTATCATTCTCCTTGCTATAAATCTTGGATCTTCTCCTGCTGTAATCATTTTTGCAAGCCAGTATATTGCAGCATCAGGGTCTGAGCCTCTCATACTTTTTTGGAAGGCTGATGCCATATCGTAGTGGTCTTGCTGAGAGTATTTAATAGAGCTTGTTTGAGCAAGCTCTTCAAGAATATTTATTGTAATAATTCTCGTTTCATCTTTCAAATCTGATGCAAAGTATGAGTTTTCGACAAGATTTAGAGCGCTTCTTGCATCACCTCTTGAAAAATTCATAATAAATTCAATTACATTTTCTTCGTATGAACATTTTTGGTATGTTTCTTGCAGATAGTTGAATCCTTTAATAATAATATTTTTAATATTATTATCATCAATCGGATTTAGCCTTATTACCTGAGTCCTTGAGATAAGAGCCGGAATTACCTGAAAAGAAGGGTTTTCGGTTGTAGAACCTATAAGATATATTGTACCGTTTTCGATATGAGGCAGAAGTGCATCCTGTTGAGTTTTGCTGTATCTATGAATTTCATCAATGAAAAGAATTGTTTTTTGCCCGTATATAAGTTTTTCTTTGGCGGTTTCAACAGCTTCTTTTATGTCTTTTATGCCTGAAGTTACTGCACTTAGTTCTATAAAGTTACTTTCAGTATGAGAAGATATAAGTCTTGCAAGTGTGGTTTTTCCGCAACCTGGAGGACCCCACAATATAATAGAAAATAACCTTTTTGATTTTAAAAGGTTTAAAAAGGCAGATTTCCCTGAGACAATATTTTCTTGCCCCAAGTATTCATCAAGCGACTTTGGCCTGAGAAGTTCTGCTAAAGGAATTTGTTTATTAGTTTCTTTTAAAGTATCAAATAAGTTCAATTTTTACCTTACTTTTGTAAACTATTTATATTTAATATTATACATGTATTAAAATATTTTATTATATAACAAGAGGCATGATGAAAAAGTTTATTGCTATTTTAATATTAATTATTATTTTCATTGCAGGTATTTTTGTATTCACAAACAAAAAAACTAAAGATAATAAAAAGCATTTGGTTTTTATGACTTTACAAATGGGAACATTTAGCTCTTACGTGAATTCTGTTATTTCTGATTTTGAGAAAATTCATCCAGATGTAAAGATTACTTGGATAGATGTACCTTATTCAGAAGGTGAAAAAAGGGCACTTGCCTCAATGCTCGGAAACAATCCTCCTGATTTAATAAATCTTACGCCTGATTTTTCAATTTTGCTTGCACAAAGAAACGCACTTCTGAAAATTGATAAATCATATATGAAAGATTTTGTACCTGCGATTGCAGATTCTATGAAATATAATGATGAATATTATGCGTTTCCTTTTTATGCTACATCTGCTTTAACTTTTTACAATTCTGAGCTTCTAGCTAAAGCAAAAATGGCAGGTGTTCCAGAAGATTATATAGAATTATATAAAGAAGCTGATAAGTTTAAAAAATCTACGGGTAAATATCTTACAATGCCAAATTTGACCGAGAATGACACTGTTTTAAAAATATTAAATAAATATAATGTAAATTCACCAGAAACAATAGTTTCTGAAAAAAGTGAATATATATATAACATGTATAAATACATGTATGAAAAAGATTTAATCCCGAAAGAATCTATAACACAGGGACATAGAGAATCTTTAGAAAAATATATGTCAGGTGAAGTTGCGGTTCTACCTGCCGGTTCAAATTTTCTAAACATAATAAAAGAAAATGCTCCGGAAGTATTTTCAAAAACAAAAGTTGCAAAACAACTAGTAGGTTCAACGGGTAAATATGATGTATCTCTTATGAATCTTATTATTCCTGTTAAGGCAAATTATCCAGATGAAGCAATAGAATTTGCATTGTTTTTAACAAATAAAGATAATCAAATAAAACTTGCAAAATTGACTTCGATTATTCCTGTAAATAGATATGCTATTCAAGACAGTTATTTTAATTCGCAATCACAAGAAATTTTTGCACACTCAAGAGCATTGAGCGCCGAGCAGTTAAATAATCTGCAAAGTATTGATTATCACACCAAGAAGCAAAAAGAACTTTTTAGTCTTGCAAACAACTATATTCAGCAGATTGTTCTGAATAAAGCTGAAACAACTAAGCTATTGAACGATTTTGCACAAGACTGGAAAAAAACACAGCTTTGAAATATAGGTTTTTTGATTTAAAATGAATTCTATGAAGTTTAATATAAATAATATAAGTATTTTAGATAAATATATAATAAAGCAAATTCTTGAGGTTTTTATTTTCGGAGTTGTTATTTTCACTTCGATAATATTTGCCTCTGATACTTTTATTACACTTATTAAACAAATAACTCTTTATGGAATGCCTTTTAAGGTTGCACTTATTATCATTCTTCTGAACTTACCTGCTGTTATTGTTATGACAATACCAATGAGTGTTCTATTTGCAACTGTTATGACAGTTAATAATATGTGTTTGGGCTCTGAAATAACTATTATGAAGGCCTGCGGAATAAGTATTAAAAGAATTGCAAAACCAATTTTTGTATTTGCAATATTTATGGCAACTTTCACTTTTTTTATTAATGAAACAATTGTTCCAATGACTGCTTCTCAGTCTAAGACTCTTGCATTATGGGCGTTTGGTCAAAAAAACATACCGGAAGGTAAGAAAAACTTTACTTTAAAAGAGCTTCAAAACGGCAATGAAATTAAAAGACTTTTTTACGTTGAAAACTGTGAAGATAAACATTTTTATAATGTTTCTATTCTTGATTTGTCACAGCCTAAAACTATTCAGATATTACAAGCAAAAACCGGTAGAGCAACTGATGATGGCTGGCTCTTCGAGAATGCTTCTGTATATACAATAGCAAGACAAAATAAAACATTAAATACATCCTGGATGGGTGCTACAATTGCTAATTTTGGTGTGGATTTAAAAGAACAACTTCTAAGACAAAATGATGCCACTGATCTAAATTTTGTTCAAATTGCTTCAAAAATATCAGCATTAGATGATAAAAGTAGTAATGAAAAGACTATGAAAACTCTTAAAATGCTTAGATTAAAATATTGGGATAAACTTGCGTTGCCTTTTACAACAATTGTACTTGTTTTACTCGGTGTACCTCTTGCAATTACTCCTCCTAGAGTAAGATATAATAGAGGATTTTTGTTCAGTATTCTAATTATTTTCTTTTATTATTTAATAAGAGCTCTTTCTGTTTCTTTTGGCGAATCAGCAATATTAACGCCATTTTTGGCTACCTGGATGCCTAATATTATACTTGGTATACTTGGTTTTATTCTTTTTTATAGAAAAGCATATAAAATATAAGGCATTTTTTATATACAATTTTATATACAAAATAGATAAATATCTACTCGTTATATATCGAGTATATACTTAATAACTATTATATCTATTGGTTTTCAATATTTTATATTAAGAAATGTTAACAAAATTGATGCATTTTAGCAATAAACAATTTCATTTTGTTTTTATTAATGTAAGAGATAAAAAACACAAGGATTTATTTAGTAATGGGTTACGCAATTTTTACAATGAGAAAGCTATCGTTGAGGACACGCATCAACCAAGCAAACGCGCAGTTGATGATCTTGTCTCAAAGACAACTTAACTATGCGACCCAAAAAACACAAATCCAAATCGCATCAAGTACAACCTCAGCAGCAGCAACATTAGAATCAGCAAAGAAAAGACAAGAAGCAATTAAAGAATTTTTAAATGCTGATGGTACTTTGAAAAAAGATTATGATGCAGAAAAATTAAACGCAGCATTAACAGCAGCAACAACTTCTACAGACGTTAATGATGCAGAAACAAAAGTTCAACAAGCATTATACGAAGCTCAAATTCAAGAAATTTCAATATATGAAAACCAAATCGAAATCCAAAAGAAAGCATTAGAAACAGAAGTTCAAGCTTACCAATCAGAATACGAAATGGTCGAAAAAGCGGAAACAGGCGAAGTCAAAGCATCAACACCAAAATACAACGGTACACAAGGATAATAATAAAAATTATTTATATAAGAAAAAGGACAGTAATAGTCCTTTTTTTTTGCGTAAAAATAATAAAATAATGCATTTATTAAGTTTTGTAAACACGAATTTGTAGATAATAAGTATATATTGATTATTTAAAAAAACAATAATGTTTTTATATAAAGTATTTAAAAAAATGTCTGCAAATATGCCTTAAACCTTTATATTGTATGTGTTTCATTCGCAGTGATGCATCTTTTTGAGGGAAGAGGAGCATTAAAGCAATTTGAAAATAAAAAAAAACTTTATTAAAGTACGGGGATAAAACAAGGATAAGAGAAATGGGTTACGCAATTTTTACAGTTAGAAAGCTTGCATTAAGATCTCGCATTAATATGGCGAATGCACAGCTTATGATTCTATCTCAAAGGCAGATGAATCTGGCAACACAAAAAACACAAACACAGGTCGATCAAAGCAACGCTTCAGCAGCAAGCGCTTTAGAATCAGCTAATAAAAGACTTAGTGCGCTTTCAAAATACGTCAACAAAGACGGATCATTAAAAGAAGGCTCAACACTAGATACTGAAGGCTTTTCAACAGCATTACAAGCAGCTACATTATCAACTGATGTATTGGATGCTCAAAGCAAAGTAAATGATGTTCAGTATGAAGATAAAATCTCTCAAATATCTGCACAAGAAAATGCAATCGAAATTCAAAAGAAAGCATTAGAAACAGAAGTACAAGTTTATCAAGCAGAGTACGAGATGGTCGAAAAGGCAGAAACTGCAGAAATCAAAGACTCAGCTCCGAAATACAACCACACACAAGGCTAATCCATTTCATAACATATATAAAGAAGGACTCCCGAAGTCCTTCTTTTTTTATTATTAATAAATTGTTAATATAAATATTTTTCCAATATATTTGGTGTAAAATAGTGTTGTTAAACAAAAGGGTAATATGATATGTGGGATTATTCAGAAAAAGTAATGGAACATTATAGAAATCCAAAAAACGTTGGATCGATAGATAATGCAGACGCTGTAGGTGAAGCTGGTTCTTTATCTTGCGGTGATATGCTTAAGTTATATTTAAAACTTGATGAAAATGGTATTATTACAGATGCTAAATTTCAGACATTTGGCTGTGGCTCAGCAGTTGCAAGTTCTAGTATATTGACCGAAATGATCATCGGTAAACACATTGATGAAGCCAAAAAAATTACAAATAAACAAATTGCGGATGAACTTGGCGGGCTTCCTCCTGAAAAAATGCACTGTTCTGTTATGGGACATGAGGCATTAGAGGCTGCTATTGCTAATTATTATGGTGAAGAACCTGTAAAACATGATGAAGAAAAGATTGTCTGCAAATGCTTTAATATTACAGAGCAAACCTTAAAAGATGAAATCAAAAATAACAATCTTAAAACTATTGAAGATGTAATAAATTATACAAAAGCTGGTGGTGCTTGCGGAAAATGTCATCCTGACATTCAAAAACTCTTGGATGATAACGTTGAAAAGCCAAAAGAGCCTTTAACAAAAACACAGCTTATTCTAAAAATAAACAATGTTATTGATAAATATATTTCTAACGAGCTTAGAAAAGACAATGGTGATATTGAGTTAGTTGATGTTGTTGATAACAAGGTTTATGTTAAATTGACAGGCAAATGCCATTCTTGTTCTCGTTCGCAGCTTACCTTAACTCACTTCGTTGAGGCAACTTTAAGGGAACATGTTGACCCTAATATAGAAATTATTCAAGTGTAGGTGGAAATGACTGATAGACTTATTTATTTAGATAATAATGCAACTACAAAAGTTGATGAAAAAGTACTTGAAAAAATGCTTCCGTATTTTTCTCAATATTATGGGAATCCTTCAAGTATGTATGACTTTGGAGGCAAAACTTCAAAAGTAATTAAAGATGCAAGAGAACAGATAAAAGAGATTTTTGGAGCAAAAGATCAAAAAGATATTTATTTTACAGGGTCTGGTTCTGAGAGTTCAAATACAGCAATAAAAGGAATTTTAGAAGCTAATAAGACAAAAAGGCATATCATCACTACTTCTGTTGAGCATCCTTGTGTATTAAATTTACATAAAACGCTTGAAAAACAAGGCTATAAAGTTACTTATTTAAGTGTAAATTCTGACGGAGAATTGGATTTAAATGAACTAAAAGAATCTGTAACTCAAGATACAGCTCTTGTTTCAGTTATGTATGCTAATAATGAGACGGGTGTTATATTTCCGGTTGAAAAAATTGCAAGTATTGTTAAAAAAATCAATCCAGAAACAAAAATCTTTGTTGATGCAGTTCAAGCTGCTGGTAAGATTAAAATCGATGTTCAAAATTCTCAAATTGATATGATGGGAATTTCCGGGCATAAGTTTCATGCGCCAAAAGGTGTTGGTGCATTGTATGTTAAATCAGGCACTCTTTTTACCCCTCTAATTGTTGGAGGTCATCAAGAAAGAGGAAAACGTGCAGGAACTGAAAATGTTGCTGGTATCGTCGGAATCGGAGAAGCTGCAAGCATTGCTCAAGATTCGCTTAATGACGAACTTACAAGGGTAAAAATGTTGCGTGATAAACTTGAAAAAGGAATCTTAAATAATATTTATAACGCAAGACTTAATACAACTGTATTAAACAGAGTTCCAAATACAACAAATATTGGGTTTGAGTACATTGAAGGTGAACTTATACTTTTACATTTAAATGATTACGGTATTTGTGCTAGTTCAGGAAGTGCTTGTACTAGTGGAAGCCTTGATCCAAGCCATGTATTGAAGTCTATGGGGGTACCTTTCACAGCTCTACACGGAAGTATAAGATTTAGCTTAAGCAGGTTTAATACAGAAGAAGAAATTGATTATACATTAAAAGTTTTACCTGATGTTATTCAAAAACTTGCTGCAATTTCTCCGTTCCAAAAGGAGCTTGAGGCTTTATATCAATTAAAAGCAGCAAAAATCTAACGTTTCACGTTAAGATATGCTTCTATATTGACGTCAACGTTTCCGTATATTAGTTTTATGTAGCCGTTGTCTAGGTTTATAGCTTTGCCATAATTGAGGTCATTTGAGTTATCTTCTTCTTGAGCATTTTGTGCCGGAATTTTATAAGTTATTCTTGGAGTTTGGGATAAATTTAAGTAATTTGTCCCATCTTCTTTGGAATATGACATTATATAAAACCCAGGTTCAATTATATCTCCAACTGATGTTTCAACTGTTGTAGGAATCATAATTGTTGGAGTTAAATTAATTGTAGTTTTCACATTGTCGAGTTCGGTTGACTGAAACATATTTTGAGTTTCAGGTACAGGGCAAAGCGGATTAATTTCAGGTGCTTTTCTTTGCCACCATTTTTTTCTCTTATTATCGCGTCCTTTTTGTTTTATTTTATCAACGGTCTTGTCAAATTGTTCATCTGTTATCATTTTTTGTCCGGTGAATGTTGCATCATTGCTTTTATCTGCACTCCACATATCCATTGCATCGTCAAGTTCATCGGCAGAAACAATTGGGCATAAAAGAACAAATGTTATTATAATGAATAAGATTTTTTTCATATTTTTATTATAATGATTTTTTCTCTAAAGCAAACGTATATTCACTGTAATTTTTCTACATATACTTGTTTATGTTATTTTTTAAGCATGGTAGAATTATCTTGAAATTACAGTTAGGTTGGGTCTTATATGAGTATCGATAAAATTAAAAAAATTGGGTTGGTAATTGCTGCTATACTAGTCGCTTTATATGTTACTTTTCTTTTTATTGTTCCAAATGTTATTAACTTAAATTCTTATAAAACAGAAATAAAAAAATTAGCATTAGACTATGGAAAACTTGATGTTGACTATGATTCAGCAAAAATTGTTACTTCGCCTAAACTTTCTGCCGGGGTTAGAGTTTCGGGTATAAAAATCAACTTAACTGATGGTTCAAAACTATTTTCAGCTGATAGCGCAAGTGTGAAAGTTTCTTTGCTTCCGCTACTCTTTAAGACAATAAAAGTTGATTCTATTTCTGTTACTTCTCCTGTAGTAAACGTTGATATCATTGATTCCAATAAATTTAAACTTGAAGATTATATTGCTGATATCACTGCATCTCAACAAAAAGATAAGCCTGAAAAAGCTGAAGTTACTGCTGTTAATTTTTCACTAAAATTTCCTTCAGTCAAAATTACTGACTATAAAATCCTTTTTAATGATATAAAAACTTCTGATGTTCTTAAAATATCAGGTGAAGAAATACGCCTAGTAAATGGAGAACTAAACAAAAAAGTAAAAGTTATCACTCAGGGTAGTGTTTCTATTAATGATAAAGAAAATATTAGTTACAACCTTAATATAGATACTTTTTTGCCAGATTTAAGTCAGAAAAAAGATGTTGAACTAAAAAATCAAGATATCCCATTTGTTAACCCTGTTCAGGCATTTAAAGAGTATGATTTAAAAACGAATGTTTCAACAAGGATAAAAATAAGAGAAAACAAAAATGGTTTATTTATCAAAGGTTTTTGCAATGTTGATAAATTTTCTCTAAAACTTGCAGATAAAGTTATTCCTTCAAGTTTTATTAAACTTGAGTTCGCCGGTCATAAAGTAGATATCAATTCAAATATGTATGTTGATCCTGTCGAAAAAGCACTGATAAAAGGCGATATCGCTTTTGGAAATAAAAAAATTATAAATCTAACCGTGAAAGCTGAAAAATTGAGTGTTGAAAATATTCAAGAGATTTTGAAGGGCCTTTTGGATTCACTTCACATTCCTAATGAGCTTGGCAACATAGTTTCAAAAGGTTATATCCAGTCTGACTTTTCTATAAATACAAATCTTAAAAAAATTCAATCTCAAGGATATTTGAAAGTTTCTAATGTCTCTGTAGTTCATAAAACCATACCGGCATATATTAAAAATACAAATGCTGACATAGATTTTTCAGGTAATAAAATTGTTATTAATAATTGCAAATCATATTTAAATGACACATTATTTGAGGTCGTTGGTAGTGTTTCTCAAGATTCTGTTGCTGATATAAAAGTTTTTACCCAAAGTTTACCAATTACAAAATTATATAAAGCCTTTGCTCCAAAAGATATTAAGTCTTTAGTTGATATTAATAATGGTTTGTTAACTTTGAATCTTAAAATTAATGGACGGTTAGACAAAATAAAACCACAAATATTTTTAGATCTTAAAAGTTTAAATATGCATGAAAAATCTACAAATTCATACATTTCAAATAAGAATTTGCTCACCCAAATAGTGTCGGATGGAAAAGGCTATAACGGGAATATAACTTTAACAGATACGATTGTTTCTATTCCTGCTTCAAATGTCAAAATTAAAAACGCCAAAACTATCGTGAAATTTGATGATAAAAATATTACAGTTATTCCTTCTAACATTGATTTAAATTCTTCAAAATTAAGTTTTTCAGGCACCATTAAAAATTATGTTTCAAAACCTGAATTTGATATTGAAGGTTCAGGGAAATTGAGTTCTTATGGACTTTTGACAATGATTCCAAAAGAGTATCGTTCAATTGTTTCTTATGCCGGAAATTTGCCCGTTGCAATGAATATTAAAGGTACCCCTGAGAAAATTAGTTTGTATGCTCAAATTCAGGCTAATGGTCAAGACCATTTTTCGCCAATAACTATAAATAAACTCTTTGGTAGAACTAGTCTTATAAATGTTGCAATCGACCTAGCTAATAATGAGTTGAATATTAAAGACCTTGGAATATATGAACTTCAATATAATAAAGAGTTAAGCCCTAATTTCACTGCTAATTTATCAAATTCTTATAAAATTGCTCAAATTACCGGAGGAATTTCAGGTCTTAATAAGAAAGTTCAATCTATTGATTCTATAAAATTTCATTTACCAGCATCTTTATCTTTATCAACTCAACTTGTTAAAAATTCAAGATTTGATGTTAAAGGTGATTTAAATATTACAGGTACCACTTCTAAGCCTGTAATGCGTGGTAATATGAGCATTTCAAACTTGTCATTGCCTCAATATATGACAAAAGCTCAGAGTATTTCTATTCTCCTTGATGATTCTGATTTGAATGTAAAAGTTGATAGTTTAAATCTAAATGATTCTATTTTTAACATAGATGCTGATGCTAAACTCGATTTTTCAAGTGTACTTAAGATTCATAAGTTAAACCTTACATCTTCTTTTGTTGATGCTGATAAGCTAATAAAAGTAGCAGAAAAGATTTCGCAGCCTCCATCTGGTGCTTCATCAGCTCTTGTTACTTCAGCTCCTCAAGATTTACCTATTAAGATTGAATCGGGTACTGCAAGAATTGCAAAACTTAAATCAGGTAATGTGATAATTAGCGATATTGTTAGTAATTATTCTCTGCACAAAAATATACTTACAATGCCTAATTTCTCCGCAAAAGCCTATGGTGGAGATGTGTCAGGTAAAATTACATACAATGTTATCACTACAGAAGTTGGTGCAAATCTTGAAGGAAAAAATGTAGATGCAAATCCTGCAATAACTGCGGCTGTGCTTCTTAAAGATCAGGTTATGGGTACTGCAAGTTTTAAAACCAATGTGAAATTTAAAGGTGCAACTTATGAAGAACAAATGAATACTTTGACAGGTACTGCAAATTTCGAAGTAAAAAATGGTCAATTAGGCAGTCTTGGAAGATTTGAAACATTCTTAAAAGCTAATAACCTTTTATCTCAGACTTTTATAAGTACAACTCTCGGCTCAATAATAAACACTATTGCGCCTTATAATACAGGTGAATTTAAAACTTTATCTGGTAACGTGATACTTTCTGATGGTGTTGCAACCCTTGCACCCGTTACTTCAGAAGGCAAAAATATGAGCTTATATATCATTGGAGGCTACAACATTCTTCAAAACACAGTAAATATGGAAATTTTAGGCAGAATATCTTCAAATGTATCAGGTGCTTTAGGTCCTTTGGCTAATTTAACAACTGATAAGATTGCTAAATATATTCCTACTGCTGGAATTGCAGTTCTTAATATATTCAAAAATATAACAGATGTTGGTTCTAGAACTGAGTTTACTAAAATTCCAGCGTTAAACCCAGTTTCTGAAAATACACAAGAATTTAGAGTTGTACTCAATGGTAATATTATAAATCCTGCATTGTGCGTAAGGTCATTCAAGTGGTTAAGCACACAAGCTGAAGTTGATAAGGCTCAAGTTTCAATAAAAGATTTGATTAAACTGCCTGAAAATGCTTCATTGACAAATATATTGCAACAAGCAGCAAATAGTATAAATCAAAACTCATCAACAACTGTTCCTCAGATCAAGTCTAAAGATGAGATTTTGAAACAGATTCAGCAAACACCACAAGTTCAGGAAAAAATTGATAAAATACAAAGCAACGAAACTGTGCAAAAAATTCAAAAATTTAGTAATATATTAAAACAACAATATGTTGAAGACTCTAAAACAAACAACAATAACTAAAAGGAGACAAACTATGAAAAACCAATTATTTGTTTCTACACTTGTAATCTGTGTATTGTGTGCTAGTTCTGCATTCGCTTCTACTACAACACCTGATACTGTTGCTGTAGGCGCTTCTTTAAAAAATACTGTTAAACAAGCTGGTCAAGAAACAAAAGATACTTTCAAAAATCTAGGCGAAAGTGTAAAAACAGACGTAGCAAATTCTTCAAAGGAAGTAAAAAAACAAAAAATTGAAACATTAAAGCAACAAAAAAAAGTTGCACTTGATGATATGGATTTAAAAATAAAAGCAAAAAAAGCCCAAATTGCTGATGTAAAAAAATCTACAACAATGCTCGAGACTCAAAAAATAGCAAAAATCACAGTTTATGAAAAAGAACTCGAATATTTGCAATCGAGAAAAGATGCAATAGAAATAAGCTACAATAAAAAAATTGATGCATTGAAGTAGTATAAAATACTTATAACTATAAAAGCGCTTAATGTTTAAATTTGAGCGCTTTTTATTTGCTTTTTTTATTGTTAAACTGTTTGCCTTCAACATATGCTTCTAATGCTACTTTAGAAAAACGTTTAGGGGATTTTAGATATGCTGTGTGTGCGCCGATAAAAGTTCTTCGGCTGTTTCTGTTTGATTTATCATAAATAAAGCCATCTTTAGGATTTATTTCTAAATTAATCGCCTTTTCAAGTTCTTCTAAAGGTAAATTTTTTGTTGCAGGAAACCCTAATGGGTCATCTGCATAATTCACAGTTAAAAAGAACATATTTTTTTCAATAACATTCTTGTATAAAAGTTTGTTGTAGTAAGAAAACTCAAAGGCAGGGTCTGCTAAATCAGAATAAAAGAGAACAAGAGGACTTGCATAATTGATTACCCCTTTTACTTCATTGTCTGGAACACAGACCGAATCTGTATAAGAATCAAGTTTCAGATAGTTTTCTTTAAACATTTCGGTATTTATGTTTGGTATAAGATGCCCATTCATATTTAATACCGCTATTTTCGATGCAACAATAGCATCAATACAGGTATTTTTCTTTCTGTTGTTTCTTACAAACTCTTGTTCTTCTTGTGATAGTCCTGATTTTGAGATAAAATCTTCTAAATTTATATATTTCATTTTGTTGAAAAGATACTCGTAAGAAACAAAGGTTCCTGCACTGTAACCAAATAATACAACTTTATTTCCTTTTTCATTTTCTTCTAAAATTACTTTTTGAAGGTCATTAATTATTGGTGCCATATTGCGATATTTTTGAACCCATATTGCATCATGCATACAATGTGCAAGAAGTTTTCTAGCGGTTTGAGCAGGTTTTGGGCTAAATACTTTTGTTAAACTCAGTCCCTCATTCAGTCTGTTTATACCTGCTTTACTTTTATCTCCCCAAAAAAATGCAATCGGCTCTTCTGAAATTTTATAGGTATTTCCTTCAAGAAGATATTTCTGAACATAGCATGAGTTCTGGAATTTTTTACACATATATGGGTGTAGTTTTTGGACACTCTTAAAATACCAATCCTCCATTTTTTTTGTATTATTATTTGTGCCGTTTATGTAGATAAACTTTACTTCATTTCGGGCATAAACAGTTGGACTTGACATTAAAAGGGATAGAGCTATTATAGATATGTAAAATTTTTTCATAGAACTTTGACTTTCATTAAATATGCAAAAGTCGATTGTATCAATGTCTATATACACTGGCAATTAGTAGGTACGATAATATATGTTATAATACATTTTTCTTATAATGTTTGATATTGTTATTAAAATATATAGATAAGGAATGATTATGGTTATTAAAATTAAAAAGATGTTTGCGATAATGATAATCGCTATTTTTACTTTAACTTCTAATCAATTTGCTTTTGCTCGTTGTTCAAATCAGAATACTCCACCATCTGTCAACTGCAATACCTGTGCTAATCAATGTCAGACTGTTGTTGAACATATAAAGACTCATAAAGGTTCACCTGTTAATATGGTTGAAATATCACCTAATGGTGTAAAGATTGTTGCAAATAATGTTCTTGAGGTTACTTTTACAGGTGATTTTAATTCGAAAAATGCTAACTGTAATCAAAGAGTTGCATTTGTCTTTAACTGTGGGCTTGTGACAGAAGAAGGAAGAGGTATTTTGCCTTGTGGAACTCAAATTCTAGGTACAATACAGCAGATTCAAGGTCCTAAATGGATGAACCGAAATGCAAAAGTTTATATAGTTTTTGATGAATTAGTTTTGCCGAATGGAAAAAGAGTCCAAATGTGCGCAAGACCTTTTTCAAAAGATTGCACGCTTAAAAATTCTTCATGGAAAGCCGTAGGAAAAGCAGCAGGCTACACTGTGGGACTATTCGGTGTTGGAGCTGGGCTTGGTGCTGCAATTGGTACTGCCGGAAAAGCAAGTATTGGCTGTATGACATACGGTATGCCTATTGGTGGTGGTGTTGGTTTATTGGCGGGAGTTATTACTCCGGGCTTAAATTACAAAGCTAAAGAAGGACAAAAAGTTTATGTCCAACTTGTCCAAGACCTTTGTATTCCTTGCGCTTGCTACCAATAATGTTTCAAAAATTTTATATAAAAAGCACCTTGTAATTTTATTATTGAGGTGCTTTTTTTAGCTGTATCTTTATGATATATTTAGTTAACTAGTTAAAAGATAGAGGGTTTATGAATATTTTGACAGGCGTTTTGGGAATTTTGTTTATGCTTTTATTAGCTTTTTTAATGTCTAACAACAAAAAAGCTATCAATTTAAAAACAGTCGGAGTTGGTTTATTATTACAGTTTGGACTTGCTGTTTTTATTTTAAAAGTGCCTCTTGGTAAAGCAATTTTTGGTGGAATTGGTTATTTTATTCAGAAAATTCTTGAATTTGCAGGAGAAGGTTCAAACTTTGTATTTGGCTTTTTAACCAGTAATCCAGAAAAAATAAATGCAATATTTGGTAATGGAAGCATGATTTTTGCTTTAAAACTTATGGCTTCTTTAATATTCATGATGATTTTAGTAAATATTCTTTATTATTATGGCATAATGCAGCGTGTGATAGCTGTTTTAGGTAAAGCTATGAATAAAATAATGGATGTTTCAGGTGCTGAAGCTCTATCTAATGTTGCAAGTTCTTTTGTAGGTCAAATTGTAGCTCAGATTATGATTAAACCATATTTACCTAATCTTACTCGTTCAGAAGTCTTAGCTTCTATGACGGGGAGTATGGCTTGTATATCAGGTGCATTGATGGCTGTTTATGTTGGAATGGGAATTCCTGCCCCTTATATTCTTGCAGCTTGTGTAATGGCAGCTCCGGGAGCACTTGTTGTTTCAAAAATTATTTATCCTGAAACACAAGAACCACAAACTAAATCAGAATTTAAAATTAGAAAAAGACGTACCGATGTTAATGTTTTAGATGCAATCTCAAAAGGAGCATCTGATGGGATGAAAGTTTCATTAAACGTAATTGCAATGTTAATTGCACTTGTCGCTTTGATTGCAATGATAGACTGGTTCTTGGGTAAATTTGGATATTTGCTTTTCCATTATTTACATTGGAATTTTTCTGTAATTGGAATTGATTTAGAACATCTTTCTATGAAAATGGTTCTTGGAAAAGTATTTTCAATATTTGCACTTGCAATGGGTGTTTCTTTCGACCAAATCGGTCAGGTAGGATCACTTTTAGGTACAAAGTTTGTTCTTAATGAAGCAATCGCTTATATGGATTTGACAGCAATTAGAGATACATTGTCAGAGAAAAGCTTTGTTATCGCGACTTTTGCACTTTGTGGATTCGCAAATTTTAGCTCGGTTGCAATTCAAATTTCAGGTATTGGAGAACTTGCTCCTAATCAAAGAAAAAACCTAGCTAGAATGGGTATAAGAGCATTAATCGGTGGAACTCTTGCGTCATACATTTCAGCTTGTATGGCAGGAATGCTTTTATAATTAGTGGTAATCACAAAAATTTACGTTTGTAAAAGCTTTTTGAGCTTTATCATAGTCAAAACAGATACGCCATTGTTGGTTTACGCGTACTGAATATTGACCATATTTGCTGTTTGTTAATTTTTCAAATTGTAATCCGTTGCTGTTATTTTTAATTAAATCATCAATCGTGTCAGCAGAATTCATTGTATCAAGTATTTTTTTTGCTCTTTTTATGGCATCAATTGGCATTCTTTTAAGATTTCTTCCATCGACAATATCTTTTGTTGGTTTATCTATAGATTCAAGGTCAATCTTGCAAATTCTAAGTTGATTTTTATCCTTTAATGCTACGATTTGATTTTTTATATCTTTTACAAGTTTAGATTTATAAAAAAATCTTCCTGTTAGTATAGCTGCAATAAATCCGCCAGTGATGAGTAGAGCATTTAATACTTTTCTTTTTGAATCTTTTTCAGTTTCAATGGTGTGTTTTTTGTTAAAATTTGTATTTCTGTTTATGCCATTAAAATTACTATGGCTATTTACTTTATAATTAAATTGAACTGGATTAATTTTCATCTAAAAATCTGTTATTTATTTCGGATGAATAAATAACGAGTGTAAATAAAATTATTTGCTAATTATATTGAGTTATTTTTTAGTAACCATAAAATTTTTATTATTTTCATAAAACTCAGGAAATCTGTCTTCTAATATGCTTTTACGCATTTCTTCCATAAGTTTTAGTAAAAATCTTGTGTTGTGGATTGAAAGCAAAATTGCAGCATTTGCTTCTCCAACTCTGAATAGATGCCTTATATATGCTCTTGAGTGGTTTTGGCAAGCGTAACAATCGCATTTTTCATCTAGCGGCCTAGAATCTTTTTCAAATTCTTTATTTTTAATAATTTTTTTACCTTGATGGGTAAAAAATGAGCCATGGCGAGCATTTCTGGTAGGAAGAACGCAGTCAAACATATCAACACCGAAACTTACACCTTTTAGTAAATCTTCAGGAGTTCCTACTCCCATTAGATACCTTGGTTTTAATCTTGGTAGAAGCGGTGCTGTATATTTTACATAATGATCTTTGATATCTTCAGGCTCCCCGACGCTTAAGCCACCGATTGCAAATCCTACAGCGTCTAATTGCGATACAAAATTTGCAGACTCTGCTCTTAAATCTTCCCAAAAAGCGCCTTGGCAAATAGGGAAAAGCGCCTGATCTTCTCGTGTATGAGCTTCAATACATCTTTCAAGCCATCTGTGGGTTCTATCCATTGCTTTTTTTGCTTCTTCGTACGTGCAGCCGTATGGTGCACATTCGTCAAAAGCCATAGCAATATCTGAGCCCAAATCTTGTTGAACTTCCATCGAAATTTCAGGGTTCATATAATAGCTTGAACCTGTTTTTGGATCTTTGAATTTTACGCCGTCCTCGGTTATATTTCTCAAATGGCTCAAGCTGAAAACCTGAAAACCACCAGAATCTGTTAATATAGGTCTATCCCAGTTCATCCATTTATGAAGTCCGCCAAACTCTTTTATCAATTTGTTTCCCGGTCTTAAAAACAGGTGGTATGAATTTGATAAAATGATTTTCGGGTTAGTTTCTTTTAAATGATGATTTGTAATCATCTTAACTGCTGAATTTGTCCCAACCGGCATAAAAATAGGAGTCGGAATGTCACCATGAGGTGTGTGTAAAAGACCGGCTCTTGCTCCGGTCTTCTTGCATTCTTTTAATAATTCAAAACTAAAATGTTTATTTGCATTCATTTTCTAAATATTCACTTACAAAGTGCTTCCAGTCAGTATAAATTTCATCAGGTTTAAAATATATTGCAATTTCTCTTTCTGCGTTTTCGAGTGAGTCAGAGCCGTGTACAACATTTGCTTCCATTGATTGAGCATAATCAAATCTTATAGAGCCAACTTCAGCGTTGTCAGGATTTGTTGCTCCCATAAGTTTTCTTGTTCCGGCAATAATATCTTGCCCAGCCCAAATCATTGCAACAATAGGACCAGATTTTATATATTCTACAAGTCTGGGATAAAATGGCTTTCCAATATGTTCTTTATAGTGTTCTTGAGCCATTTCTTGTGTTGGAATAAGCATTTTCATTCCCATAAGTTTATAGCCTTTATTCTCAAATCTTGAAATGATTTCTCCAATCAAGTTTCTTTTTACGCCATCTGGTTTAATTGCTATGAATGTTCTTTCCATGTTTATCTCCATATTTCCCAAACTTCATTAGAACATAAATTCACATATATTTCAATTTAGTGATTATTATCTAAATATCTTTAAATATCGTGAAAAATGGTGAAATTTATTGCATTTTAATGTATGATTGTATTACGTTGCATGGGTAGTACTTGAAAGAGATTTATGGATAATTTATCATTAGAAACAGTTGTTGAAATGATTGCAAATAGGGAGTTTGAAGAAGCTAAAAAAATCCTGGATGTAATTATTCTCGAGGAACCTGATAATATTGAGATTATTAAATATTTAGGTCTTTGTAATGTAAATATTGGAAATTTTATTGAGGCTAAAAATAACTTTTTAAAAGCAGTTGAACTTGATGTAGAAGATGCATCTTCCTGGTTTTATCTTGCATCTTTGCATGATGATTTGGGCGAGAAAGAAGAGGCAATTTCTGCTTTTCTAAAAGTTATCGAGCTTAGAGAAGATTATATCGACGCTTATAAAAACCTTTCTGTAATTTATCTTCAAAGAAAAGAGTTTAATAAAATTATTGAGTTTAAAGATAAACTTGTTGAATTGGATGATGAAGATTCACAGTCCGCATATATATTAGGATTAGCGTTTTCAGGTTTGAATAATTTTGATGAAGCTATTTATTTTCTTAAAATAGCTTTGGAAACTGATAAAAATAATATTCTTTTATACAACAATTTGGGACTGATTTATTTTGCGAAAAATCGTATTGATGAAGCATTATGGTATTTCAACAATAGTTTAATGTTAAACCCAAATGATCACGTAGCAAATTACAATGTAGGTATAATTTATCAGATTAAGAGTGATTTTATAACAGCATTCCCTTATTTAAAAAGAGCATATGATAGTAATCCTATGTCTGTTTATTTAGTAGCAGCTGCATTTTCTGCTTTTAATGCAAAAATGTGGGAAGAAGCAGTTATGTTGTATAATCTTCTCATTTTACAAAATCCTGAGAAAGAGAATTTTCAATATAATTTGGCAGTAGCATACAGAGCTACGGGTAATTACCAGAAATCTATTAGTTTATTCGAAAATTTATTGATGAGAAGCCCTTCAAATCTTGTGTTTTTAGAGCATCTTGCGTCTTTGTATATTGAAATACAAGAGTTTGAAAAATCAAAAGCGATATATTCTTCTATGATTGAAAAAGGTAACGCATCGCACGAGGTATATTATAAGTATGCTATGGTTTGCGCACGAACAAATGATATTGATAAAGCTGAATTTATTTTGAAGAAAGTAATTCAGCTCTCACCTGAACATGCAATTGCACACAAGGATTTAGCTGTTATTTATCTTTCAAAGAGACTTTTTGATTATGCAAAAGATGAGTTTGAAATAGCATATAAGCTTGAGCCAAAAAATCCTTATATTTTATTTGAGCTTGCAAATTATTATTATGTTACCGGCGACCACAAAATTGCGCAGAAATATTATAATGAATTGATGAAGCACGATAATATTCCTTTATCAATGTATCTGAATATTTCTATGAATCTACTTGCCTCAAAAAAATATAAGAAAGCTGTTGATATACTTGAAATTATAAAAAAACAAGAGCCAAAAAATATTTTCGTTTTGTCAAACCTTGCTCAAGCATATTTTAAACTTAAAAATTATGAAGTGGCACTTCAGCTTTTAGAAGATGCTTACTTTATTCAACCAAATATGGAAATTGCTAATATGCTTGCAACAGCATATATGAAAACTAAGCACTTTGATGAGGCTATAAAATTGTTTAAAGTTGTAGATCACCAGTCCCCTTTAAATATAGCTGTTATGGTTAATATTGCAATTTGTGAATACAATCTAAAGAATTATGTTGAAGCAAGAAAACTTGCAGAAAAAATTCTTACATTCTTGCCTGAATCAGAAGAAGCACAAACTATTCTTGATAAATTAAATAAAAAGGAGAAGACTGTAAATGGCTAAACGTTCAAATACTGTTTTAGAACTTTTAAAATTTGTGTGGAGTAAAAAAGTCTATTGGATT
The DNA here is from genome assembly GCA_023415935.1 of Cyanobacteria bacterium OH_CDB_20. Taxonomy (GTDB): domain Bacteria; phylum Cyanobacteriota; class Vampirovibrionia; order Gastranaerophilales; family Gastranaerophilaceae; genus JAEZIX01. Next base: position 4,748 of record JAEZIX010000115.1, on the reverse strand, counting down.
TTTCCTGCAATTGTTGCTTTAGTATTGTTAATTTTCCTTATTGCAGTGGGCTCTTCACCGATTTCTCCATTTATATACACTGTAATATAGGCTTCATTATGGATTTAACAAAAAAAGAAAAAAGAGAATTATTTATAGGACTTTTTGTTCTTCCGGTTTTACCTTCGATTTTGCTGTGGCAAAAGGTCGATGTAAATTACTTAATGTTTTTGTTTTTTGTTTCTTGGGGATTACTTTTAGTTTGTTTTTTTAGTAAGCAAGTTGCTTCTTTTATATTTTTAAATGCAAAAAAACTTGCTAAAAAAATAGGCGAAATTTTTTCAATAATCGCATTAATTTTTGTCTATATTGTCGCAATTATACCTACAGGTTTGTTAATAAAACTTGTGGGTAGAGATAGACTTCTTTTAAAAAAAATGAATGGTAGTTCATTCAGGAAGAAGTTTGAGCACCATAGTGATAATTATGAATCGCAGTTCTAGAGGCAGGTTATGGGGTATATTTTAGGAATAAGTGCATACTATCATGACAGCGCAGCTTGTATCATAAAAGATGGCGATATTGTCGCTGCTGCTCAAGAAGAGCGTTTTACAAGGATTAAACACGACCCTTCATTTCCTGAGAATGCTGTTTTATTTTGTTTAAAAGAGGCAGGTATTTCTGCAAAAGAACTTGAAGCCGTTGTTTATTATGAAAAACCTTTTATAAAATTTGAAAGAATTATTGAGACAGCGCTTGCATATGTTCCAAGGAGCTTTTTATTTTTTCTAAAAGCAATGCCTGTTTGGCTTAATAAGAAACTGTTTATCCCGAAAGAAATTGATAAATTTTTCAATGATGAGCTTGAATGCCCGATATATTTTGCTGAGCATCATGAGTCTCATGCAGCAAGCGCATTTTACCCTTCGCCTTTTGAAAAAGCTGCTTTTATTTGTTTAGATGGAGTTGGCGAGTGGACTACTACAAGCTGGGGTGTTGGGGATAAAAATAATATCGAAATAAAAGAAGTTATTGAGTTTCCTCATTCATTGGGACTTTTATATTCTGCTATAACAGGATATTTAGGATTTAGAGTAAATTCAGGCGAATACAAGGTTATGGGACTTGCACCATATGGTGAGGCAAAGTATGTTGACCTAATAAAAAATAATTTGATTGAGGTAAAAGATGATGGTTCATATTGGCTAAATCAAGAATATTTTGACTACTGTTGCGGCGATTATATGACAAATGACAAATTCCATAAACTTTTTGGAAGAGAAGCTAGAAAGCCTGAGTCTGAACTTACACAGTTTGATATGGATGTTGCAAAAAGCTTGCAGGTTGTAACTGAAGAAGTTATTTTAAAAATCGCAGACTATGTTCAAGAAAAAACAGGATTAAAAAATCTTTGTTTAGCTGGTGGTTGTGCTTTGAATTGTGTTGCAAACGGCAAAATAATGAAAGAAAGCAAGTTTGAAAATATCTGGGTTCAACCGGCCTCAGGTGATGCAGGCGGTGCCTTGGGTGCTGCTTTGTTTGCTAATTATAAAATTTTAAACAAAGAAAGAGTTATAAATTCTGATGATAATCAGAAAGGAAGTTTGCTTGGGTGTGAGTTTACTACTGAAGAAGCAAAAAATTCAGTCAAAGTTTTTAACGCTGTTTTTGAAGAAATATCAGATGATAATGAGCTTCAAAAGAAAATTGCGGAGCTTATCTGCGAAGGTAAAATTGTTGGCAATTTCTACGGTAAAATGGAGTATGGTCCAAGGGCATTGGGAAATAGAAGCATTTTGGCAGATGCGCGAAATGTTGAAATGCAAAAGCGTCTTAATCTTGCAATTAAAAAGCGCGAATCATTCAGACCATTTGCGCCAAGCGTTTTAGAAGAAGATGCTCATATATTCTTTGATATAAAAGAAGGGCAAAATAGTCCATATATGCTTATTACAACTTCTATTGCGGATAGTCAGAAACTTCAACTTTCTCAAGAAGAATCTGAACTTAAAGGAATTGCAAAACTTAAAGCAAAACGCTCTAATCTTCCTGCAATAACTCACGTTGATTATTCAGCAAGGTTACAAACCGTATCAAAAAAGACAAATCCTCATTATTGGGGTATAATTAATGAATTCAAAACCCTTACCAAATACCCTGTTATTGTCAACACTTCGTTCAATATAAGAGGAGAACCTTTGGTAAATACCCCACAAGACGCTTACAAATGCTTTATGTATACTGATATGGATGTTTTAGTTGTTCAAAACTTAATATTCTATAAAGAAAATCAGCCTAAACTTGAGGGGATTGAAGATTATCACAAACAATTTAAACTTGATTAGGTGAAAATGGAAGAAAAAACTTTAGTCTTAATAGACGGACACGCAGTTGCATACAGGTACTTTTTTGCTTTAGAACGTACAGGCATGAAAACCTCTGATAATCAGCCAACGTGGGCTGTATTTGGTTTCTTTAAAGCACTTTTTGATATGCTTAAAAATAAAAACATTAAACCAGATGCCATTGCTGTTGCTTTTGATGTTGGCAGACAAACATATAGAGTTGATATGTATGCTGATTACAAGGCAAATAGGGAAACAATGCCTGATACATTGAGAAGCCAGCTTGGACTTATTATTGAAGGCTTACAGGCTTTCAATATTCCTATTTTTACAAAAGAAGGTTTTGAAGCAGATGATGTAATTGGGACTTTAGCGACCAAGGCCAAAAAATTAAGGCATAAAACAATTATTTTGACAGGGGATAAGGATTCATTCCAACTCATCGATAGAGACGGCTTAATTAAGGTTCTAATGCCCTCTAAAGGCGAATTAGTTGAGTATGATTGGTACAAAGTTTATGATAAATTAGGCATTTACCCTTATCAAGTTGTTGATTTTAAAGGCTTGGCCGGTGATACTTCCGATAATATCCCTGGCATAAGAGGTGTGGGAGATAAAACTGCTGCAAAACTTTTAAGCCAATATGATACCATTCCTGAAATTTATAATCATATTGAGGAGATTTCTGGCAAGTCATTAAAAGAAAAACTTGTTGAAAATAAAGAAATTGCATTCTTGAGCAAAGAGCTTGCAACTATTCAAAGAGAAATTGATATTGATTTTGACTTTGATTGTACGAAGCTGGAAAATCCAGATGTTGATAAGATTGTAGAGTTTTTTAAGAAAAATCAATTATACAGCTTTTTAAAAAATATTGATGAGATTCTTAAACCGTTTAGTTTTGACAATTTACCTTGTAAGGTGGTTATTGAAGACCATGAAACTGTTAATAATATTTCTCACGATACCACGCAAAAACAAGGTCAGCTTCAATTAGGGTTTAATTTTGGCGCACAACTTAATGACAACGCCAAAAAAGATTATAAAATTGAAAAAGAAGTTATAGATACAGAGGAAAAACTTCAAAAACTTATAGAAAATCTCTCTAAACAGTCGATTTTTTCTCTAGATACTGAAACTACAAGTCTTGACCCTATGGAGTCTGATTTAGTTGGTATTTCAGTTGGGTATAATGAGCAAATTATTGCAGAAAATGGCAAGATAAAATTTAATGATACCAAAGCTGATGTTACTAAAACAGCTTATATTCCAGTATTTCATCAGGTTGGAGAACAGCTTGAATTAGATTATATCTTAGAGAAGCTAAAGCCAATATTTGAAGATAACAAAATCTCAAAAACTCTCCAGAATGCCAAATTCGACATGAATATTTTAAGGAAATATGATATCAGATTAGGCGGAATAATATTTGATACGATGTTAGCAAGCTATATCAAAGATTCTTCTCGCAAACACGGGCTTAAAGTTCAGGCCAGTGAGCATTTAGACTATATAATGACTGAATATGAAGAGCTAGTTGGTAAAGGCGCAAAAGCTGTCACGATGGAAACAGTTGCAATTGATGAAGCAGCAGATTATGCTTGTGATGATGCTTTTGCTACATTAGAACTTACAAGATATTGGCAGAAAAACTTGTCAGATAAAGAACTTGATATTTTGTACGATATTGAAGTCCCTTTAACTTTCGTCTTGGCTGATATGGAATGGACCGGAATAACTATTGATACAAGCTATCTTGCAAATATTAACTCTGAAATCCAAACAAAACTTGATGAAATAGAAAGTAAAATCTATAAAGAAGTTGGTGAGACTTTTAATATAAATTCTCCAAAACAAGTTGGTGAAATTTTATTTGAAAAACTCAATTTTAAAGGTAAAGGCAAAAATAAAACAAAGACAGGTTATTCAACTAGTGCAAAGGTTTTAGAAGAGCTTGCAGAAGAAAATGAAATTGCTCGAGATATTTTAGAGCAAAGACATCTGAATAAACTTAAAACAACATATGTTGAGTCATTGCCTGAACTAATAAGTCCTTATGATGGCAGAATTCATACAAGTTTCAATCAGACAATTACAACAACTGGAAGGCTTTCAAGCTCTAATCCTAATCTTCAAAATATTCCTATAAGAACTGAGCTTGGGAATAGGATAAGAGGGGCTTTTGTCGCGAAAAATAAAGAAAATTCTGTAATATTGTCTGCTGACTATTCTCAAATCGAGCTTAGACTGCTTGCTCATATCACGCGTGATGACAATTTGATAGATGCTTTTTGCAATGATGAGGATATCCATACTGCTACTGCAGCTAAAATATATGAAGTGCCAATTGATGCAGTAACAAAAGATATGCGTTATAAAGCTAAAGCCGTAAACTTTGGTATTGTATATGGTCAATCTCGTTTT
>JAEZIX010000008.1 GCA_023415935.1 Cyanobacteria bacterium OH_CDB_20 | reverse complement strand
CATCAATACCTCAAAAGATAACTAATAAATCACAACTAATATATTAGCACAATTGAGGTAAAAGTGATATCTATTGATAAAGGTTATGCTTTTGCATTCTTTTCCATATTTTTCTCAATGTCTTTTTCAACGTGGAATTCTGTCGAACCTGTATCTTTCTTTCTGAATCTATAAACAAGTTCAGGAACAACATAACCCAGTACAAAACAGCAAGTTGCAAGACTCAACACTACTGAACCAACCTTTAATCCTTTTGTCTTTTTAAGGTATTTTTCAATTGATTCTTTTGAGTTATTAAAGTAATTGTTGATATTTTTCAAATTACCTGCGAGTTCATTAACTTCTTTTCTAGATATAAATTTAGCAGTGTTAATTAACTCTGAATCATTAACTGTTTCTATAATTCCTGATTTCTTAGCGGCTTTTACAACTGCGTTTTCAGGATTTGAAGTCAAAAATTCTAAAAATTCTTTTAATGGAGCTTTTTCATCAGGCATTTTCGTTAAGTCTTCTGCAACTTTACCAGAGGATAATGCCGATTTAAAGCCATCATCCATTAGAAGTTTAATATCAAGGTCAACAGGCTTTTTGAAAGCAGCCTGAGAAACTTTATTTATGCCTTTTTGAAGCAAGTTGCTCAAGCCATACATAAAGAACCAGAAAACACCTTCTTTAATGCCATGTTCAACAAATTCTGTTTTATTTCTTGATTGAGCAAGTCTTTCTGTCGTAATACCGGCATCAATAAGTTTCATATTATGAACAGGGTTAAATAAGATTCCTTCTGCTATGCTTGAACCCAAACCTTTGAAAGAAGGGGATTTAGCATTACTGAAAACAGCACTGAAAGCAACATTGTTTTTTGCTGTACTGTTTAAAAACTCTTGATTGCTTTCTTGGAGTTTGCCAGCACCTTGTTCTGTTTTAACTTTCTCTTCAACTTCTTTCTTAGTTGTGTTTTGTTTAAGTTTATTTAATGAAAAATAAGAAATTAAAGTTAAAACGGTAGCCGCAATAACCTTTCCTGCATATAGTTTTTTTGTTTTTGGTGCATTCTCAATAGCAGATGAAACTGCATCTTTAACAGATTCTTTTGCTTTACCCATAAAGCCTGTAGCATTTTTTATAGCCCACTCAGCATAATCATTTTCTTTCAAAATTCTCGGATCAACATTAGGGCTTATTTTTGCAAGTTTATACGCAGTTTTATCAATCAACTTTTTGAAAAACGGAATTCCGCCAATCCATATTGCTTGAGTTCCAAACTCATCTATTGCTCTATCCCTTCCTTCAATTTTTCCGCCTGCTTTATAAGAATAGTAAGTTATGCTTGCGCTATCGACAGCATCTTTTACCATAAGAGGCATTAATGAAGATGGACTTCCTAGTGTAGATATTATTTTTGATGATATATTTCCGATTGACATTTTCCTTTTCCTTTTTAAATTTCTATAGACCCCAGATTAAATTCATTAATCTTACAAACGATTTACTTCTTTTTGATTGTGAACGTCGCATATCTTGAATCTCCATTCTTTTTTACACTAAAAAAGCCTTCTTAATATTAAAGAAGGCTCACAAATTTTATTGACACCAAAAATTGGTTTTACAATTGTCGTAAAGCCTCCAAAGTCTTAGTATGACGTCGTATTTGGTGTTTAAAGTTAATCATAATATTTCCCTTTACATTTATTAATAACACAATAGCGTTTTATTGTCCAGTGTACACTTTTATTTTTGTTTACTTATCTTAATTTTTAAACTATACTTATGTGATGAAATTAAGAAAAGAGTTTGTACGTTATTGTTTAGTGGGATTAGTAAATACAGCAGTTGGATTGTCCACCGCGTATTTATTTTTAAACGTTTTCATGTCATCTTATCTCGTTTCAGTTACGGCTGCATATGTTGCTGGGATTATCGTTTCTTTCTTACTTAATAAAAAATACACCTTCAACAACCATAGTAATAACTATATTAAACTCTTCAGCAGATTTGTTTTCGCTATGCTTCCAAGTTATGTGCTATCTTACTATTTCGGATACCATATTGTCCAAATGATTGACAAAATGAATGTTATAGACCACATACTTATCGATATATCAAAATATACATCAATAGAAATGCCTAGACTTGTAGATAACGTGGCTGTTTTGATTTCTATGACAATATATTTAATACTCGGTTTTTCAGTAAATAAATTTGTTATATTTAAACAAAAAAATAAGCCCCAATCAGATTAGGACTTATTTTTATAATATTAAATTTATTCTAGCTTATTCAGCAGCTTCTTCAGCTACTTCTTCTTGAATTTCTTTGATGATTTCAGAAGCAACAACGCTGATATTTAAGTTAGCTTTAACTTTTGAAGTAAGTTTGATAAGCATTGAGAATTGACCAACGTGGTTGATTGGAGCATCAAGTGAAATTGTTTTTCTATCAACATCAATACCCAATTTAGCTTTTAACTCTTCAGCTAATTTCTTAGTTGTAACAGTACCGAATAATTTTCCGCTTTCGCCAGCTTTTGCAGAAAGCTCAATAACTTGAAGTTCTTCAATTTTCTTAGCTAGTTCAAGAGCTTCAGAGTGTAATTTTTCTTGTTTTGCTTTAATTCTAGCAATATTTTTTTCTCTATTTTCAACGGCACCTTTAGTCGCAACTTCAGCTAAGTTTTGAGGAAGCAAGAAATTTCTTGCATAACCATCTTTAACTTTAACGATGTCGCCTGCTTCGCCGATATTTTGAACATCTTTTCTTAAAATGACTTCCATTTTTATCTCCTTGTCTAATTATTTTTTATAAGAATATGTAAATCATAATAAAAACAAAAAAAAATGTCACCTATAAGTTAAGAATGATGTAGAAAAGAAAAAAGACTGCCCTGAAAGCAGCCTTTTCTTTATACTTTATAATGACTATACAGTAGCTTTAATTGCGCCTGTAACGATTTGAGCAAAGCTATCAGCTTTAAGACTTGCTCCACCAACTAAAGCACCGTCGATATCTGATTTTGCCATTTGTTCTTCAATAGTATCAGGTTTAACGCTTCCACCGTAAAGAATTCTTGTTGCATTAGCTGCATCTTGGCCAGAAACTTTGCTTACCACGCTTCTAATCATAGCAATTACTCTGTTAGCTTCGTCAGAATCACAAGTTTTTCCTGTTCCTATTGCCCAGATTGGTTCATATGCAATGATTGATTTTGCAACTTCTTCAGAAGACAAACCTTCCAAAGCAGCTTCGATTTGAGAAGCTATGTGAGAGTCTGTAACGCCTGCTTCTCTTTGTTCAAGAGATTCGCCGCAGCAAATGATTGGAATTAAACCATTGTTTAATATTGCTTTAGCTTTTTTGTTAATCATTTCATCAGTTTCTGAGAAATATTGTCTTCTTTCACTGTGTCCGATGATGATGTATTCGCAGCCTGCATCTTTTGCCATTTCAACTGAAACTTCACCTGTAAATGCGCCTTTTGTTTCATAATAGCAATTTTGAGCAGAAAGTTTAACTTTTCCACATCCGCAATCTGTCATTGCTTTATTTACCGCATACAAAGATGTAAATGTAGGAGCTACAACAACTTCTGGTAATGTATTTTTATC
>JAEZIX010000007.1 GCA_023415935.1 Cyanobacteria bacterium OH_CDB_20 | reverse complement strand
TGCATAGGAGGTTGAGACAATGATTGAAATTGTCTTTCAATTGACTCCATACGCCTTAGTACAATATCTAGTCCTGTCAACTCCATTGACATATTCTTTAACTTCCCCAAGTTATTCTTACCATTTTATAGGGCATAATTTCCCTACATATACAAATTACTATATTTAGATGATTTATATCATCCACCTTTTGATTGAAATACTTAAAGCGGCATTGACCTATTGGTCAATGCCGCAACTTTAAAGATTATCCCCAAATATCATCCAAAAAGTTTATTTTGGTTCCAGAACTGTTATTACGTATGGCTTTGAAAAATACTTATTTGCAACTGTAATTACATCATTGATTGTTACTGAATTTATTATGTTTTTGTATTTTTCTGTAAAGTCATAGCCCCTGTCAGAAGCCTCAAACCACCCTATTGTGGACGCTTTTTCCATATTTGTTTCCATAGATAAAATATAGTTTCCTATTAATTTATCTTTTGCTTCTTTAAGCTCTTTTTCTGAAACAAATTCTTTTTTAAGTTTGTTGATTTCGTTCAACATCTGTTCTTCAGCGACTTTTGTTGTTTTAGGATTTGTTCCTATATAAGTTATGAAAGCGCCTTTATTATAGTATCCGGAGTAGCTTGAACCAACCTGATACGCCAAGCCCCTTTGCTCCCTTAGCTCTTTAAAGAGTCTTGAGCTCATGCCTGTTCCTAGCATAGAGTCAATAACTTGCAAAGTCGCCCAGTCTTTTTGGTTTGTAAGTCCATCAGTAGGCCAGCCGAGGATTACCCAAGATGTTTGAGTATTACTTTTTATATTTATATTTTTATTTGTTTCAATAGGTTTAAACTGGCTGCTATAGTCGCTGTATTTAACCGGTTTTTCTGCCTTTTGAGCAAACAAATTGGTAAAAAAGTCAATTATTTGTTGATTATCCGTATTCCCGTTGATTGAAATAACCATATTACTAGGGTTAAATACTGATTCGTAATAAGTTTTTACATCTTTTTGAGTAATTTTAGGTATTGTTTTTTCTTTTATTTTTCCTGTGTTTCCAAAGGCTGTTCCTTCCCATATTGCGCTTTTAAATTCTTCTATCGCAAGACTGAAAGGTTCATCACGGTTTTTCTTTATGTAAAAAAGAGTGTCTTTTTTAACTTGATCAATATCATAGGGTTCAAGTGTTGCATTTTGCACAATTTCCTTAAGCAATTCTTCCATTAGGGGTAGTTGGTTTTTAGTGCATTTTGCGTTTATTACGAAAGATTCATTTGATTGAGACGGTGATATTTTTATTCCACTTTCTTCAAGAGCTTGTTGAAATGCTTCTCTTGGGTATTTTTGTGTTCCTTTTAACATTGTCTGAGCGGTAATATCACCTAGGCCCGGAATACTTTCGTTATAGCTTCCGCCTTTTATTATTATATTTATTGCTATTATATCATTTGCTGTATTTTTATTGCTGAGAAGTGTTGCACCGTTTTGGAGCAGATATTTTGTTGTTGTATCTTTTTGTGAGATGACTTTAGCATCACAGCTTTTAATTTTTTCCGCTTTTTGAGGGGCAGCTCCTTCTTTATATTCTTCAGGAAGAACTACTGAAATAGCAGCTCTATTGCTATCAAGATATTTTTGAGCAACTTCTTTTATTTCGCAAGGAGTTACCTTTTTAATATTTGCAACGTAGTTCTCGTAATACTTAGGATCTCCTGTCAGAACCATTGTATAGCCTACTTCATTTGCAATGTTAGATATTGATTCCCTTGAATAAAGGGTATCTCTTTCTATAATTGTTTTTGCTTTTTGAAGTTCTTCTTGCGATATTTCTTTTGTTTTTAAATTCGAGATTTCTTCAAATACAGCTTTTTTAAGCTCTTCGACATTTTCAGGATTGCAGTTTGCAGAAACATAGAAAATGCCGTCTTCTTTCATTGATGAGTTACCGGCATCTATTGAAAGAGCAAGTTTCTTTCTCTCTTTAAGATTTTGATAAAGTCTTGATGTTTTTCCATCGCCCAAAACAGTTGCAAGGACATCAAGTGCGTAAGAATCTTTCATTTCCATATTTTTTGCGCCTTTATATCCAATGAGGATATATGCGCTTTGAACAGGAAATTTTGCCGATGTCGAAACCTGTTTTTGAGGAGGGTTGTCTAATTTGTAGCAGGTTTTTGGCACCAGTGTTTTTGCTTTGCTTGCAGGAAGAGAAAATTCTTTTTTGACTGCGTTTAAGGCATCATTTGTGTTTACATCCCCTATTATCACAGTAACCATATTTTCAGGTTTATACCATGTGTTATAAAAATTCAGAATTTCTTCTCTTGTAATATTTTCAATTATTTCAGATTTACCAATGACCTCCCTTTTATATGGATGAGTTTTGTATAAAAGTTCATTTAAGTTTCTAAACAGAACAACATTAGGGTTGTCATTATTTTTTGAGATTTCTTCAAGGACTACTTTTCTTTCCTTCTCAAGTTCATTTCTTGGGATTTGAGGATTTAAAAGCATATCAGAGTGCAAATCAAGCGCAAGTCTGAAGTAGTTTGAAGGGATTAAAATATAATAGTGGGTGTAATCTTTACTTGTTGCTGCGTTTGTAATTGCGCCTTTTGATTCGAGAATTTTATCAAAATCACCGGTCGGATGCTTTGAAGTTCCTTTAAAAAACAGGTGTTCTAAAAAGTGTGCGACACCGTTATTTTTGTCCGTTTCGTTGATTGAGCCGGTTTTTATCCAAGTATCTACAATTACAATCGGATTGTCGTGGACTTCCTTTATAATAACAGTTTGCCCGTTATCAAGCCTGAAAGTCGAATATTCTTGAGCCAGACACTGCAAGCCCATAAAAAGTACAAATACTAATGCTATTAATTTTTTCATATTCTAAATCCCCTACCTCATAAGATACATTCTACTATAAATTTCCCAAGTCGGCATTAGCTCAAAAGAACTCAAAAGTCGAATATTGAATATTCAGTTTTTAGAAAAGCTACTTGCAAAAAAATCATGTCTATCAGATAATAAAGGAACTTAAGGCACAGTAGCTCAGTTGGTGAGAGCGCACGGCTCATACCCGTGAGGTCGTCAGTTCGAATCTGACCTGTGCTATTTTTATT
>JAEZIX010000002.1 GCA_023415935.1 Cyanobacteria bacterium OH_CDB_20 | reverse complement strand
CTATTACAAGTAACTCACAAACAAACACTTTGGCAGCTTGCCCTTTGTCTGGATGCCCGACTCCTGTAACGCCGCAAACGGCAACTTGCCCAAGTTGTTTTAATGCCCCGAGCAGCTGTGATTGCCCTAAACCAGCAGATCCTTGCTGTGACCCTTGTGAAAGCTCTTGCGATCCTTGTACTACTGGGGCAGCTTGCCCTTGTCAGGACAACCCTTGCCCAGCGATGGCACCTTGTCCTGCACCACCAGATCCAGCTTGTGCAGTTTGCCCGCAACCTGATACAGGCAAAAAATTCCAACAACAAGTATATGCTTACCCTCAAGCCATTTACGGTAACAATCAAGTAATTGGTGAAAGAAGTAACGGAATATACTTGGGAGACTCAAGTGAAATGACAGCATCTTGTGGTTGTGGCCTACCAACCGGTGTAGCTGTAGCGACTCCAAGCTGCGGATGTGGATGCCAAGACGGCTCTACAACTGGTGCAGCTGCGTCAATTCCTTGTTTGAATAACTGTCCTCAAATGTCAGGTATTCCTGTAGACAGAAGCCCTAAAAATATTGATGGCTGCGGATGTCCTGTTCAAATTCACACTAACTCAAGTTTAGATGCACTTAAAAAATCATTAGTACCATTTGATGTATCTACAACAACCGGCGGCGCCGCTCCCTTAGTTAGTGCATTTGAAGATGTTCCTGACGGCTTCTGGGCTAGTTGTGATATAAACAAACTAACAGAAAATAATATCATTGCCGGTTACCCTGATAGAACTTTCAAACCTAATCTTCCAATATCAAGAGCTGAAATGGCTACATTGATCGTAAAAGGATTTAACTTGAACGATCAAGTAACTTGCCCTGAAAAAGTATTTAAGGATGTACCTAAACACTTCTGGGCAAACAAAACCATCAACAAAGCTGTTGCTAACGGTATGATGACCGGATATCCTAATGACTTATTTATGCCAAATGAACCTATCTCAAGAGCAGAAGCGTTCACTATCCTTGCAAAAGGTATAAATTGTCCAATGGATGAATGTAAAGCTAATGAAATCTTAAGTAAATACTGTGACGCAAACACTGTACCTGATTGGGCTAAAATTCCTATAGCAAAAGCTCTTCAAACTGGTGTTATGTCAGATCTTCCACAACCTAATATGATTGCTCCAAATAAAGATGCAAGCCGTGCAGAAATTGCATCAATGCTTCAAAATACACGTGTAGCTTTAGGTTACTCTTCTGAAGATAAAGTATCAACATCAGATGCTTGAGGTTGTACAGGTGCTGCAGCTTATATGGAAAAAGAAGAAATCGTTAAAATTCCGACATTACAACTTAATTTCCATGATGAAATTTCAGCAAAATCAGCTCACGTAGGTGACCAATTCGCAGCTTCAACGCTAGAAGAAGTAACAATCAACGGAACTTGCTTCCCTTGCGGTTCTATCGTAAGAGGTAAAGTACTAGAAGTTGTAAGACCTACTAAAAGCTGCCAGGGTGCTTTAAAAATGTCTTTCAATACAATTCAAAACAAAGATAGTAAATGTAAAGCAGACCTTCCAAACCAAATCTTAACTGCTCAAGTTAACAAGGTTAAAAAACCAAACGGATTTGCAAGAGCAATTGCATTCCCATTCACTTGGACAGGCGGATTGCTTGGTAACATTGGTAGAACAGTAGGTGGTGCAATCATCACAGCTAGTAACGCAGTAGACAACTCAATTAACGGTATCGGTGTAGGTACATCTGAACTATTTACAGGCCAATTCAAAGCGGCTGGTAGAAGTTACCAAGACGTAGGTAAACAAATAGTTACAGCTCCTGTTGACGTAACAAGAACAGCATTATCAGGAACAATGGGCTTATTCCAATACTCAGGCGACGAAATCAGCTACTTAGTAGATCCAAATGGTATGAAAGTATCATCTGTAAATCCAAAAGAAAAAGTAACAATCGCCTTTGGCTGCAACACTCAAAGATAATCTTGAATAAAATTAAATTCAAGGGGGCTCTCAAAAAGAGCCCTCTTTCTCATTAAATTATAACTATCTACAACAAACAACGGATTTGAACTCCCCAAAATAGGTTTAAAATAAGTATAACTTATATTGTCATAGGAGGCGTTGGGTATGAAAGTCAAAATAGAAGCTAAAAGCAATGTTAAAAGAACGATAAATTCATTCTCAGTAATGGAATCACCTTTTTCATATAAAAATTTATTACAAGAAGCATCTCCTGCATATTCAAAACACGAGTGCGGAATAAAATGCATAATACAAAACCAGCATCCTGTAATGATCTGCTGGTTTGTAGCAAGTTTTATTGTACTATGTGCAATGTTTATTTATACAAGCACGTTGATATAATTTTAGATATATTTACTAACGATGTTTAGGAACAAGGAACTGCCCGCCTTCTGTATATTGAACTCTTGCAAAATCAGGATTACTATGCTGTTCTAATCTTGAAAGACCGTATGAATTGCCTGGATAAAAAGTTCCTAACTGCTTATCAATAGTAGGTCCTGATAAATCCAACACACGCCCTCTTAATTTAGGCTCTGAAGAAACAGTATTAGAAACAATTGCTTCAACAGGAGTATCCCCCCAATCAAGAATTCGTCCTTTCGGTTTTTGAACCATGGCTTCACCCATTGCAGACATTGCATCTAATGAAGATGCTAATTTACCACTTTTAACTGTGTCTGTTGATGCAGCAATAACTTGCCCAGCTTTTGGCTTTTTTAAAATACATCTTACACCCTCTACTGCTGCCGCACCAATTTTCTTTATACTCATTTGATTTCTCCAAATTTGTTAACATATTTGTATGTAAAACAGTTGCAGTCTAAAAATTGCTAATTTCTTAAAATCTTAAATACTTACTTTTTCCATAACTTCATCAGAAATATCAAAGTTTGAATAAACATTTTGAACATCATCATGCTCTTCAAGTTTATCCATAAGTTTCAAGATTTGTGTTGCGATTTTTTCATCGGTAACCGCGATTGTATTTTCAGGAATTCTTGTAAGCTCTTCTGATTTTGCTTTATAGCCTTTTGATTCTAAAAACTCAACACAAGACTGAAAATCAGAAACTGCTGTTATTACTTTATACTCTTCATCTTCTTCAATAACATCTTGAGCGTTAGCTTCTATTGCGTCTTCAAAAAGTTTGTCAAAATCAATATCATTTGAAAATGTTATCATGCCGACTTGTTTAAACATCCAGCCAACACAACCATTTTCACCCATATTGCCGTTAAATTTCGTAAAAAAGCTTCTTAAATCGCCTGCTGTTCTGTTGCGGTTATCTGTCATTGCTTCAACTATTATTGCAACTCCTCCTGCACCATAACCTTCATATGTAAGCTCTTCATAGTTATCTGCGCCTGACGCTCCTGCTCCTTTTTCAATAGCACGTTTTATATTGTCATTTGGAAGACCTGCAGTTTTGGCTCTATCAATTGCTGTTCTAAGCCTAAAGTTTGAAGTCGGATCAGCTCCGCCAAGTTTCGCTGCCACAATAAGTTCCCTTGAGAATTTTTGAAAAGCAACGCCTCTTTGAGCATCAACTTTCGCTTTTTTATGTTTAATCGTTGACCATTTTGAATGTCCTGACATACTAATCTCCCTTTGTATTTGATATTATGTAGTTTTATTGTAATATAAACTTATGGAAATGAAAATGCAAAAAGAAATAGAAAAAGCGCTTGATGCTTTTAAAAAACAAAAATTTGACGAAGCAATTGAGCTTTTTGAAGAAGGTTTAAAAAAAGACCCTAAAAATCCTCATATATTAAATAACATTGGGCTTTGCTATGCAAAACTTGCTCAGGATGAAAAAGCTGAAGAATACTTTCTAGAGGCGTTGAAACTAGATAATAAACAGGTTGAAACATACGTAAATCTTGCTGATATGTACTTCAAGCAAAGACGTATTGAAGAAGATATGAACCTTCTTGAAACAGCTGTTACACTCATGCCTGATAATATAGTTTTAAAGCATTATCTTGCAAGAATTTATATAGAAGATGTAAGATTTGACATGGCAATCGACCAGCTTAGCGAAATTTTAGATTTATCACCTAAAAATATAGACGCTTATTGGGACTTAGGGAATATATATTTTGAACAGGGCGAATATGATAATGCCATTTCAAATTATGAACAACTTTTGGAACTTGTTGATTCAAATGCAATAATACTGTATCAAACAGCACTTGCATATGAATCAAACGATAATATTGATAAAGCTATTTCATATTATTTAAAATCTCTTTCAATAAATCCTGAATTCCATCCTGCTTATAAAAAGCTCGGAATGCTCTTTATGGCAAGAGGAGACAAAGATGACGCACTTGAATATTTTAATGATTATATAAATTTTGATTTACCTGAAGATGAAAAAAGTAATATAAAAGAAATCATTTCCAGAATAGATAAATAATATAGCCGTACTGTCGCATAAAAAATAACTCTACTTAACAAATAATAAAACTAATTGTTAGGGAAGGTTTGGCTGTCTCAAATCAGCTTGTTCCACCTAGCCAAAATTGAAGGTGAATATTATGAAACACGTAGAGATATACACGGTTGACTATTGTCCTTATTGTACAAGGGCAAAAGAAATTCTAAACGAAAAAGGCATCCCATTTAAAGAAATCGACATTACAGATAATGAGAACGAATACAGGGAAAAGCTTGCGGAATTTTATAAAATCGAACAGAAAGTAACTGTCCCGCAAATTATTATTGGCGGAGAAAGAATAGGCGGCTTAGACAATCTGGAAGCGCTTATTGCAGAAGGAAAACTTGACGACATTTTAAATCAGGAATAAAAAATGAACAGATTTTTCAATTATACAACTTCAGCTTGCACGGACCTTCATTCAATGAGCGTTTTTGCTTTTGATCCGTCAATTAGTTCTCTAAAGGAAGTTTTAATGTATGAGTTGCAACATATTGCATACTACATTACTAAAATTTCAGAACTTGAAGTTGATACCGATGAAATAAGAAATCGCCTTATAAAATTCATCGCTAAAGTAGTTGTAAATCTTGATTTTAAAAGAGAAACACTCAATGTTATAATTGAAGATTTAAAAGACGAAAAAAGAAAACTTGAAGAACAATATATCAAAGTAAGTGAAGATATGGGTTTACCGTATCAAACACTAAAAACAAATCCTATACTCGACACAGAAAAAATGGATGTCATAACCGCCATAAATCAGGGTGAAAGGCAATCTCTTCTAAAAAACCTTAATCTATCAAAGTCTAAAAAAAATCTCTACGATATAATGATGAATCTTGTAAAAAATACAGCATTATATCTTGTTGAAGTTGAAAATTACGATAAACCCTACATTGAAGGAGAACAAGCAGTATTAAGACTTCTCAACGCAACAAATTTTATGACTGCAAGCGAAGAAAAACTTAAAAACAAAATATATGAATTTTCAAAATACTCAAGACAAGCAATGGTGCTGATAAAGAAAAACATCATTGAAAAATACGGTCCTATTGTTCTTAGCGAAGTAGATTTAAGTATAAAGCCAGGAAAATCCATCCTTGTTTCTGGACATTTTTTCCCGGATTTAGAACTTGTACTTGATGCGGTTAAAGACACTGACATAAATGTATATACCCACAGTGAAATGCTTGTTGCCCATTCGCTGGAAAAGTTCCAGCACAACAGAAATCTTGTCGGACATTATCAGCATTCAATAAACAGTTTGCAGCTTGATTTTGCTTCTTTCCCAGGGGCTATTTTAGTTACAAAAAATTCTCAGCCTAATGTTGACATCATCAGGGGCAGAGTCTATTCATTAGATCCTAATCCTGCATTCGGCATGACCAGAATTAACGAAAGTGATATAAACTCTCTTATCGATATCGCAAACAATTCTAAAGGATTTCTCAGAGACACTCCTGCTGAGAAAATAAAAGTCGGCTTTGACAAAAAACAGGTTGATGAAAAATTAGAAGGCATCATATCCAAAATAAAAAATGGTGACATAAAACATTTATTTATGATTGACCTTGTTAATTCAAATATAAATACTCTTAATTACATTAAAAGACTGCTTGAAATCATCCCTCAAGATACCTATGCTATATCGCTTACGCAAACCGAAGACAGAGATAATGTTTGGTTTGTCAACTCATATGCGGGGATATTCATATTTAATTACATTATTGAAAAGCTTGAAAAAGAATTCGATATGGAAAAATTAAAGTTCATAGTATTTTTGACTCAATGCAACTATGACTTGATATCGCATCTTGCAACACTGCACGGATATAACATAACCAAACCTTATCTTTGCAACTATTGCCCTTCTTTAATAAGCCCTTCATTGATAGAAGGATTAAAAGAAGTATATGGACTTAATATAATTACTCAAAGTCCTGAATATGATTTAAAGAATATTTTGAGTGACGAGAATTAAATGAAAAAAATAATATTATCAATAACATTACTAGGGATTATGTCGCCGGTAATAGGAGCTATTTGCGTTTCTAAAAACACTGTCGATGATTATCTTGACATGGCAACCTTATACCAAAATTCACATAAATACTATAAAGCGCTTGAATATATAAATATGATAGAGCCTTACGACGAGTATAATCCTCAAATAAAGTACCAAAAAATAGCACTTCTAAAAAGTATAGACGACTATACCCTTGCCGGATACAATCTTAATAAACTTATTGATTTAAATACTTATTACGTATGCAGTGATCTGGCACAGGATATATATGGCAAAGAACACAAAAAAATATGTTCTTCACATACCAATGCAGTACTTGATTAATTGCTATCGCGATATGTTTTTAGAAGCGCAGCGCCTATTACACCAGAGAAATCACCGAGCTCTGCTTTTTTAAACTCTGTACTTTTAGCCGGAGTAGGAAGTGATTTTCCTTTGGCAATTTTAACGGCTTTTTCATAGAAAAAGTCAATTGCATCTATAAGCCCACCACCCAAAATAATAAGTTTTGGGTTATAAAAGTTGATTACACTCGCAATTCCCGAAGCAAGGTATTCTGCAGCTTCTTCCAAAAACTTGGTAACAAGCTCATCTTGATCCTGAAGCGCTTTTAAAATCATGCTGGTTTTTATGCCTTTTCCTTCAACGAGATAGTTTGTGATTGTTGACTCACGACCTTTTTTTAAAGCACCTGTAATTCTTTTTTCGACTGCCAATCTTGAAGCATAAGCCTCTAAACAGCCATTACCTCCGCAAGCACAAGGTCTTCCGCCAACATCAACAACAATATGTCCTATTTCACCGGCTGTACCTGAAGAACCTTGGCGAAGTTTTCCGCCTGAAACAACTCCTGAGCCAACCCCTGTACCTACAAAAATACAGACAAAATCGTCATAACCTCTGCCTGCACCATATTTAAGCTCCCCTAAAGTTGCTATTTCAACATCATTACCCAATAAAACAGGAATGCCAAACTCTTTTTCCACAATTTCTTTAAGAGGCAAATCAAAGCAATCAAGGTTAGGAGCCGCTATTAAAATACCTTTTTCCCTGTCAACCTGACCTGCCGCACCGATTCCTATCGAAGAAATCTCAGTTGAATCAAGAACCTGATCTTCTAAAATCTCTCTTATCGATTTTAAAATTTTATGAACAATTTTTTCAGGTCCTTTTTCTTTTTTAGTCTTTTTCTTAACAGACTCAATAACTTCGCCTGTTTCTATATTAACAAGAGCAGTGAGAACCTTTGTTCCGCCTAAGTCGATTCCGATTGCATATTTTTGCATAAGTCACTCCACAGAATATCCGGTAACATTATAACATCCGAATATGAAATTGTAATCAAATCAAAATTTTTTTTGAAAATTAAGTTACAAATACATAAAAAGAGGTTTAAAAAGAAGTGTAATTGAGTTATAATCAATAAGTTACATATTTTATGGAGGCAGAAAATAAATGCGAATTACTGTAAAAGGGCGCAACATTGAAATCACAGACCCAATCAGAGCTTACGCAGAAGAAAAACTTGGAAAGGTTATGACTCACTACGATCAAATACAGACAATAGAAGTTGTTTTAAATGTAATTAAAAACCCTTCAGTTGCAGAAAATCATACAGCAGAAGTCATTTGTAAGTTTTCTTCAGGTTCTGTTCAGGCAGAAGAAAGCGCTGAATCAATGTATGCAAGTAT